>CBFCZU010000065.1:0-18186 GCA_965602635.1 uncultured Planctomycetales bacterium | reverse complement strand
GAGTCGAAACCTTTGCGAGAGAACCGTCTCTCGCAAAGGTGCTTATTGCATAGACTCGGAAGGGGTCATGCGATAGGCAGGCTAGGCGAGTCTCTCCCGGATCCACCGCTCTGCCGCCTGAAGGGCCTCGGGCAGCTTGTCGGGCTCTTTGCCGCCGGCCTGGGCCATGGTCGGCTTGCCGCCTCCGCTGCCGCCGACAACCGCCGCGGCGGCCTGGACCCACTCGCCGGCCTTGACCTTCCCCGCCTTGACCAGCGCCTGGGAGACCATCGCCACCAGCGTGACCTTGTCCTCGTCTGCGGCGCCTACCATCAT
Source organism: uncultured Planctomycetales bacterium (assembly GCA_965602635.1). Taxonomy (GTDB): domain Bacteria; phylum Planctomycetota; class Phycisphaerae; order SM23-33; family SM23-33; genus CBFCZU01. Next base: position 17,871 of record CBFCZU010000065.1, on the reverse strand, counting down.
CGCCGCCGCCCCCTTCTGCCGCTCGACGTCGCAGAGCCCGCGCATGGCGGCTGCGTCCGCGGCCTCGGCCTGGCCGATCAGGACCTTGCCCGCTGCCGACTCGACGACGAAGTCCGCCCGGAAGCCCCCCGCTCCGCCGCCGGCGGGACGCTTGCGGAGCCCCTTGAGCTCCTTCTGCATGGCGGCGATCCGCTGGCCGATCTCCTCGACCGGCACCCGCAGCGCCGCCGAGGCCGAGCGGACCGCCTCGTCCATCCGCTGGACGTATCTCACTGCCTCGTGGCCGGTTACGGCTGTGATCCGGCGGATGCCCTTGGCCACCGACTCCTCCGAGACGATCTTGAAGAAGCCGATCTCGCTGGTGCGCTCGACGTGCGTGCCGCCGCAGAACTCGACCAGGGAGGTGTCGTCGGCGTCCTTGACCGGGTCGGCCACTCCCACGCTGACCACCCGCACCGGGTCGGGGTATTTCTCGCCGAAGACCGCCCGCACACCGGCGATCTGCCGGGCCTCGGCCAGGGGCACCTGCCGGGCGGAGACGGCCTCGTCGGCGAGGATTCGCTCGTTGACGAGCCTCTCGGCCTCGGCGAGCTGCTCTGCCGTGACGGCCTGGCCGTGGGTGAAGTCGAACCGCAGCCGCGCCGGCTCGACCACGCTGCCGGCCTGGTCCACCCGCCCGCCAAGCACACGCCGCAACGCCCAGTTGAGCAGGTGCGTGGCCGTGTGGTTGCGCATCGCGTCGGCGCGCGAGGCGCCGACCTGCACCGTCACTTCGGCGCCCACCTTGAGCGTCCCCTCGGCGACGATCCCGGTGTGCAGCACGCAGTGGCCGACGAGTTTGGCGTCACGGACGTCGAATCTCCCCCCGCGGAAGGCTAGGCTGCCGGTATCGCCCACCTGCCCGCCGGCCTCGCCGTAGAAGGGCGTCTTGTCCAGGACGACAGCGGCTTCGGCCCCCTCGCCCAGAGCGCCTTGCTTCACGAAGTTCTCGCCCACGACCCAGCCGAGGACCTTGGCCTGGACGGGCCCGGTCTCGTACTTGGCCGTGTCGTCGGTCTCAGGCAGGCCGGTGATCGCCGCCGCCTGAAACGTCCCGCCTCCGGCTGCGGAGATCTCGCGGTGGCGGGCCATCTCGTCTTCATACCCGGGCATGTCCACCGTCAGCCCGCGCTCGGCCGCCATGAGCTGGGTCAGGTCGACGGGGAACCCGTACGTGGCATAGAGTTCGAAGGCGACGGCGCCGCTGAGCTGCCGGTCGGCATCGGCCGCTACGCGATCGAACAGGTCGATGCCGCGGTCGAGGGTGCGGTTGAACGATTCCTCCTCGTCGCGGACGGTCTCGGCGATCTGCTTGCGCCGCTGGGCGATTTCCGGGAAGACCTCGCCCATCTGCTCGACGACGACGGGGACGAGCATGTGCAGGAACGGCTCGTGTTGGCCGAGATTCCGGCCGAAGCGGGCGGCGCGGCGGAGGATGCGCCGGATGACGTATCCCCGGCCCTCGTTGGAGGGCAGCACGCCGTCGGCGATGGCGAAGCTGCACGCCCGGACGTGGTCGGCGGCGACTCGCATGGCCACGTCCGTATCGGCGCCGTCTCCGTAGCGGGCGCCCGTGATTCCCGTCAGCGCCGCCATCAGGGGAGCGAACACGTCCGTGTCGTAGTTGCTTCTCTTGCCCTGGAGGACGGCGCAGACGCGCTCGAAGCCCAGACCCGTGTCCACGTGGTTTGCCGGCAGGGGCTCGAGGGTGCCGGCGTCGTCGCGGCTGAACTGGATGAACACCAGGTTCCACAGTTCGACGAACCGCCCGCAGCCTTCCACGTTGACTGCGCATGCCTCGCCCGGATGCCGCGAGCCGTCGCAGTTGCCCGACCCCATGTCGTAGTGGACCTCGCTGCACGTCCCGCACGGGCCGGTATCCCCCGGGCTCCAGAAGTTCTCCTTCGCATCGAACGGCAGGACCCGCCCGGCCGGCATGTCGGTCACTTTCGGCCACAACTCGGGCGATTCCTCGTCGGCCGGCACCGGAACGGACTCGTCGCCGCCGAAGTAGGTCGCGTAGAGCCTGTTCTTGTCGATCCCCCAGACGCCGGTCAGCAGCTCCCACGCCCACTCAATGGCCTCGGCCTTGAAGTAGTCGCCGAACGACCAGTTGCCCAGCATCTCGAAGAACGTCTGGTGGCAGGTGTCGTGCCCGACGTCTTCGAGGTCGTTGTGCTTGCCGCCGGCGCGGATGCACTTCTGCGTGTTGACCGCCCGGCTGTAGGGGCGCCTGCCGGTGCCCAGGAAGACGTCCTTGAACTGGTTCATGCCGGCGTTGGCGAACAGCAGCGTGGGGTCGTCGGCCAGCAGCAGCGAGCTGGACGGCACGACGGTGTGCCCCCGGTCGGTGAAGAACTGGATGAACTCCTGCCGGATTTGCTCGGATGTTCTTGCCATGCCGGACCTCGAGACCGTGGAAGCGTGCGCGGCACCCGCCGCCGGGCGTGCATTCTAGTGGAACCGGCCGAGGTTGGGGAAGCCTTTGCCGGGGTGATTACCGCCGATGCGGCCCAGCGCTAGGGCAGGGGGATGTCCTTCAGCTCGAACGGCACGGTCACGACCTTGGCGCCGCTGAGGACCTCCAGCTTGAGCCCGGCCTTTGCGGGCAGCTGCTTCTCGGCCGTCAGCGACTGCTGCCTGATAGCCCCGCCGTCAGTCCGCACGCTGGAATTACAGCTAACGGCCCTGCCCGCAGAGTCCACCATGACCGCACCCAGAAAGGCATCCACCTTGCCGTCGATCCGAAAGGAAACCGTCTTGCTCGGGTCCAGCCAGGCGATGTGGGACGTCCCCGGCTTGACGATCTTGAGCGTTCCCGGCTTGACGATCTTGACCTTCACTCCCGCCGCCTTGAGCGCCGGGTGGTCAACCTCTATGCCGATGAGCGATCGGGCGTTGGGGATGATCACCTCGGCGACCTTCCCGCCGGTGAGCAGCTTGAGAGAGCCGCTTACTTTCGCGATCTTGGCCGCTGCCCGGGGAGCCGGCTTGAGACGGATGAATTCCGCCTGAAACCCGTTCTTGTGCTGCTCTCTTTGCCGCTCTGTGATCGTGATGAAATCCCTTACATAGTCGTGGGGATGCCGCCGCTCCTTGGCGGCGGCGAGGAGGCTGTTGCCCTCTTCGTCAACGGCGTGGGTGATCTTGACGCGCCCGAAGCGCACGGCCTTGGTGGCCGCCTCGCCCACCACGTGGACCGTCATCGTCAGCTCGGCGTAGTCGGACTTCTTGCGTCCCGCGGCCAGCCACTTGTAGCGCGTTTCGCTGACGGCCACGGGAATGACCTTGACGCCGGCGGCGCGGGTGGTCGTCGCCGCGGGCGCCGCTCGGGCCCGGCCGGAAGCGCTGACGACCCACAATCCTATCCCCGCAGCCAGGCACGCAACAAGGGTGCGCACAACTCTCATTGGTTCTCTCCTTGCCTGCGGGAGGCCGGCCCGTCCCTAGGCCAGCATCTTGGCCAGGACGCCCCGCTTGACCTCCTCGAAGAGGTCCGCGTTGTCGGCCAGGAAGCTCTTGGACGCCTCCCGCCCCTGGCCCAGGCGGATGTCGCCGAAGCTGAACCACGCTCCCGACTTGTCCACGACGTCGTTCTCGACCGCCAGGTCAAGCAGGTCGCCGCTGGCGCTGATTCCGGCGTCGAACATGATGTCGAACTCGGCGGTGCGGAAGGGCGGGGCGATCTTGTTCTTGACCACGCGGGCGCGGACGTGCGTGCCGACCGGCTTGTCGGCCTCCTTGATGGTGGAGACGCGCCGGATGTCGATCCGCACCGAGCTGTAGAACTTCAGCGCCCGCCCGCCGGGGGTGGTCTCCGGGTTGCCGAACATCACCCCGATCTTCATGCGGATCTGGTTGATGAAGATCACGCAGGTGCGGCTCTTGCCGATGACGGCGGCGAGCTTTCGCATGGCCTGGCTCATGAGCCTGGCCTGGAGGCCCACGTGGACGTCGCCCATCTCGCCCTCGATCTCCGCCCGCGGGATCAGCGCCGCCACCGAGTCGATCACGATCAGGTCAACGGCGTTGGAGCGGACGAGCATCTCGCAGATCTCCAGCGCCTGCTCGCCGGTGTCCGGCTGGGAGACCAGCAGGTTCTCGAGCTTGACGCCCAGCTTCCTGGCCCAGGTGGGGTCGAGTGCGTGCTCGGCGTCGATGAAGGCGGCCACGCCGTCGTCCTTCTGGCAGTTGGCGATCACGTGCAGCGACAGCGTGGTCTTGCCGCCGCCCTCCGGGCCGAAGAGCTCGCAGACCCGCCCCCGCGGCACGCCCCGCCCGCCCAGGGCCAGGTCCAGGCTCAGCGAGCCGGTGGGGATGCCGTCCACGGCCACGACCAGGTCGTCAGTGAGGCGCATGATGCTCCCCTTGCCGTAGTTCTTCTCGATCTGCTCCAGTGCTGACGCCAGGGCCTTCTCGCGCCTCTCGGCGGGCGCTCCCGGCTCGGCCACGAATGTCGGTTTCTTTGCCGTCTTTCCGGATGACTTAGCCATCTACTCTCTCCTTGCCGCCAATGACGATCTCACGAACCGGCACAAGTGTACGGAACCTGTTCGGGTATGGCAAGCCCCGATACCTGGAAAAAAGTTCGCCTTCCGCGACGCGAGCCTATCGCCTCCCGTTGCCCTTGGCAAGGCGCCGCCCGATCGACCGGGGGAAATGTCTCACCCTCCGATCGCCGCCCTTGTCAGTGGCGAGTAGACCGGGCCGGTGGGGGTCAGGCGGGACTCGAAGACGATCAGCTCTTCGGCGGGCGTCGTGCCGAAGTCGGTTTCGGCGAATCGCTCGGCGGCCGCACGGAGTTCGGCGACGTTCCGGCCGGACTTGACCCGCCCGAGTGTCAGGTGCGGGCGGTAAGGGCGCGTCTCTTTCTCGAAGCCCATCTGCTCGTAGGCGTCCTCGGCCGACCGGTTGAGCTTCGCCAGTGCGCCCGTCGGTTCGGTGACGCCGGCCCAGATCATCCGCAGGGCGCCGCGGGGCGGGACCGCCTCCAGGGCGGTGACCGCGAAGTCGAACGGCTCGACGGCGGCGGCGACCTCGCCGGCCAGGCGGCAGACCTCGGCCGTGTCGGCATCCTCGACGTTCCCGAGGAACTTCAGCGTCAGGTGCAGGTTCTCCCGCGCCACCCAGCGGACCTGCGCGCCGGTGGCCGAGAGAGACTGCTGTGCGTCGGCCAGCCGCCCCACGACTTGCTCGCTCAAAGGCACGGCCAGAAACATTCGTGTCGCCACCGATTCACTCTCCCAACTGCCGCCCCTGGAGCGCTAGAACCTGAGCATCGCCTCGAACCGCGCCAGGCGGGCGTCGATGTCATCGCGGGCGATCTGCTGGAGGCGGCGCAGCGAGAAGTCCTCCAGGGCGAAGCTGGCCACGACCGTCCCGTAGGCCATCGCCCTGGGCAGGGCGGCGGGCCAGTCGTCTCCGCAGCCGGCGAGGTGTCCCATCAGCCCGCCGGCGAAGCTGTCTCCGGCCCCGGTCGGATCGACGACCTCGAGGGCGGGGAAGCCCGGCATGGCTGAGACGTCGCCGCCGGCGAACAGTAGGCTGCCGTGCTCGCCCTTCTTGACGATGACGAATCCGCCGTCCGGCCGGTCGCCTTGCGGCCGCTTGCTCGCGCCGACCCGCCGGGCGATCTCGGCCCCGGCGGCGATGAGGTTCGACTTGCCGGTCAACTGCCTGGCCTCGGAGTCGTTGAGGACCAGCCCGTCGATCCGCCCCAGCAGCTCGGCCAGCGCGTCCGGCTCGCCCTCGATCCACAGGTCCATCGTGTCGGCCACCACCAGGCGGGGCGCTTCAAGCTGCTCCAGCAGCCCAGCCTGAAGGGCCGGGTGCGTGTTGGCCAAGAAGACGAACTCGCTGTCGCGGAATGCGGGCGGGATGTCCGGCGGCCGCTCGGCCAGGACGTTCAGCTCGACGTTCACCGTGTCGCGGAGGTTGACGTCGGTGTGGTATCGGCCGTGCCAGCGGAAGGTCCGCGAGCCGGGCCTCACCTCCAGCCCGGCCAGGTCGATGTTGGGGTTGTCCTCCAGCGGGGCGAGGAAGCCCACCGGGCAGTCGTCGCCGACCACGCCGACCAGCCTCACCGGCGAGAGGAAGCTGGCCGCGCAGGCAAAGTAAATGCTCGACCCGCCGAGGGTATCTTCGGCCCGGCCCCACGGGGCCTCCACCGTGTCAATCCCGATGCTGCCGGTTACGAGCAAGCTCATCGTGCGTTCCCGATTATGTGACGTCCGATCAATCGTGTTTCTTGTCGTCGGCGCGGCGGCTCAGGCACCGGTCGATGCGGGCGAGGGTCTTGGGCTTGCCCAGGATCAGGAGCGTGTCGTGGATTGGCGGGCTGACGGCCGTGCCGCAGACGGCCACGCGAAGCGGCTGGGCGACCTTGCCCATGCCGACCGACTTCTCGGCGCACACCGACTCGATCAGCGCCTTTACGGCCTGTTCGGTCCAGTCGCACTCGACCAGGGCGGGGCGGAGCCGCTCGAGCATGGCGTAGCCGGCGCCCCCGCCGCCCGCCAGGACCTTCTTGACGGTCTTGGCGTCGTACTCGAACTCGTCGTCGCCGACGCACAGCACGGCCGACTTCGCCACGACGTCGGCGAAGGTCCGCAACGTTGGGTTGGCGCGGATCAGGTGGGCGAGCTTCTCGTCGTCGGCGGGGATGGGCGTGTCGTTCAGCGCGAGGTAGTCCTTGAAGGCGGCGAGGAGTCGGTCCGGCCCGGCGGCGGCAGCGGCGTCGGTGTTGAACGCTAGCAGCTTGTCGCGGTCGAACTTGGCGTTTGCCTTGCCGACGCGGTCGATGCTGAACGCCTCGGCCAGCTCGTCGAGGGTGAACTTCTCGCGGTCTCCCGGCGGGCTCCAGCCGAGCAGGGCGATGAAGTTGACGAGCGTTTCGGGCAAGTACCCGGCCGCGCGAAAGGCGTGGACCTCCACGTCGCCGTCGCGCTTGGAGAGCTTCCGCCCGGCCATGTCGAGGATCAGCGGCAGGTGGGCGTAGGCCGGCTCGGGGAAGCCCAGCGCCTCGCGCAGCAGCTTCTGCCGCCACGTTTGCCCGAGGAACTCCTGCCCGCGCATGACGAGGGTGACGCCCATCATCTCGTCATCGACGACGTTGGCCAGGTGATACGTCGGCCAGCCGTCGGCCTTGAGGATGACGAAGTCGTCGGTCTGGTCGGCGGGCGTGGTGACCTGGCCGAAAACCTTGTCGGAGACGGTCACGTCGGCGCCGGGGCTGAGGAAGCGGACGACGACGGGCTTGCCCTGGGCGCGGGCGCTCTCGGCGTCGTCGGCCGAGGGTAGCGGGTCGGGCCGGGGATAGCGGAAGCCCTGCTTGTCGGCCTCGGCCGCCTTGCGCATGGCGGCCAGCTCCTCGGGCGTCTCGAAGGCGTGATAGGCCCTACCCTCGGCCAGGAGCCGATCGACGTGCTTGCGGTAGGTCTCGAGGCGCTCGGACTGGCGGTACGGCCCGGCCTGGCCTCCGACCTCGACGCCCTCGTCCCAGGCGATTCCCAGCCAGCGGAGGTCGTCGATTATCTTGCCGACGGCCGACTCGTCGTGGCGGGCCCGGTCGGTGTCCTCGATGCGGAGCAGGAAGGTGCCCCCGGCCTGGCGCGCCGCCAGGAAACTGAACAGCGCCGTCCGCGCCCCGCCCACGTGAAGGTAGCCCGTCGGCGACGGGGCGAAGCGTGTCTTGAGCTTGCCCATGACTATAACTTATTGCCAAGGGCGCGGGTTTTCAACGCCCCTGCCGCCGACGCTCGTTGAGAATACCCCGGCCGGGGGATAGAATCCCGAGACGACAGGACGCCCAGCGAACCCGACAGGAGAGCGGATCTCGAATGAGCACACCGGCTGGCGAGCCATCGCGTGACTTCATCCGCGAGATCGTCGCGGAGGACATCAAGACCGGCAAGTGGGGCGGGAAGGTCGTCACCCGCTTCCCGCCCGACCCCAACGGCTACATGCACATCGGTCACGCCAAGGCCTTCGGCATCGACTTCGGCGTGGCCGAGGAGTTCGGCGGGCGCTGCCACCTCCGCTTCGACGACACCGATCCCACGAGGGAGGAGGCCGAGTACGTCGAGGCGATCCAGGAGGACATCCGCTGGATGGGCTTCGACTGGGGCGAGCACCTGTGCTTCGCCTCCGACTACTTCGAGCAGATGTACGAGTACGCCGTGCGGCTCGTCGAGGCGGGCAAGGCCTACGTGGACGACCAGTCGGCTGAGGACATACGCCGGACGCGCGGCACGCTGACCTCGCCGGGCGTTGACAGCCCCTATCGCGGGCGGCCGGCGGAGGAGAGCCTCGACCTGTTCCGGCGAATGCGCGCCGGCGAGTTCCCCGACGCTAGCCGCGTGCTGCGGGCTAAGATCGACATGGCCCACCCCAACATCAACATGCGCGACCCGGTCATGTACCGCATCCTGCGCGCCCGCCACTACCGACAGGGCGACAAGTGGTGCGTCTATCCGATGTACGACTGGGCGCACGGGCTGGAGGACTCCATCGAGGGCGTGACGCACTCGCTGTGCTCGCTGGAGTTCGAGAACCACCGCCCGCTGTACGACTGGTTCCTCGACCAGCTCGGCGTTCACCATCCCCAGCAGATCGAGTTCGCGCGGTTCAACCTGACGCACACGGTGATGAGCAAGCGGTTCCTGCGCCCGCTGGTGGAGGCGGGCAGCGTCAGCGGCTGGGACGATCCGCGGATGCCGACGCTTCGCGGCATGCGCCGCCGCGGCTACACGCCGGGGGCGATCCGAGAGTTCCTCAGGCGGGTCGGCGTCTCGAAGACCGAGAGCACGGTCGATATCGCGCTGCTGGAGCACTGCCTCCGCCAGGACCTGAACATCAGCAGCCCGCGCGTCATGGCCGTGCTCCGCCCGCTGAAGGTGGTCATCGACAACTACGGCGAAGAGAAGGTCGAGGAGATGGAGGCGGTCAACAATCCCGAGGACCCCGCCGCCGGCACGCGGAAGGTCCCGTTCTCGAAGGTGCTGTACGTCGAGCGCGAGGATTTTCGGGAGGACCCGCCGAAGAAGTTCTTCCGCCTGGCACCCGGGCGCGAGGTGCGGCTGCGGTACGCGTACTTCATCACCTGCACCGACGTGGTGAAGGACGACGCCGGCGAGGTGGTCGAGCTGCACTGCACCTACGACCCGGCCACGCGGGGCGGCGACTCCCCGGACGGGCGGAAGGTCAAGTCAACGCTGCACTGGGTCTCTGCCGCCCACGCGATCCCGGCCGAGGTGCGGCTGTACGACCATCTCTATGCCAAAGAGAATCCAGCCGACGTGGCGGAGGGGGGCGACTTCAAGTCCAGCCTGAACCCCAACTCGCTGGAGGTCCTGGCCTCCTGCCGGGTCGAGCCATCCCTGGCCGGGGCGAAGCCGGGGCAGCGATACCAGTTCGAGAGGCAGGGATACTTCTGCGTCGATCCGGATTCGGCAGACGAGCGGCTCGTCTTCAACAGGACCGTGTCGCTGCGCGATTCCTGGGCCAGGATTCAGAAGCAGCAGAAGCAGCAGAAGAAGCAAAAGAAGTAGTCCACGAATTACACGAATTACACGAATTGTGCGACTTGCACGAAGGCGGGGGTGCCGTGCCCGGGGCGTCTGCGGCCACGTTCTGCCAACCTACCCAACACTGACCTCCAGTCCGGTCAGATAGATTTCTCCATGCAGCCGCTCGGCGACTTCGGCGCCGCTGGCCGCTTCCAGAAACAACTCCACTGCTTCGCGCAGATTTGCCCGGGCCTCTTCGAGCGTGTTCCCCTGGCTGGCCACGTCCAGTTCCGGACACAGCGCCACAAAGCCGTCGTCCTCGCGCCAGATGGCCGCGGTGAAAGAGCGCGTTGCCATATTTGCCTTCTCCTGCCGAGGAGATCTGCCTTCATCATCCACCTCGACGACCCGGGACGCAACACCGTGTACCCGCGTGTTCGCGTTACTCGAAGGTGAGGTCGCCGAAGAACTCCGGGCGGTGGAAGTCGGGCTTTTCGCAGCCGATGGGGTTCCAGCAGGCGTACTGTGTGTCGGTCTTTCCGCCGCAGCGGTAGAAGTTTGCCCGCCAGAGGGTCCCGGACTTCGGCGCCACCTCGAAGCCGGCGAACTGCGAGATGGTCGCGAAGGGCAGCATGGCCGCCAGCCACCAGCCGTCGGCGGCCGACGACTCCTCTCGCGTGGGGGTGGGGATGGAGGTTATCGCACAGATCTCGTTGTGCACCTCCGGCGGGGCAAGCCGCCGCCCCTCCCGCCCCTCGCCGAACCCCAGATGCACCGTGCCGCAGCAGTTGGCCTCGAAGTTGAAATAGCCGCCCCGGCGCGGCGGATCGACCATGGCGAAGAACTCCACGCAACTGTCCAGGTACACGTCGCCGTTGGGGCGGGTCTCCCGGCTGAAGATGTGCTTGTCCTCGCAGACGAACAGGAGGTAGACCCCGTCATCGTCGTAGAGCATCGCCACGTCGGTCCCCTGCTTCTGGCCGGACTCGTACCAGGGGAACTGATCGATGGCGAGCCTCTCGGCCGCCTCCCATGCCGGGTCGGCGCAGGAGAGCCGAACAGGCCCGGCCGCACGTCGAATCACGCAACTCTTCGTCTCGGTCATTTTCTCGCTCGTCCCGTTGTGCAGCTCGCGAAGCGCCGCCCCTCCCACGGCTATGCCCTGTCATCCGTCGATCACTCGACGCGAATCAGCGTGTGCAGGTCGTATCCGGCCAGCTTGGCCCTGCCGTTGAGGAAGCCCAGTTCGATGAGAAAGGCGATGCCGACTATCCGCCCGCCCAGCGAGGCGACCAGCTCGCAGGCCGCCGCCATCGTCCCGCCGGTGGCCAGCAGGTCGTCGATCATCAGCACCTTCGACCCGGGCGAGACGGCGTCGGTGTGGATCTCCACGGCGTCGGTGCCGTACTCCAGCGAGTACTCCTTGCTGACCGTCTCGTGGGGGAGCTTGCCGGGCTTTCGGATCGGCACGAAGCCGGCGCCGATCTGGCGGGCCACCGCCGCGCCGAAGATGAAGCCCCGGCTCTCGACGGCCGCGACGCACTCGACGCCCGTGCCCTCGTAAGGCTCGGCCAGGCGGCGGACGGCCTCGTCCAGCGCGCCCGGGTTGGCCAGCAGCGGCGTGATGTCCTTGAAGATGATCCCCTTCGTAGGGAAGTCGGGAATGTCACGGATGTACTTCTCCAGGTCCATTCTGACTCCGACGATCGACCGACGCGGGACAGGCTACCCTCCACGCGCGGGGCAGGAGTTTACTCGCCGGCCGGGGCGGCGTCCAGTGCCTCTTCAGCGGGGGGCCGCCGCCAGGGCGGTCATCGGGGCGCGGTAGCCCTCGTTGAGGAACAGATCCAGCGCCGTGCGGTAGTACGAGAGCATCCGCCCCCGCATGTCGGCGACCTCTGCCGGACCGGCCCGGGCCAGGGGAATCTTGGCCATCGAGTCGTCGCCGACCCTGAACAGCATGGGGTCGCTCCCGGGCCTCAGCAGCAGCGCCCGCCGCCCGCGGACCCAGCCGAGGTACTCGTCCTCGTGCAGCAGGGCGAACCCGTCGCCCGGGCGAACGGCCAGGATGTTCCTGCCCAGGAAACAATGCTCGTATTGGCCGCCCATCAGCGCCAGAAGCGTCGGGGCGATGTCCGTCTGGCTGGCGACTGTCCGGACCCGCCCCGGCGGGATTATGCCCGGGGCGTAGATCACGCAGGGCACGCGGTAGCCGGGCACGTCGAGTGCCCAGCGGCGGTTGAGGCCCTGTCCGTGGTCGGCCACCAGCACGAAGATCGTCCTGCCGAAATAGGGCGAGGTGCGGGCCTTGCGGAAGAACTCTCCCATCGCCCAGTCGGCGTAGCGGAATGCGTTGAGCTGGCGGTTTCGCTCGTCGTCGGCCGGGAGCATGGGGACGCGCCCGGCGGGGATGTCGTATGGCTCGTGGTTGGAGACCGTGAGGATCACCCCGAAGAACTGCTGGTCGCCCAACTCCTCGAATTCCTGGTGGGCCCTGTCGAAGACGACTTCGTCGGGCACGCCCCAGTTGCCGGCGAGGGCCTTTGCGTTGAGGTCGCGCTGCTCGATGATCCTTTCCACCCCGCCTGAGGCGAAAAACTTCCCCATGTTGTCGAACTTGGCCCGCCCGCCGTAGAGCATGAGCGTCCTGTAGCCGCGCTGGCGGAAGACCTGCGGCAGGGTAAGGAACTTGCCCAGCGCCCGGGGGCTCTTCAGCACGGAGGTGGCGCCGAGGTCCGGGTGCCCGCAGAGCGTGCCGACCAGCCCGCGGTTGGTGCGGGCGCCGACGGCGTACATGCGATCGAAGAACAGGCCTTGCTCGCAGATTGCGTCGAGCCGGGGGGTGTAGCTGGGCTTGTGGCCCATCGCTCCCACCGGCCGGCCGGCCATGCTCTCCATGACGATCATCACAACGTTGTAGTCACGCGTCGGTCGGCCTGTCTCCGTCCGTCGCCAAAGAGGGTTGTCCGCGCCCGGCAGCGGCGTGTCCTGGTCCTGGTGGAGCATGGCCCCGACCGCTCGTGCAGAGGGCTCCGGCGGCGGGAAGGAGTATAGCGTCAGCTCGTCCTCGCTCTCCTGAATGCAGGAGCGCACCGCGCTGAAGCCGGTGAAGAAGTTGTTCAGCGTCAACTGGCTGATGAGCCGGTTGTCGGAGAAATTCGCCGAGCCGCGGCGGACGGGCCGGCCCCGGACCCCGCCGTGTGCGGCGAGCGCGCAGAGCCCGATAAGCACGGCCGTCTGCACCGGGCGAATCCACCCGGGCCCCGCCGGTCGGCCCCCTCGCCAGAATGCCCAGCGAAGCAGCCTATAGCTGAGGTAGTAAACCGCCACTATCCCCGGAGGCACCAGCCAGGCGGGGTAGTTCTTCCAGACGAACTCGGCGGTCTCCAGGGTAAGGTACCCGATCGACATCCAGTTCAGGCGGGCGCCCTCGTGCATGAAGAAGCCCGCCCCGATGACCTCGACCAGTCCGGCGAGGGTGATCATCGCGGCCGCGTATGCCGCCACCAGGCGGCGGAACCTTCGCCCGGTCAGGGCCGAATCGGGGGCCAGCGAGAGCGCCAGGACCATGGGCAACAGGGCGAAGCCGATGGGCATGACGTCGAATTTCATCCCCACCAGGAAGCAGCGGAGGACCCCCCGCCCGGCGACCTCCGCCAGATCACCCCAGCAGGCCAGTATCAGCACCGCCCTGAAGGCAGCAAACAGCACCATCCCCACCGCCGCAGTGATCCAGAGCGGACGGGTTCGTGGTCCCAACAGAACGGCGGCGGCGATGGGCCGCCATTCCGCCCGGCCCTTATCCGGCCGGTGGATGTCCCCGGGAGCATTATCTCTCATTGCGGTATCCGACCATCCGTGGCTTCGGCTGCCGCCGACACATATCCTTAGCCCAAAAGCATAGCCCCTACCCCGGACGGCTTCAAGCATACACTACGTTCTCAGAAGATCAATTGTTCTTGTGGGTTGCCCAACTGCCGGCGCGCTGCTGGTGGAAGGGCGGAGCGGTCGTGTTCGGCCGGACTTGTCACGTCAGATGTGCGCCCCCAAGCAATGAACCCGCCGCCGGCGGGGATGCTTTCAACGGGCGACCGGATCAGTTCCGGCCGCCCTATGTAAGCCGCGACCGCGGCCCGGGCGACGCGCCCAAACGAGCCGGACGCGCGCGGACGGATGCCCTAGAGCATCTCGTCCAGCAGGCCCTGCAGCTTCGCCAGCGCTTGCTTCTCGAGCTGGCGTACGCGCTCGCGGGTTAGTCCGACCATCGTGCCCACTTCCTTGAGTGTTCGGGGCGGGCCCTCGTGGCCGTCCAGGCCGAAGCGGTAGGTCAGAATCTTCTGCTCCCGTTCGGGAAGCTGCCCCAGCAGCTTCTGAACCATCGCTGACCTGTCTTCATCCTCACAGAACTCTCCCGGGTCGGACTGGGTGTCTGGCAGCATTTCCGCCAGGGCCTGTGCCTGGTCTCCGGCCATCTGAGTGGGGGCGTTGACGGCCATCAGGCCCTGGTGAACCATCGCGGCTTTCTTTCCGGATATCTTCAGCTTCTTGGCAATCTCTTCGAGGGTCGGGGTCCGCCCCAATTCCAGTTGCAGTTGCCCGGCGGCCTTGCGCCACTTGCTGATCTGCTGGGTCATGTACGCGGGGATGTGCACCGGCTGGACGGCGTTGATGAGCGACCGCTTAATGGCCTGCTTGATCCACCAGGCGGCGTAGGTGCTGAAGCGCACCCCGGCGTCGGGGTCGAACTCCTCCGACGCCCGCACCAGCCCGAGGTTGCCCTCGGCCACCAGGTCGCTGAGCAGCATGCCGCGGTCGCCGAACCGCTTGGCGATGTTCACCACCAGGCGGAGGTTCGCCTGGATCATCTGCTCCCTGGCCGAGGGATCCTGGTGCTCGCGAATCCGCCGGGCGAGCTGCTTCTCCTGATCGGCGGTCAGCAGCTCGGTGTCCGTGATGTGGTCCAGGTACCAGCCCAAGCCCGCTTTCGCCATTTTGCCGCGCCTCCGTTTCCCGACGCCTCGACTCTCCTTCCGCCCGGCGGCGGGAAGGTTCCATAGCCAATTTCGGCAAGGCGGGGGGGCGACTTGATTAACGCGGCGGGCAGGCTGGTCTTTCGAAGCGGGCGCGGCGGGGCGGGCCGCAAGGCCGGCGGCCCGCTAGGGGCGGGCCGCTGGTGCTCCTCCGGCAGCGCCTTATGTTCTCGGTCAGGCTTTCTCGCCCTCATCCTGGGTCTCGCCCGCCGCGGCGGCGTCCTCGCCGGCCTGGGCTTGCTTCTCGGCGTCTTCGGCCTTTGCCTCTTCGGCGGGCGGCTGGGCCTCGGGGGTCTTGTCCTCGGCCTCGGCAGTCTTCTCCGCTGCCTCGGGGGTTTTCTCCTTGGCCTCGGCGGTCTTATCCGCTGCCTCGGGGGTTTTCTCCTTGGCATCGGCAGTCTTCTCCGCTGCCTCGGGGGTTTTCTCCTCGGCCTCGGCAGTCTTCTCCGCTGCCTCGGGCGTCTTATCCTCGGCCTCGGGGGCAGGCTTGTCCTTGCCTTCACCCAGGGCTTCCATGGCGATCTGATCGGCCTTCTCCGGGTCGATATTCTCGGCGCGTCTGCGCGGCGGGCCTTCCTCTCCCTGGGCGGGGGCTCCGGGCGTGTGGGCGGTGGCGATGAAGGACCTCCCCTCCATGGCGCCCAGCATTCCGGTCTCGGCCCCGAGCCCGCCCCGGCGGCGGACCGGCTCGGTCGGGGTCTCGCCGGGCACCCCGTCCTCCGCCGCCCACTGGGCGCGCTTCAGCGAGAGCCCGATCTTCCGCTCTTCCGAGTCCACCCGCAGGATCTTCACCTCGATGTCCTCGCCCGCCTTGACGATCTCCTCGGGGTTGTCCACCTTGTGGTCGGCCAGTTCCGAGATGTGCAGCAGGCCCTCCAGGTCGCTCTCCAGCTCCACGAAGACGCCGAAGTTGGTGACCTTGGTGACCTTGCCCTTGACGATCTGCCCGGGGATGTAGTGCTCGGGTATCTGACGCAGCCAGGGGTCCTCGGTGAGCTGCTTGAGCCCCAGGGCCACCCGCGTCTTCTGCTCATCGACGCTCAGCACCACGCACTGGATGTCCTGGTTCTTCTTGAGCAGCTCTGACGGGTGCCCGACCTTCCGCGTCCACGACAGGTCCGAAACGTGCAGCAGCCCGTCGATGCCCTCCTCGATCTCCACGAACGCGCCGTAGTTGGTCAGGTTGCGGACCTTGCCGGCGACGACCGTCCCGGGCGGGTATTTCTCCTTCACCAGCGTCCACGGGTTCACCTCGGTCTGCTTGATGCCCAGCGAGATCTCCTGCTTGGACCTGTTGATCTCCAGGACCACGATGTCGATCTCTTCGCCGACGGCGAGTATGTCGGAGGGATGGTTTATCCGCCGGGTCCAGGACATCTCGGAGATGTGCACCAGGCCCTCGACGCCCTCCTCCAGCTTCACGAACACGCCGTAGGGCATGATGTTGACCACCTGCCCGCGGACCCGCGAGCCCACCGGGTAGCGCTGCTCGACGCCTTCC
This sequence comes from uncultured Planctomycetales bacterium, assembly GCA_965602635.1. GTDB lineage: Bacteria > Planctomycetota > Phycisphaerae > SM23-33 > SM23-33 > CBFCZU01. The sequence goes on along the minus strand of CBFCZU010000065.1, from coordinate 1,795 downwards.
CAGGGCGAGGGGGTCTTCTGCTTCAGGCCAAGGGCGATCTTCTCCTTCTCCCGGTCGACGTTCAGGATCATCACCTCGATGTCCTGCTCGACCCGGAGCATCTCCGAGGGGTGCCCGATCCGGCCCCAGCTCATGTCGGTGATGTGCAGCAGCCCGTCCAGCCCCCCCAGGTCCACGAACGCCCCGAACTCGGCGAGGTTCTTCACCACGCCCTTGCGCATCTGCCCCACCTCGATTTCGGTCAGGAGCTTCTCCTTGGCCTCGGAGCGGCGCTCCTCGATGAGCCTGCGGCGGGAGACCACGATGTTCCGCGCCTCCACGTCTATCTTGAGTACCTTCGCCTCGATGCGGCGCCCGACGAAATCGCCGATGTCGCCGGGGCGGCGGATGTCAACCTGGCTGGCGGGCAGGAACACCGGCACGCCGATGTCCACCAGCAGCCCGCCCTTGATCTTCCGGGAGACCACGCCTTCCACCACGTCGCCTTCGCTCTTGGTGGCGATGATCCGCTCCCAGGCCCGGATCCGATCGGCCTTGCGCTTCGAGAGCACCACGAGCCCGCTGGCGGACTCCACCGCCTCCAGCAGGACCTCGACCTCCTGGCCGGGTTCGACCGCCCCGCCCCCCGCGAACTCCGCCAGCTCCACGATCCCTTCGCTCTTGAGGCCCACCTCAATGAAGACGTCGTTGGCGACTACGTTGACGATCATGCCCTTGAGGACGTTGCCGACCTGGAACTGGGAGGCCCTGTCCTGCACGGCCTCTTCCAGGCTGGTGGTGGCGTCCTTTCCGCCCATTGCGGAGTCGAGTTCCCTCTGGATCTCCTCATCCGTGATTCCCAGGGACATGATGAGATTCTTGTCGACCATGAGTACCTTTATCCTGTCATTGTCGCAGTGATCGCGGCGAATCTCCCGCCCCCGACCAGCGGACGGGCGTCGCGGCCGTCGTCCAGGCCGACGGCAGGCCTACCGGACCGCCCGGTAATAGGCCGGAGGCTGCATGTCCGCAGCAGGCGCTCCGGCAACTGGACCGACCAGTCTAGGCCGTCCCTCCCCGGGTCACAAGGAAAATAAGCCCGCAGTAACCCGCCGGCAAGGTGCTCGACAGAGGCGGATCCCACGCCGGCGGCGCTCGCAGACTGCCGCCCGGGCGCGCTGCCCCGGCAATGCGGAACCAGGCGGAACCCCGTGGATCGGGACGGAACGAAACGGAACGAAACGGAAAGTTACGGAACGAAACGGAACGAAACGGAAAGTTTCGGAACCGAACGGAACGTTTCGCGACCCCCCTGAAATCCGTAAGTCCTTGCAGCACAAGGCATTTCCTGTTTTGAGCCGCGAATCCGGCTACGCCGGACAAGCTCCGCGAACGAAGAGGGGAAATGGGTTCCTATCGGGACCCTCCGCACTCAGCACTTCGCACTCCGCACTCGCTGCTCCGCGCTCGCTCATTCGGTTGTCAGGCACTTCGGAGGCGCACACCTGAGGCGCGCCCCCTCCACCCTTACCGTGCGCGGAAGCCTTTGCGCGCGCAAACGTGTTGCCATAGAGGGGCCCCTTGCCGTAACCCCCGGCCGGGCCGGCGGCCAAAAACTTCATTTTCGCCCGATTTCACCGCCAGGGGGGGGTAGCGATTGCGCGCGCAAACGTGTCACCAAGGCGTTGTCGCGCTTCCGCCGAACCGGCAGTGGCGACGCCCTGCTGGGGCTAGCCCGGATGTTGCACGATGCGCGTGCAGCATCCGCCGCAGCGGCTTCGACGCGAGCGACTTACGTCGCTCTTGCTCAGGGCTA
>CBFCZU010000064.1:0-18278 GCA_965602635.1 uncultured Planctomycetales bacterium | reverse complement strand
GCGCCTACACGGTGGAGCACTTCGGCACGCACCGGGTCCGCCTGGTCAACCGCACTCCGATCGCCCTGGCGGACGTCCGGCTGGTGGTCCGCGGCAGGGACGGGGCGGCGCTGATGGACAAGAAGCTCGGCGCCCTGCCCGGCGACGGCTACGTCGAGGCCGATATCGACGTGGACGAGGTGTACTACCAGCAGCACTTCGGCGGCGCCAAGGCCGAGATCAGCTTCACCGGCGGGAAGCTCTCGTCGCTGCTGGAGCCGCTGCGGCTGGCGGGCACGCACAGCGTGGAGTACGAGACGCCGCACATCAACCGGATGAAGCCGTGGGCCGCCGGCAGGCCCGTGGTGCTGCTGCTGACACGCGGGCGGACGCGCCAGGCGATCGAGCTGGTCCAGCGCGGCGACCTGGAATGGCACTACGTGGACACCTCCGAGAAGGAGGCGGGCAAGCGGCTCAAAGAGGAGCTGACGCTCTACAAGTTCGACTGCATAGTCGTGGCCGCCCAGGACTGGCGCAAGATTCCCGGCTTCGCTCTGCTGAGCAAGGCGGTCGCCCGCGGCGTGGGCGTGGTCTGCGTCAACCCCAGCGACCTCGACCGGACTCTGGCCGAGGCCCTGGGGGTGGATACCGAGGCGGCCAGGGAAAAGGAAGGCCGGGCGGCGACGATGGAGAAAGTCGGCGATCACCCGGCGATCTCCGGCGTGCCGGTGGAGCACCTGCCGCCGCTGCGGGCTTACGGCTACAAGCTGGCGGACTCGGCCAAGGTCGTCGCCAAGGCCGGCGACAGGCCCGTCGTGGCCGTCAGCGAGGCCAGCGGCCGCCGGGCCGTGCTGCTCAACCTCGGCCGAGGGGCGCAGCTCATCTGGCCCATCCAGCGCGAACGGTTCCTTGACGCAAGGCTGCCCGTCTGGGAGCGCCAGTGGTCGCTGCTGCTCAAGAGCATCCTCTGGGCCGCGAACAAGGCTCCCTCACTGAGCTGGGAGGTTAACGTGGCGCCGAGCCTCACGCGGGCCGAAGTCGGCGAAGCGAAGCTCGGACTTTCTCTCAGGGGGTTGGGCGAAGAGGTCAAGGTCAGCGTAGTCTTCCGCAGTCGGGGCCTGGAGGATCGGGCGAAGGTCCCCGAGCTGCACGTGAAGACGGGCAAGGCGCAGGCACTCGACGCCAAGGGCGCGGCGGCGGTGAAGTTCGCCCTGCCCGCGTCGCTGGACGCCGGGGAAAACGAGGTGGACGTGGTCGTCAAGGACAAGGACGGCAAAGTCCTCGACTGGGCGACGAGCGTCTTCACCATCGCCCCGCGCGGCTCGATCGGCAAGATCACGGCCGCGCCCGACAAGCCGTGCTACCTGCCCGGCGACGAGCTGACCTTCACCGTCGCCGGCAAGGCCGACGCCGACGGGCTGACCCTCCGCGCCCGCCTGGCGGACAACCGCGAGCGAGTCGTGGCCGAGCAGCGCCGCCAGGTCAAGAAGGGCGCATTCAGCGAGACATTCAAGTTCAAGGCGGACGGGCTGCTGACCCCGGTGGCGAGGTTCCAGGCCGAGCTGGACGCCCACACCCACGTCGAAGCCCGCGCCCAGCACATCTTCTTCGTCCGCCAGGAGCTGGTCTGGGACAGCTACGAGCCCGTGCTGTGGCTGACCCGCCACCGGATCAACTTGCGCGGCGATCCCAAATACTTCTGGTACTACAACATCGACTACTTCCGCATGCTCCGCAATGTCATGTGGATCCCCAACGGCTGGGACTCAGGCTACGGCCCGCGGTCGAGCACCTACTACCAGATGGTCTATGGCGGCTTCAACCGCGTGGGGATGGAGTCGCTGCACTTCTTCTCGATGAACCACAACTGGACGAAGGTGACCTTCGAGCTGCGGAGGGTCAACTTCCGCAGGAGCAAGGACGTGCGCTGGCTGTACCGCACCCCGATCGACAAGAAGACGGGCAAGCCCATAGATACGCCCGACTACGCCAAGCTGCCCTACAACAACAATCCGCACAACTCGTTCTTCCCGCTGGACGACCCGGCATACCTCGAATGGACCAAGCGGAAGATCGCCCGGCAGCTGAAGGGCGCCGCCCAGTTCAACCCGATCATCTACGATCTGATGGACGAGGGGTCGTACACCAGCTACGCCAGGGCGCACGACTTCGACTTCTCGCCGGTGTCGCTGAAGCACTTCCGCCTCTGGCTGAAGGGCCAGTACGGCACGCTGGCGGCGTTGAACAAGGAGTGGGAGACGAAGTTCGCCAAGTGGGACGACGTGATGCCGCTGCACATCTACCAGGCCCGCGACCGGGCGCGCGGCAAGAAGCTGCCGAACTACGCCCCGTGGGTGGACCACCGCAAGTACAGCGACATCGTCTATAACCGTTACATCAAGCTCTGCTCCGACGCGGCCCGCGCCGGCGGCGACGCGGACGCCTGCGTCGGCATCGGCGGCGGGCAGCGACCCAACCCCTACGGCGGGTGGGACTACTGGCTGGTGACCAACCACTTCACCTGGATCGAGAACTACTTCGCCGACACGAACGAGTACATCCGCTCGTTCAACACGCCCGACCGGAAGCTCAAGGCCTGCCCGGGCACGGACGTGTGGTACTCGGTGATGCACGGCAACTGCGGGTTCTACCGCTGGGTCGATTACGGCCACCTGCGGGCCGACTTCACGCTCCTGCCGAGGGGCGACACGACCGCCAGGCAACTGGCCGAGGTCCGCGGGCGCGGGTTCGCCAAGCTGTTCCTGGCGGCCGCACCGCAGGACGACCCGATAGCCATCCACTACTCCCAGTCAACCATCCAGGTCTCGCACGTCCGCGGCGGGCCCGGCGCCGCCGACCAGCTCGGCAACGGCGGACCGCTGGTGCCCAAGCTGGGCTTCTACAACCTGCTGGAGGAGATGGGCTACCAGTACAAGTTCGTCGCCTACGCCCAGCTCGAGGCTGGCGAGCTGATAAAGAAGGGCTACAAGATCATGATCCTGCCGGAGTCGATCGCCCTTTCCGACAAGGAGGCGGCCGGGCTGAAGGCATTCGTCCAGGCCGGCGGCGTGGTGCTCTGCGACCGGAACACCGGCGTCTGGAACGAGCACGGCCGGAAGCGCGAGAAGACCGTCCTGGCCGAGCACTTCGGCATCGACCCGTCGGCCCCGGCCGAGAAGGCCCTGGGCACGGGGCGGGTGATCTACCTGAATTCGCGCTTCCCGCACGATTACTGGCGCGAGCGCAACGTCGGCAAGGTGGAAGCCTACTGGCAGCGGATGACCGACGCGCTGACGAAGGCCGGCGTCGCCGCGCCGAGGGCGACCATCCTCAAGGGCGGCGAGCCCGCCCGGCGGACGGAGATCCGCTACTTCCAGCTCGGCAAGGTCCGCTACTTCGCCGTCCGGGCGGAGATACCGGGCAAGTACACCTTCCGCAGCGCCGCGGCGGGCCACCTGTACGACATGCGCGACGGGCGGTACGCCGCCGGCGCCAAGAGTATCGAGATCGACGCCTCGCCGAGCTTCCCGGCCATCCTGGCCCTGTCGCCCTACAAGGTGGAGGCGGTGAACGCGAAGGCGACCAAGGCGGTCGTCAGGTGCGGGCGGCCGGTGAGCATCGCCGCGAGCGTCCGGGCGGCGGCAAAGCCCGGCGACCACATGCTGAACTTCCGCGTGTACGGCCCGGACGGGTCGGAGCGGCGCCACTACAGCAAGACGCTCCTGGCCAAGGACGGCGCCGCCACGCTGACCATCGCCACCGCCCTGAACGAGGCCGTGGGAACATGGAAGGTCAAGGTGGCCGACCTGGCCTCGGGAGTCGTGGGCGAGGCGACCTTCGAGGTGAAGTGACGTGTCGGGCATCCACGAGGCGCTCCTCGAAGCGCGGCGGCAGGACCCGGAGGTCTTCCCGCCGGGGCGAGCGGGCAACTGGCGCGAGGCGGCCGACGCAGCCGTGGACGGGGTGCTGCTGTTCTACGGCCGCAGGCCGGTGCGCATCGGCCGCAAAGACATCGACTGGTCCGGCTCCCACGTCGCGCACCAGGAATGGCCGGCGCAACTGAACCGTTTCGTTCAGCTCGACCCGCTGCGCCGGGCATACGGCGAGACGCGCGACGAGAAGTACGCCCAGGCCGCCCGCGACTACATCGAGGACTGGCTGGACCGGCACGCCCCGTACCCCGTGGATTCGCCCGACCCTCCCGCGCCGGGGGAGACCACGCTGAACATGTCCTGTCGGCTCGGGGGGCTTCAGCAGGTCGGATGGCTCGGGGCGGTCGCCGACCTGATGGGGTCCGAGGCCTTCGACGAGGAATTCGCCGAGCGGATCGTCGCCTCGATCGCATGGCAGCTTGACTGGCTCGCGGGAAACCTGCCCCAGCAGGGCAACTGGCGGATCGCGGCGCTTGACTGCCTGTTCTCCCAGGCGATCCGCCTGCCGGGCAGGCTCTCGCGGCACTTGGCGGCGGCGGTCGAGGGCCTCAACGTCGAGTTCGCCAGGCAGATCCTCGACGACGGCGTGCACCTCGAGCGCAGCGCGGGCTACCACGACTGGATGTGCAACGTCTTCGTGAGGCTCTGGCGGCTGTCGAAGCGGCGCGGCGACCTGGGCATCTCGCTGGCCGACGGGCGCGTCGCCCGCATGCACTCCTACACGCTGCACCACACCAAACCCAATGCGGCGAGCTGCGGATTCAACGACGCCACCGCCGTCTTCCGGACCGGGCAAGGCGCCGGCCGGAAGCTCTCCGAGGCCCTGCGTGACCACAAGGCGCTGCTGGCCGAGGCCGGAGAGGACGCCGACGTACCCACCCTCGGCCTGTTCGCCTCCGCCGGCCAGGTCTTCTACCGCACCGGCTGGGGGACCGACGACCTCTGGTGGGCCTTCGACGCCGCCGGCTGGGGCGGCGGGCACACCCACCTGTCCCGGCTGAGCCTGGAGATGCACAACGGCGGGCGGACCACGCTGCCCGACCCGGGCATCTTCGATTATGAAATGTCCAACCCCTTCGCCCCGGCGGGCAAGAGCACGGCCGCGCACTCCACGATGAACGTCAATCTCGGCAACCAGGCCGACGTGGACGCCAGGCTGCTGCGGGTGGCGGACATGCCCGCCGCCGTCGTCGCCCAGGGAAGGTATGAAGGCGCATACTGGCCGGGAGCATTTGGCTGGCGCTTCGCGCGGGGACGCGGCAAGGGCTGGTTCGGGGCCCACGACCGCACCGTCGTCTGGCTGAAGGACCGGGCGATGGTCGTGCTGGATTGCCTGACGCACGAGGGCGGCGAGGCGGCCTACCTGCACTGGGTCAGCGATGACGTGTCCATCGACCTCGACGCCGACGCCCTGGGGATGACCACGCGCGACGAGCGGGGCAACGTCTGCATCCGGGTCTGCCCCATCTCGGCCGGGGAAGTGTCGGCCGGCGTCCGCCGCGGCGAAGAGGACCCCTACCTCGGGTGGGTCGCCCCGGGCCTGGAGGTGCAACCGGCGCCGCTGATGCAGGTGTGTTTCCGCGCCGCCCCGGGGGTGGAAATGCCCACGGCCTTCACGGAGTGCGCGACGGTGATCGTGCCCTTCACCGGCGGGGAGATTCCGCGGTTCACCGTCTCGGCCCGACCGGCCGGCCCGCTGGCCCGCGAAGTGAGGATTGACTGGGCCGACGGGGCATCAGACCGCGTGATCTACACGCGCGGGCTGGCTTACCCGATCCGGCAAGTCGAGCAGGTCCGCACCGACGGGACTCTCGCCCTGATTGTTCGTGAGGGCGGCGGGGGAGATCAGGTCTCCGCCATCGGCGCGAGCTTCGTGAAGCTCGACGGCCAGGACGTGGCTTTCCAGAGGCCCGCGTCAGCGGTCAGTGGGCGCGGATGCTGATGGTCACGGGCGCGGCCGCTATGGGCCGGCCCCGGGGTGGCACGTACCGGGCCGTAACTGTCACCGACGATGTCGCCGGGCCGGGCTTGCCCCAGCCCAGCGGGACGGTGTAGCCCCAGCCGGCGATTCCGCGCGCCAGGAAACGCTCCAGCTCCTTCCCGGAGTATCGCCAGGTCCGGAAGGCCTTCACCTCGCCTCGGGCGGGCGAGCCGACCGCGCCTTCGTAAAGGCTGAACTCCAGGGCGCCCTTGACGGTCAGAAGCTCGACATTGGTGCCGCGGACGCGGTAGAGCTCCACGCGGACCACCAGCCCGTCCGCCCCCGGGTTGTCGTCCAGGTTGACGGGCGAGGGCGTGGTCCGCAGGGCGATTTCATCGGCGAAGTCCACCGGCCGGGGGGGCCTCTCGCCCAGCGTGTTGGCCTGGCCATCGCAGCCCGACAGCCCCGCCGCCGAAAGGACGACCAGTGCCGCCAGGCTCCGACGAAGTTGAACCGCCCGGGTCATTTGTACTCGTCCTCGTCGATCTCGGGCAGCGCGACGGGCTTGTCGGGGCTCTCCCTGGCCGGGATCAGGGGAATGACCACCGGGGCGTAGTTGTCGTGCCGGCCCTTCGCCGCCCCGCGTTCCAGACGCTTGACCTCCATGGGCGTGACGTGCCTCAGCGGGTTCAGCAGTTGGCTGACCTTTCTGCTATCCCGCAGGCCCTGAGTGAGCGTCAGCCGGAGGATCTCCTGGTTGGTCATCACGTCCGAGTCGGTCGGCGCCCGCAGGATGTGCGGGGTCAGGACGATCAGCAGCTCGGTCCGCTCCTTGACGATCTTGGTGGACTTGAACAGCAACCCCAGCAGCGGAATGTCGCCCAGCAGGGGGATCTTCTCCTCCCGGTTCTGCTCCTTGGTGGTGATCAGTCCGCCGATGACGATGGTGTGCCCGTCCTGCACCGTGACGGTCGTGTCGGCGGAGCGGCTGTTGATGATGGGGGCGTTGACGTCCTCGGAGATCTTCACCGACGACTCGGACAGCGAGGAGATCTCCGGGCTGACGTCCATCATGACGAACCCGTCGGGGCTGATCCGCGGGGTCAGCTCCAGGATGATGCCGACCGGCTCCTTGGAGATGGTGTTGAAGACCGACCCGGCCTCGGTGACGCGCTGGCTCTCCACAAAGGGCACTTTCTTGCCGATGTTTATGGTCGCCGGCTTGTTGTCGGTGGCGACGATTTGAGGCCGGCTGAGCACCTCCAGCCGCCCCTGGCTCTGAAGCGCCCGCACCAGCATAGTCAGATCCTTGCCCGAGACGCTGAAGCTGAATCCGGTGGCCGGCAGCCCGAACGTCGTGGCGGCCTGCACGGTCGTGTTCTGGCCCGGCGTGCGGGTGTAGTTCCACGTGATGCCGAACTCCGTCGTGTCGTCGAGCGTCACCTCGGCCAGCAGCACCTGGACCAGAACCTGCGGCGGAGGCTGGTCGAGCTGGCGGACTATGTCCGTGACGGTCTTGAAGAACCGCGGCGAGCCGGAGATCAGCAGCGTGTTGGACGTCCCTTCCGCGACGATGGCGATCTCGCGCGAGAGCAGTTCCTTGGCCGCGCCCACGGCATTGGCGCCGAGCGTCGAGACCAGCCGCTGCCGCTCCTGGTCGAGGAAGCTCCGCAGGGCGGTCTCGATGTCGGTGGCCTGGGCGTAGCGCAGGCGGTAAACGAGGCTCTGGCGGTCCTCGGCGGGCGAGGAGTCGAGCTGCTCGATGACCCGCCCGACGAGACTGACGTATTCCTCGGTTCCGGCGACCAGCAGCGAATTGGTTCGCTCATCGACGGTGATGCTCAGGACGGTCTGCTCGGCCGATCCCAGGGTCGCCGCCGGGGAGGCCTCGTCGCCTCCCGCCGGGGCGGTGGTCGTCATGCTGTACCGGGCAGCCTGCCGCTGGGTGTTGGCGACCTGGAGCCGGAACAGGTCCGTCAGCACCCGCTGCATCTGCGTGGCGTCGGCGTTGATCAGCGGGTAAACGCGAATCTGCGCCGACCGCGGGTGGACGGTGTCCAGCGCCTTGACCAGCTTGCCCAGCAGCGGCATGGTCTCCACGGGGGCCTGGATAAGCAGCGAGTTCGTCCGGGCGACGGGCGTGATCATGATGCCGCGCTTGAGGGCCGAGCCGATCAGCTCCTTGCCGTCGGGGTCCTTGGCGATCAGCCGCAGCAGCGTCGCCCGGTTCTGCGAGGCGGCCGTCATCTGCGTGGGCTTGTTGGTCAGGGCGGCGGTGAGTATCTGCGCCAGTTGCGCCGCGTCGGCGTGGCGGAGAGTGAAAATGCGTATCTCCGTCACGTCGGTCACCGGCGCCGTGTCGAGCTTCTTTATCAGCTCGCCGATGCGTTCCATGTCGGCCTGGGCGGCGGCGACGATCAGGGTGTTGGACCGCTCATCGACGGTTATGGTCACGCCGCTCTCGCCGCCGGTGGGCCTCTGGGCGTCGAAGAGCCGCTGGAGGGTGGTGCCCACCTGGGTCGCGTCGGCCTTGACGACCGGGAAGGCCTTGAGGGTGAATCCGGCCTTGGGGGCCTCCTTGTCCAGGCGGGCGATCAGGCTCTTGGCGATAGCGATGTCATCCCTCGAAGCGCCGATTATCAGGGCGTTGGCCTTGGGGTCGGCGATGATCGTCACCGGCTGAGGGGCGCCGCGCACCACCCGCTGGGTGAAAAGCTGCCGCAGAGTCGATTGCAGCGACGCGGCCGAGGCCCGCTTGAGGTAGAAGATGTCGAACTCGTAGTTCCGCACCACGTCCTTGGCGTCGAGCCTCTCCAGCAGCTTGGTGATCTCGTCGAAGCTCTCCTTGCTGGCGGCTACCAGAAGGGCGTTCGTCCGTTCGTCGGCGACGACCACCACCGGCAGGGACCTGGGTGTCCCGCCCGTGACCGCCTCCGCGGCGCGCTTGCGGTCGAACATCTGCTGGATGACCGGCCCCAGGCGGGTCGCGTCGGCGTTCTTGAGGGGGAAGACGTTGATGTTGCCGGTCAGGCCCCAGCCTTCCTTCACGTCCACCCGGTCGATGATCTGACCGAGGATCGCAAGGTTCTCCTTGCTCGCCGAGACGATCAGCACGTTCGTCCGCAGGTCGGAAGTGATGGCGACCTTCTCCCGCGCCTGAATGATCCGGCTGGCGGGAGCGCCCACCAGGGCGGGCTTGTAGAGGCCCTGGGCAACCAGGCCCTGGAGCATGGAGGCAATTCGCTGAACGTCGGTGTACTTGAGCGGGAACATCTTCACCACGCCCGTGTCCGTGGGGGGCTCGACGTCCACCTTCTTGAGCAGGGCGCGGATCATCTCCAGGTTCTCCTTGCTGGCGGAGATGACCAGCGAGTTGCTCAGCGGCTCGATGGCCACAGATACGACGTCCTGCGGGGCTATCTGCTGGCCCGGCGGGGTCATGGCCCGGAGGCGGTCGGCGAAGATCTGCTGGATCATCGGCCCGACGCTGCCGGCGTCGTTGAACTTCATCGCCTCGACCACCAGTTGGACGGCTGGGTCGGCGAGGGTCCTGTCGAGCTGCTTGACCAGGGCGGTGACGACGCGGCTGTCGTCCTGGCCGGCGGCGACCATGAGCGTGTTGGTCCGCAGGTCGGGCACGATCACCGGCTTCTGCCGCTGAACGTCCGGCGTACGAGCGGCCTGGTAACGCTGGTTGAAGAGGTTGTTCAGGGTCACGCTGAGCGTGCCGGCGTTGGCCTTGACCAGGGGGATCAACTGGATCTTCCCGGCAAGCGCCGCGGGGGCGTCGTCGAGCTTCGCCGCCAGGTCCTGGACGAGCTTGTAGCCCTCGGCCGAGCCGCCCACGATCAGGTAGTTGCTGCGGGCGTCGGGGACGATGATCATCCGCAAGGCCTCGGCGTCACCCACGCCCAGGCTCTGCTGGCGCTGGACGCGGGCGTCCATCATCCGCTGGAGCGTGGGCGCCAGGGTGATGGCGTCGGCGTTCTTCAGCGGCAGCAGGCGAATGTCGCGCAGTTCGATCGGCAACTTGGCGTCGAGCTTGAGCAGCAGGGCGTCGATCATCGCGAAGGTCTTCTCCGAGCTGGAGACGACCAGGGCGTTGGTGCGGGTATCGACGGCGATCGTCGGGCGATCCTCGGGCCGGATGAGGGCCTGGTTCGGCCCCGTGTACAGCCCGTTGACGACCGATGCCATGCGGGTGGCGTCGGCGTTCTTGAGCGGGTAGATCCTCACCACGTTCAGCGATCCGGCGCCGGGAATGTCCATCGTCTTGACCATCTCGGTGATGATGGGCATCAGGTCGGACCGGGCGGCGATGATCAGGACGTTGGTGTTCCGCTCGGCCTGGACCACCAGCGTCGGGTGCGTGCGGGCTACCTTGCTGGAGACGGGGGCCGCCTTCTCGCGCAGCACCTTCAGCTTGGTCACGTAGGCCCTCGCCCCTTCCACGCCGGGCGCGCGGGCGGGCCCTTCAGCGAAGACACCCCTGATCAGCCCCGCCAGGGCCACCGCGTCGGCGTGGGCGAGCTTGATGACCTTGACCTCGGTGAACTCGCTGGTGGGCTGGGCGTCGATGTCCTTGACCAGCACCATGGCCAGGGCAACCGTCTCCTCGGTGCCGGAGAGGACCAGGGCGTTGGTCCTGGCGTCGGCGGTGACGTTAAGGACGTTGGTCAGCGCCTCGCCGACGACGCCCTCGGGGACGGCCCTGCCGACGGTCGGCGTTCGGGGCCTGCCCGCCAGACCCCTGCCCTGGGCGAAGATCTCGCGCAGCAGGTTCATGGTGTTGATCGGGTCGGCGTTCTTGAGGTGGACGATCTGGATCTTCAGCCCGGCCGCCACCGGCAGCGTGTCCAGCAGCGCGACGATCTCCGCCATCGCCTGGAGGTTCTCGGCCGTGGAGGAAATGATCAGGCTATTGGAGCCCGGCTGCCCCGACCGCGCGGGATCGGAGGTGATCTTGATCGGCTTGGACAGGTCCAGCAGCGGAAGCCCCTCGTGGCCCTTGACCATCCGCAGCAGGCGGACCTGCTCCTGGAGGGCGCGGGCCTCGGGGGTCTGGATCCGGCTCGTGCCGGGCGTGAGGATGTCGGTCAGCACCGCCGCCAGCGACGGCGCGTCGGCGTTCTTCAGCGGCAGGATGATCACGTCGGCGGCCTTGAAAGCCGGGACGGCGTCGAGGGTCTTTACGATGCTGGCGATCTCGTCCATCACCGGAGCGGCCGTGGCGACGACGATGGCGTTGGACCGCGCGTCGGCGGTGATGTTGATCCGCTGGGTGGGCCTGGCCTGCCGCAGCGGCTGGATCATCTGATTGACCAGCGGCAGGATCTTCGTCGCGCTGCTGTTGACCAGCGGGAAGACCTTGTAGTCGATCTTCGGCACCACCTGGAGGCCGTCGAGCTGCTTGATCAGCCCCGACACCTCCTCCATCTTCTCCTTCGAGGCCGTGACCACCACGGCGTTGGTTCCCTGCAACGGCATGACCACCACTCGGTCCTCGGGGTGTCCCGGCCGGACGGCAGCGCGGAACAGGACGTTGAGGGCCTGGGCAATCTTGGTGTTGGTGGCGTTGGTCAGCGGGAAGACCAGCACCTCTTGCCTGGCGGAGGCGGCGGCCTTTTCCATGGCGTCCACCAGCGTCTGGATCGCCTCGAGGTCCTCCTTGGAGAAGTTGTTGAGCAGCACGGCGCGCTGGCCGCTCAGGACGGTCGCCTGTGGCCCGCCGGCCGGCCTTCCGCTGCGTCCCCGGGCGATGCGCGGGGCGGCGCCGCTGCCGTAAAGCTGCTGGATCGCCTTGAGCACGTCGTTGGGGTCGGCGTCCTTCAGCGGGATCACCTGGACCTTCCCCCGGGCCGGGCTCATCGCGTCGATCTTGTTCACCAGTTGGCTGACCATCTGGAACGTCTCGTCCGAGGCAGCCACGATAAGCGAGTTGGTACGCGCGTCGGCGGTGATGGCCACCGGCTCGACCGACTTCCGCGCCCGGCGGAGTTCCCTCGCCTGGGCCTGGAGCAACTGGTTGACCGTGTCGGCGGTCGTCACGGCGTCGGCCTTCTCCAGGGTGATGACTTGCACGGTGGTGGTCTTGTCCATTGCGGCGGCGTCGAGCAGCTTGGCCATTTTCATCAGCTCGTCCACCTCGGCCTTGGTGCCGGTCATGACGATGGCGTTGCTGCCCGCGTCGCCGGCGACTGTGGGCGGCTGTGTGGCCGCGCGGCCGCGGGCCTGCCGGCCCACCACCTGGCCCAGAACCCGCGCCAGGTCAGTCGCCTTGGCGTTGGTGAGGATCATGAACTCCATCGTCCGCGTGCCGGTCGTCTCGCTGTCGATCTCCTTGATCAGCGATTCGATCTTCTTGAGGTTCTTCGCCGAGGCGGCGACGATGACGGTGTTGGTGCCGGGCTCGGCCGTCGCGACGACCAGGTCCGAGGGGCTCACCCGCCGCCCGGGCAGCGGGCGGAAGGCCTGAGTGATGGCGCGGGCGACCGTGTCGGCCTGGGCGTGCGTCAGGGCGATCACCACCCGGCGGGCCTCCCCGGCGGAGTCTTCAACGTCCAGCTTGCCGATCAGCGCGGCGATGTCCTTGGCCTGCTCGGGCTGGGCGGCGACCATCAGCGTGTTGGTGCGGTCGTCCACCGAAATAGTCACCGTCCGGGCGGCCGGGTCCGTCGCCCGCGGGCCGTAGAAGCGGCTCAGCGAATTCGCCACCTCAGCCGCTCCGGCGAACTCGGGCTGGAAGAACTGCACCCGCGACTTCTCCTGCTTGCCCGCCTCCAGCTCGGTGACCATCTTGCCGATCATCTCCACGTGCGACTCCGAGCCGCTGATCATCAGCGTGTTCGTGTTGCGGCTGTAGGCGACCGCCGGACGCGGCTCGTTGGGCTTCCGGGGCCAGGACCACAGCATGCGGTTCAGCCCGTTGACGACCTCCCGGGCGTCCGTCCGGGCGAGCTTGATCGTCCGGAACGTCGCCTTCTTGGACGTCTCCTGGTCCAGCTCGAGGATCAGCTCGGCGACCCGCTCGTGGTCGCTGGCCGAGCCGCGAATGACGATGGCGTTGCTGCTGGCGTCGGGGCTGATCCGCAGCGACCCGCTGGGGGCCGTTCGGCCGCGCCGCGCTCGCCCCGTCGCCGCCTGGGTCAGCGCCTGGGTCAGAGCCGTGGCGACCGAACGCGCGTCCGAGTACTTGATGCGATAGACCTTCACCGTGGCTGCGTCGAGCTTGCTGGCCTCGTCCAGCTCCTTGATCGTCTTCTCGATCAGCGGAAGCTGGTCCACCCGCGCCGATACGATCACCGTCCGGGAGGCCTCGTTGCCGGCGACGGCCATGGCGGTGGCGCCCTGGGCTGCGGCCGCCGCCCCGCCCCGCTGACGGGTGCCGCCCGTGCGCGAGGACCTGAAGATCTGCGAGATCGAGTTGACCACGTCGGAAACTTCCGCGTGCTCGATCTTGAAAATCTTCACGGCCATGGCCGCGGGCTGTTGTCCCTGGTCCAGCTCCGTGATCAGCTTCACTACCACCTCCATGGCGTCGGAGGGGGCCACGACGATCACCGAGTTGGTCCTCCGGTTGGCCGTGATGGTGACTCCCGCTGAGTCGTCCACCCGGGCCACTCCATCGGCCGTGCGCAGCTCCAGCATTGTGCGGACGAGCTGCTTGCTCTTGGCGGTGGTGGGTTTCTTGCCCTTGGCCGGGGCGGCGGTGGCGCCGGCTATCTGGAAGAGTTGGCTGATGTTCTGGGCCACCTCGGTGGCGTCGGCGTGCTCCAGCGGGATAATCCGGATCTCCGAGCTGACCTCCGGAGTCAGGTCCAGCTGCTTGATCAGCTTGCCGATCATGTCCATCTCGACGGGCTTGGCGCGGACGATGATGCTGCGCGTCCGGGGGTCGGCGGCGATGACGACCTTTGGCTTCGGTGCCACTACCGGGGCGGCCGTTGGCTGCTGCTGCCTGCCCCGCCTGGGCTGCGCCGGGGGCTTGGCCTGGGGCTGCTTGGGGTTGAACAGGGCGTTGAGCGTCTTGGCCAGCGAGACCGGGTCGGCGTTCTTGACCTTGAAGACCTCGGTCTCGGCCTCCTCGGTGGCGGACGTCTGGGCGAGCTGCTCGATCAGCAGCTCGATGTCGGTCATCTCGGTCTGAGCGGCGGAGATGATCAGGCAGTTTGATCCCTTGTCCACGGCGACGATGACCGGCGGCCGCCCGGCCGGCTTGGCGGCGGGCTGCTCTGCCTCGGCCGGAGGCGTCGTGGGCTCGGCGGGCGCCTCGGCCGGCTTGGCCTTCTCCGGGGCCAGCAGCACCGTCGGATCAGGCGCCGGGAGAATCAGCATCCCCTCGTCCAGCCCGCCGCGGGCCCGCGGCGGAAGCTTGTCGGTGATCTGCACCTCCCCGCCGCTGACCTGCTCGTAAACCCGCTTGAGGACCTCGGCGATCTTCTCGGCCCGCGTGCCGCCCGAGATGGGTATGACGCGGACCTGAATGTACGTGTCGATGGCCACTTCGTCGAACTTGCTGACCACCGCCTCGATGGCGCGGAAGTCGGCATCCTTGGCGATAATGGTCAGCCCGTTGGACAATTCGTCGGCCGCGACCGTGGGGCGGTCGCCCTTCTTGCGGTCGGCGAACATGGCGTCGATCTTGTCCACCAGGTCGAATGCGTTGGCGTGCAGCAGGGGGATGTACTGCATGTCGCGGATCACCACATCAGCATCCTGGTCAAGCTTCTCCAACAGGGCATCGACGACGGCGAAGTTGGCCTGGCTGGTCGAGATGATAAGCGAGTTCGTCCGCTCGTCGGCGGCGACGGAGAAGCTCGCCGGCGGGGGCGCCCCCCGGCCCCGGCGGCGCTGCTGCTGGACGATCTGGCGGAACAGCGCGTCGATGGTCTTGGCGACGGGGCCGGCCTCGGCGTTGACCAGCGGGAAGACCCGCACCTGCGTGCCCACGCCCGCGCCGCCCTCGTCGAGCTGCTTGATGAGCGTCACGGCCTTTTCCACGTCAAGCTTGTTGCCCCGAACCAGCAGGGAGTTCGAGTTGCCCTCGGGCACGACGACTGCCCCGGGCGCGGCGCCCCTGCCGCGCGGCCCGGCCTGGGCGGCCAGGGCCTGGTTCACCGCCGTCGCCAGCGTGGTGGCCTCGGCCTTTGTCAGGGGGACGATCTGGATGACCGTCTCGGCGCCCGCCTCGGCGTCGAACTCCTTGACCAGTTGCTCGGCCAGGGCGACCACCTCGGGCGGGGCGTGGACCACGATGGAGTTGGCCTTGTCCTGGGAGGCGATGCGAATATCGACAGTCGGCGCTCCCCGGCCTCGTCGGCCCACCTGCTGGCGCAGAATCCGCTCCATCACCGGCAGCAGATCGGCAGCCTTGGCGCGCCGAAGCGGGAAGATCCGCATGACCGACGTCAGTTGCCCCACGGATTCGTCGAGGCTGGTAATGAGCTTCTTGGTCTCGGCGATCTGCTCGGGCCTGCCCGTCAGCAGCAGGCTGTTGGAGGGCGCGTCGGCGGTGACGCGAACGACGTCCTCGTCGTCGTCGGCGCGGCGCCGCGGGCCCCGGGCGGCCTGGCCCTGGGCGGCGTTCAGTGCCGCGGCCAGGTCGTCGGCCTTGGCCTTCTTCAGCTTGACGATCTCGATGGTGACGGCGCCCTCGCCCGCGCCCTCCACGTCCAGCTCCTTGAGCAGCTCGGCGATCCGCTCCAGCACATCACCGCCGGCGGAGACGACGATGGAGTTGGACGTCTTGTCGGCGCTGATGCGCGTGGGGACGGCCCCGCGCCGGCCCCGCCCCATCTGCCCTACCGTCGCGTTGAGCACCCGGGCGACGTCCTCGGCCTTGGCGTGGGTGAGCTTGAACGGCTTGATCGTCGCCTTCTGCACCGAAGGGCGGGCGTCGATCTGCTTGATGAGCTTCTCGGCGAAGGCGACGTCCTCGGTCTTGCCGGTCAGCAGGACCGCCCGGGCCGACTGCTCGGGGACGACGACGACCATCTTGCCCGCCAGGCCGGAGATGTTCACCGGCGGCTGGCCGCGGCGTCCCCGCCCGGCGGGGGCGGCCTGACCGGCCAGCGCCGCGTTGTTGGCTGTGGCAAGCTCCGAGGGGTCGGCGTTGGCCAGCTCGCCCACCGTGGTTACCTGGACCACCGTGTCGGGCGAGTCGAGCTTGGGCACCAGCTCCTCGATGATCTTCATGGTCTCGGCCGGGGCCGTCACCAGCAGAGAGTTAGTCCGGCCATCGACGCTGATCTGGAAGTCGCTGCGCCCGCGCCGGCTGGCGCTGCGCCGCTGGGCGGCGGCGATGTCCGCCTGCACCACTCGCTGCAGCGCCGCGGCCAGTTGGTCGGCCTTGGCGTGCTTGAGCGGGAAGAGCTTCACGACCGTCTTGGCGGCGCTGGCCGTCTCGAGCATCTGCTTGATGAGCGCGTCGATCATCTTGAACTGCTCGCCGGTGGCCGCCACCACGAGCTGGTTGGAGTTCGTCTCAGCCTCGAACCGCGGCTGCGGCTCGGACGAGCCGCCTCGGCCGCGCGCCCGCCGACCCGCGAAAAGCCGCCCCAGCGACCGGGCGATCTCCTGGGCGCTGGCGTTGGTCAGCGCGTAGCAGCGGACCTCGATTGTGGCGGCCTCGGCCGGAGGGACGTCGATGGCGGTCAGCATCTTCTCGACCTGCTGGATGTCCTCGGCCGTGGCGCTGACGAGCAGCGAGTTCGACTGATTGTCGGCGGTCACGATCACCGGCACGGGCTGCGGCCGCCCGCGGGGGACGCGCCGCCGGCGCGGGTCGAATACCTGAGAGATCACCCCGGCCACGTCCGCGGCGCGGGAGTGCTTCAGCGGGAAGATCCGCGTGGAGACGGTCACTTGGTCGAGCCCTTGGGTGAGCTTGTCGAGCGTGGCCTTGATGCGCTGCCAGTCTCCCGGGGCGGCGGCGATGATGAGGCTGTTGGTCCCGCGGTCGGCCTCGATGCGGATGGACTCGTCGGCAGCGGGCCGCCCGCGGCGTCCGCGGGCCTGCGGGGCGAGCACCTGCATAAGGGCGCGGGCGGTCTCGCGGGCGTCCCCGGCCGTGAGGCGCACCACGTGGACTTCCTTCCCGCCGTTGACGATCTGCTGGTCGAGCTTCTCGATCAACTTGGCGATGCCGTCCATCTCCGCCACCGGGCCGTTGACGATAAGGCTGTTGGTCCGGCTGTCGGCGGTGACCAGGAAGTTGGTGACTATCCTGCCCCGGTTGTCGCGCTTGCCGAAGGCGCCCTGCACGACGCCGATGAGGCTCGAGGCGTTGGCGACCTTCAGCGGGAAGATCCGCACGCCGGCGGAGACCGCCCCGGCGTCGAGCTTCTCGATCAGCTCGTCGAGCTGCTTCATCACGTCCGGGGCGGCGGAGATGATCAGGCGATTGGTGGCCGGGTCCGCCACGATCCGGGCGAGCGACACCCGGCGCGTCCGCGGCCGGTTGCGGGAGTCGCGCTCCACCACGGTCTTGTAGCCTACCGCGCTGGCGAGCGTCTTGGCCAAGTCCTCAGCCTTGGCGCTCTTCAGCTCCACGATGCGGATGGCGCCCTCGCCGATGGGCTCGTCCACGTCGGTCTTGGCGATCATCTCCTCGATGAGCTTGTGCTTGTCGGTGGCGGCCAGGACCACCAGCATGTTCGAGCGCGCGTCGGCGGTGACCGTGACGGTTTCAGACGGGTCGGGGGCCGCCGGCACGTACCGGCGCCGCTGCGCGTTGTACACATACCGGCGCGTCGCCGCGCTGCCGAAGAGCGCCTGGACCAGCTTCGCCGCGTCGGCGGCAGGGGCGTTCTTGAGCGGGTAGTATTTCAACTGCCGTTCCGTCAGCGAGCCCTTGTCCACCGTCCCCAGCAGCCGCTGAATCCGCCGAATGTTGCTCACCGAGCTGGTGATGATGATGCCCTTGCCCTTCTCCAGCGGGCTGAGCGTGCCGTAGCGAGGAACCATCCGCGCCACCAGCGAAACCGCCTGCGAGGCGTCCAGGAACTGAAGCGGCACGATGGTCGTGATGATCTGATCTCCGGGCAGCAGCTTGGCGTCGTCCATGCCCTGGAGTATCTTCGTGTGAAGCGGGACCTCCGGCAGCGTGATGAGCCTGAGGTAACGCCCCTTGTCCACCAGGCGGACGCCGCTTATCAGCAGCACCTCGTTGACGATGCCCATGGCCTCGTCGAAGCTGTAGGGGCTGGCGTCGAAGTAGGTCAGCGTGCCCTGGACGGCATCGACATTGCCCAGGACGGGCTTGTTGGCCGCCCGCGCCATGAAGCGGATCACGTCGCGGTAGCTTTCCCGCTTGAACTGGAAGTTGATCTTGGGCAGCGCCGGCTTGGGCGCGGGCGCCGCCGGCTTGGGCGCAGGCTCAGGCGCCGCGGGTTTGGGCGCGGGCGCCGCCGGCTTGGGCGCAGGCTCAGGCGCCGCGGGTTTGGGCG
>CBFCZU010000063.1:0-18426 GCA_965602635.1 uncultured Planctomycetales bacterium | reverse complement strand
CTAAGACATCACGGATCGTCACCGCCAAACGCCCGAACCACGTCTGGCACGTGGATCTGACGGTCTTTCCTCTCGGCGGCTTCTGGGCGCCCTGGTTGCCCTTTGCCCTGCCACAGCGTGGCCATTCTGCTGGTGGCTGGCTGTGTCTGTTGACCATCAATCTGCCCTCACACCGGGCCTACGAAGTCCATGGTCCGGCATAGCCCTGACCGTCCTGTCTCCGGCAGTGCCGCGGCTATGTCCCCGAACGTCCCGAGTCGGGCGCCGCCGGGGCGGCCTCCGGTGGGGCTGCGATTTGCGGTGGCACAAGCGTCCGTGGATACTTGATCGTGTCCTTCGGGTCCGACACGTCCACCATGGGGACGCCGTGCAGACAGAGGTGGCCGTCGCGCAGCTCGATCACGTCATTCATCTGCGCCCGACCGTCGGAGAGAATGCCTCGCTTGAGGCGCTCCCTGCCGCGGTCGTCGCCGGTGTTCTTCCGCTGGCGGATCGGCTCCAGGTCGGACTCGAGCCCACATCTTCGCTTCACATGCCACCGGACGGCCCCCGTCGCCGCGTCGAGGCAGTAGAAGTGGATGCCGCCGTCCATCTCCTCGTGCCGCCCGGCCGAGCAATAGATCAGGTCGTCCCGCAGCACGACGTTGAAGACCGGCCAGCCCGACTCAACCTGCCCGAGAACGACGTGCCGCCGGTCGGCCGGGGCGGCCAGGAGCCGCCACACCAACCTGCCGTCGGCTACATTCACCGCGTAGACGCACCCGTCGTGACTGGCGAAGATCGCCAAGTGACCGAAGACGACCGGCGGGGCGCCGATCCTGCCGCCGGCAATGAAGTTCCACACCTCCTTGCCTTCCCTCATCGCGGCCAGCCGGTGCTCGTGGACGTGGGCGACCAGCGTGAGAGCGTCCGCCTGCACGGGCTTGGTTTGTGTCCGCCCATAGCCGGGCCAGTGATGGATCGGTTCGCTCCACCGGAAGTTCGTGGTGAACCAGAAGCCGGGCAGTCCCTCCGGCATCCCCCAGAACGTCGCCGACAGGGCCTTCGTCGCCTCGACCTGGGGTTCGACGGGCCCGAGCGCCCCGCCCCCGCCGCGACTCAGCCGCCGCTGGTCGGCTACCGGCGCCACGGGCTTGACCGCGTAGAACGCCCCGCTGCCCCGAATAAACTGGTCGCAGCCGCACATTGGGGAGACGCCGTAGATCGAACCGTAGGACGCCGCCGCCCGCTCCCCGCACTTCTTGCCCATGCATCGCAGGGACACCCAATGCGGCCAGCCGGGCCGGCGATCGACGGGCACGAAGTTCCGCTTGCCCATGAACCACTTCGGCGTCCCCGTGGCCGCGTCGCAGGCAGACTGGTTCATTCCGCCTTTGCGGGGAGTGGGGTCCCTCTCGCCCGTGGCCAGCATGATCACCCCGCCAAAGGGGTTCGAGCCGGCATGATCCATGAAGATCCTGTCCCCGATGATCAAGTGCCCGAAGCGCCCGTTGCTGGGCTTCTCCCACACGCGGCTGCCGTCGCGGGCGTCCAGCAGGATCGCCCGATTGTCCGCCAGGGGCAGCAGCAGATAGGGCTCCCGGGCGGCGAGGTTCTGGTGGTAGTTGCCCTCGGCGGCCGACGGGTACGTCAAGCCGGTCAGGTCGATTCGCCAGAGCGGCGCGGCGTCGTTGAGTCGCCACGCCTCCGCCGACGCCAGGTTCAGCTTACGCCCTCGCCGGTCGGACTCGATCCTGGCCCGAAGCGTCACCAGCCGATCGCCCGAGACGACGACCTTCGTATACTGGGTGTCGTCACCCGTCTGCTTCCTCCAGATCACCCTCCCACTGCCCAGGTCCATCACGAGCAGCTTGTCGCGGACCATCTGAACCACCTTGCCGTCGCGAACCAGTACGGTACTCCACGCGAAGGCCTTGTTGGCCCACTCCCGCCAGTCGGCCCTCTTGTCCGGGCCGCCGGGCCAATCGGCCTTGCGACAGACGACGCCCCGCTGGAACACTCGCCGCACCTTGCCGGTGCGGATGTCCCAGCAGGTCAATGCGACCCGCTCGTCGTCGGTGAAGTCGTAGGCGTAGACGCCCCCGCCCGCCGCAACGAAGGTCTCCGTGTGCTCTCGCGCGTACCGGTATCGGGCGTTTGGGGGCACGATCTTCCGGCGCCACAGCAGCACGCCGCTGTTGACGTCCCGGGCCCAGAGATGCAGGCCCCGCAGCTCATCCGGAATCCTGGGCCTGCTCTTCATTAGCAGGTACGTGGGATTGATCTGCACGGCCACGCCGTCAGACGTGCGGAACCCGCCGATCAGGTTCATTCCAAAGGGCCCGTCCACCCAGCGGAACGTGTTCGGCGGGCCGACCACCAGGTCCTTGCATACCGGGTTGCCGGAAGCGTCGTAGTGGTAGTGCGTCCAGGAGTCCACGTCTTGCGGTGTGGGCTTGACCGTCCTGCTCCACTTCCCGTCCCGCTTCAGCCAGACGACGCCCTCGTAGCCCAGCACGCGCATCATCTCAGCCATTGAGGGGGCGCGGCCGCCCAGGGCGTCCAGGTCCGCCACGAGCAGGTTCACCAACCGGTCGAAGTACGGCAGCGTCCGACCCGATTCGATCCGCACGACGGACGCCAACCCATACAGCCTCTTCGCCAGGATGTGCTTGCGGGCCTCCTCCGCCGCCTCGTCCGTCAGCGCCAGGCCCTGCACGAGCATCCTCCCGCCGTTGGTGAGCCCAGCCACCAACTTCCCGTCAGTCGTGCCGACCACGACCGCCAACCCCGCCGAGACGCCCGTCTTCTCGATGACCTGTTCCGCCGTCGATGATCGGGCTCCCGACGCCGGCGCCATGCCGGCAAGAGTCAGCAGTGTGGCCAGGCTCCCGAAGACTCCCGCATTCCTCATCGCATGGACTCCTTCGCAATCGCGCTTCGAACCGTGTGATTGCTGTTGCTCCGCCGCTGTAACCGTAAACCACGGCGCCGCGGATATCGACCGGTCAACCCGGGCCGCGCCGGGGCCATCCCGGAGCCCCCTTTTGTTCGAGTGCGATTCGGTTGACACTATTGCCTGGTTCAACACATTGGGACACGGATCGGTGTCAGCGACGGAGAATGCGGTGAGTCCTATTCGAACATTGGCGGCAGGCCTATTCCTGGCGACATGGGGGGTTGCGGCGGCACACGGAGCAACGGCGGGCGAGGCGGGCGCTGACGGCGTCCACCTGATCGACGACCGCACCTCGTTGCGCACGTTCGTCGTGCAGGGCCCCAGCCTGCTGCGCGGGGAAGACGGCCTGAAGGTCCAGTACAGAGGGACGATGGCCGCCTTTGATCCCGCCTCCCCAAACGCACGCGCTGAGAAGTCGACGCGGCGCCGGGTCCCGAGCTTCAGCCAACTTCCGCCAGTTGATTGGGCTGAGCCCGACGCCAACGTGGCCCACTGGCCGCGGTACCTCCAGGCGGACCTGTCGGACTTCCTGGGGGCCTACGGCGCACCCGTAGCCGATTGGCCCTGGCCTGCGCTGCTTTGCCTGCGTACGAGCTTCGGCGTCGCCGACCCGGCCCGCGCCACGGACCTGAAGGTCACGGTGACGTGCCTGGGCGGGGGCGTGGTGTACGTCAACGGCCGCGAGGTGGGGCGAGGCTTTCTACCCAAGGGCGAGTTGCATCCATTGACGCCCGCCAATGACTATCCCATCGAGGCGTACACGATCGAGGACAACGCGACGCCCTTGCCGGCGCTGCGTCAGACGGCCCAGCCGGAGCCAAAGTGGCGGCCCCGTTACGAGCGGCGAGTCCGCACGTTCACGGCGGGGGTGCCGTCCGAGGTGCTGGTCAAGGGCCGCAACGTTCTGGCGGTCCGGCTGCACCGCTCGGCGCTGTGCGGGCCGTTGCCGAGGGGAAGGGGCTGGAGCCACCTCGGCTTCCGTTCGCTGCGCCTGACCAGCGCCAGCGGGCAGGGCGTGGTCTCCTTCGCCACGAAGGCCAAGGCGACCCGCTGCTGGAACGCCGGGCCGCTCGAACCTGTCACCGAGACGCCGTTGCCCGGCTCCCTCTTCGACCGGGGCGGCCGTTCCCTGGGCATCTGGAAGCTCGGGTTCCCTGTTCGGGGCGTGCAGGAAGGAGGCCTTCACGAACCGCTGGGGCCGGTACGGATGGTCGTCCCGCGCAACGGCGTGTGCAGCGGACAGGTCGTGCTGAGCGATCCGGCCGGCCTGCGGGACGTGTCGGCAGAACTCGCCGCCTGCGTGGGGCCCGACGGGGCCGCGATGCCGCCGACGGCCGCACAGGTTCGTTACACGTCCCAGCACAATGAGGTGCAGTACTGCGATGCACTGCTGCCGGCTCCGCCGACGGGCGCGAAGACGCTGCCTGTGCGGCTTATTCTCCAGGCCCCAAAGGGGCAGCGGCCGGGCTGGTATACCTCCAGTCTGCATCTCCGGGCCAACGGGCGGAAGTTCACCGCCGCGGTGCAGGTGTTGGTCACGGGCGCGACCGTTCCCGATGCGCGGAACTTCACTTCGCTCATCGGCCTGCCGCACTCGCCTGAGACGCTGGCGACCCGGTATAAGGTCGAGCCATGGTCCGACAGGCACTTCCGGCTGATGGACCAGTCGCTGGCCATGTGCGGCCAGGTGGGCAACGACGTGCTCGTGGCGCCGGTGATCCTGGGCGCATACACGTCGACCGCCCGGGACTGGATCAAGCTGGGCGACGAGACACAGTGGCGGGCGCCGATGATCCGGTGGGTCAAGTCGGATGGCGGGCGGAAGGTCGACCTGTCGATCCTGGAGCGATACGTAGAGGCATACCTGAAGCACTGCGCGCCGCCCAGGGCGCTTTGCCTGTACGTCTGGGACCCGGCCTGCGGTACGGAGGTCGCCGACGCCTACGAGGGTCGACAGGCACCCAGCGTCACCTTGACCCCCAAGGCGCCGCCCACGGTGACGGTTTACGACCCCAAGACCGGCAAGGCCTCGCCGCTGGCGGCCCCGCCGTTCGAGGCCAAGGGCGCCGAGCAGTTCTGGAAGCCCATGTTCGACGCAGTGCGGGACCTCGTCCGGCGGCGCGGATGGTCGGAGAGGACCATCATGCTCGCCTTGGGCGGTGACATTCGTCCGGGGCAAAAGACCGCCGGGCTCTTGCGCAAATGGGCGCCCTATGCCCGCTGGTGCCTCCTGTCGCACTTCAGCGGCGACCCGGGATCCCGGGCCTACCGCGGACCCCACAAGGACGACTTCGCCAAGGGCCGGCTCATCGCCACCGGAGGGCTGGAGGTCGGCGTCAAGCAAATGCCTTGGGTGTCGTACCGAAGGCCTCTGACGAGCATCCAGTTGGAGCAGCGCATCTTCCAGCCGCTGGAATACCTGGAGATGCCGACGGCCCGGTGGCACCATGAGAAGCAGTCGCCCCCGTTGACCTTCCGCACGCTGCCGCTGTTATGGGGCAGTGTCAGCCGAATCGGCCTGGACTTCTGGCTTGCCCGGAGCGGGGGGCCGAGGAACAGCTCGTTCTTCTCGGCCATCGACTCGCTGACCGTCCCCGGGCCCGACGGACCCATTCCGACCGTTCGATTCCAGGCCCTCCGCGAGGGAGTCCAGGACCAGGAGGTCCGCGCGATGCTCATTCGGGCCTATGCGAAGCTGCCCGAGGACCGCCGGGAGCCCTACCGGGCCTTGATCGACGAGTTCCCCCGCTGGACTGCACGGTCGGCCGACTCCCTCAACCAGGCCTCGATGGCCTTCGAGTGGCCTGCCTACGCCGCCCGGCTTCAGGACGCGCTGGCGAGGCTCCGAGGCGAAGCTGTGGACGCCCGTTGGGACCGCCCGCCGGAATGAGTACGGCCGCTCGGGTCGAGATGACGGCATCGAGAGTAAGGGACCGATGGCCTGGAGAGCGAAGAGCATGGCGGGAAAGCGGACGAACACGGCGCTGGCCTGTGTGTGGGGGGCGATGGCATCTGTCGGGATCTTCTGTCCGCCCGCCGCCGGTGGTGAGCTGGAGGCCATCGACGCCGCGACACCGTGGCGGGTGTGGCTGGTCCACGGTCCGAACCTCCTGCGCGAGCAGGGCGAACTGAAGGCGCAGGATCGGGGCCGAACCATCGCGTTCGATCCGGGGGCGACGGGAGAACGCCAAGGCGACAGGGAGAAGAGACTCCGCAGCGCTTTCTCACCGCTGCCCCCGACCGTCTGGGCCAACCCCGATTCCGAGGTCCATCACTGGCCGTGGTATCTTCCGGAAGAGCTGTTCGACTACCTGGGGGACTACGGCGCTGCTGTCGAGGGCCACACGTGGGCCACGCTGCTGTGCCTGCGGACGCGCTTCGGTGTCGCCAGCCCGCCCCAAGCGACGGACCTGGACGTTACGGTCGCCTGCATCGGCGGGGCGGCGGTGTACGTCAACGGCGTCGAGGTCGGTCGCGGTTTCCTGCCCGCCGGTGAAATCCACCCGCTGACACCGGCGACGGACTACCCGATCCGAGCCTACGCGATGGAGGACGGCTCCACGCCCTTGCCCGGACTGAGGCGGACCTCCAAACCCGAGGCGAAGTGGCTGGGCCGGTACGAGCAACGCATACGCACTTTCACGGTCCGCATCCCCTGTCGCGCGCTGAGAAAGGGCGCCAACGTCCTCGCGGTGGCCATCCACAGGTCGGCGGTGGCCGGTCCGCTCGATCGGCGGACACAGTGGAATCACTTGGGCTTCCGGAGGATCGCGCTGACCAGCGCGAGCGGCGCGGGAGTCATTCCCTACGCCAAGGCCCTTCGGGGCGCGCGCGTCTGGAGCGCCGCGCCGGTGGACCAGGTGACGGCGGACCGATGTGAGGAATCGCTCATTCGCCGCAGCATGTTCAAGACCTTCATCTGGTCGCGAGGGATGTGGGTCAAGGGTGTGCAGGTCGGCAACCCGTTCGATCCCCTCCGGCCGATTCGGATGGCGGTCCCTCGCAACGGCGTAACAAGCGGACAGGCCGTGCTGTCAGACCTTGCAGGGCTGCGAGGTGTGAAGGCCGTCGTGAGTCCTCTCCGCGGCCCCGGCGGCGCCGCCATATCCCCCGACAATGTGCAGGTGCGGTGCGCAGTCCAGCACGCGGCCGTACACTACTGCGACGTGCTGGTGGAGCATCCCCCCGAGGGCGCCAAAACCACGCCTGTCTGGCTGATCGTCCGGGCCGCCAGGGACCAGACGCCAGGCTGGTACACCGGGTCGATGAAGCTCTCGGCCAACGGCAAGTCGTTTGACGTCCCGGTGCAGGTGCTGGTGACGGGCTACACGCTGCCAGCGGCGCGGGACTTCGCCTCGGACATCGGCGTCGCCCACTCTCCGGACACCACCGCGGCGCACTACAAGGTCAAGGCCTGGTCCGATGCCCACTTCCGGCTGATGGAGCCTTCGATGCGAATGATGGGGCAACTGGGCAACGACGTGCTTCACGTGCCCGTCATCACGGCCAACCATTTCAACTGGAAACTGCCGCTCGTGCGGTTCACCAAGACACCCCACGGACTGCGACCCGAGTTGACCCTCCTGAGCCGTTACCTTGACCTGTACGCGAAGCACTGCGCGGCGCCTAAGGCGGTGTGCCTGTACGTGTGGGACACGATGTGCGCAAAGCGCGTGGCGAACTCGTACGAAGGCCGGCAGATTCCCAGCCGGCAGTATACGCCGAAGGCCCCGCTGACGGTGCAGGTCGTGGATCCCGACGGCACGACTCGTGAGGTGGAAGCGCCGCACATCGGCGACCCGGAAGGTGAGCGGTTCTACAAGGCGCTGATCGACGGTGTTCGAGGCATCTTGAAGCAGCGCCGCTGGCCAGAGCGAAGCCTGATGCTGGGCCTCGGGGGCGACAAGCGGCCCAGCAAGGAGGACGCCGACCTGATCCGACAGTGGGCCCCGAAGGTCCGGTGGGACCTGTTGTCGCACTTCAGCGGCGACCCCGGCACGATCTTCCACAAGGCCGGGCCGGGCATGGAGGCGCTCGCGGCGGGTAAGATGATCGCAGTGGGCGGCCTGGAGGTCGGTGTGAAGGAGCACCCGTGGACGTTCTTCGGCTCGGCCCTGCCGGCCGCGAAGATGGCGGAGCGTTTGGCCCGACCCACCGAGTTCATGGACCTCGGGACTGCCCGGTGGCACTGGCGGGACGACTCTCCGCCGCTCGTCTTCCGGACGCTGCCGATGATGTGGGGCAACCTGGGGCGCATCGGCCTGGACTTCTGGATCTCGGACCGCGACGCCCCGCGGAACACCAGCTACTTCACCGCAAGCAGCGCGTTGACGGCCCCCGGCCCGTCCGGCGCGCTGTCGACAGTTCGCTTCCAGATGATGAGGGAGGGCGTGCAGGATGCGGAGCTTCGGTTTGCGATCCTGCGAGCGTGCGACAAGCTCCCACCCGAGCGGCGTGCCGGATATCATGCTCAGTTAGACGAGTTGGTCCGGCGCATCGCGTGGGGCAGAACCTACCTCAGCCAGCACGAGTTGGCCTACAACTGGCCGGACTATGCAGCGAAGTTGCAGGAGGCCGCGGCCGACCTTGCGGGTGTGAGATCCGAGGCCCGTTGGGACCGGCCGCCGCGGTGACGGAGGCGATCGACAGCATGGACAGAGACTGGCGCAGCAACAGGCGTGTTGGGAAGGACGGAATAGCGGCCAGAGGGCCCCGCCTTCGCCCCTTGGTGACGGCCATCGTGACGTGGGGGCTCCTCTGCGCCTCGACCTCGGCCATCATCAACCCGAACTTCACCCCGGCCGACCTTGTCAAGGGGCACGGGCAGGTGTTTCTTCTCGAGGTCTCTGCCCCTGACGACAACGTCGTCTCGGCGAGGATCCTCGAGGCGCTGCGGGGCAAGGCGCCCGACCAGAAGAGGTTGGCGCTGCACCTGGACGGTGACAGGGCGTTGAAGCGGGAGGCAGTTGACGCAGCCTTCGGCGGCAAGAAGACCGCCACGGCCGTCCTCGCGATCGCCGAAGACCGGCAGGGCAAGGCCAAGGACACCCCCGTTGGCGCGATCCAGATCAACACGATGTGGTTCGCCGTCCACCGGTCCAACGGGAAGCTGGTGCTCGACGAAGACAAGCAGGACCTCTTCCCCGTCTGGGCCGGCAGCGCGCGAATGCTGGCGGCGGCGGCGCGATACGTCGCGTCCGATCCGCTGGCGTACTTCCCGGTTCGTTGCGACCTGACCTGGGTCGGGGACCAACGCCTGGGGCAACTATCGGGCACGGCAACTGGCTGTCTGGCCGTGGACCTCGGCCAGCCTTCTGGGCCGTGTGCCCTGGTGCTGTCAAGCAAGGGGGACCGCCTTTACCGGTGGTCTCCGAAGGCCGACGAGGCAGTGGAGGTCAAGGGGAAGTTCGCGCCGCCAACGACCTCCAAGATGGTCGCCGTCGGTGACTACAACGGCGACGGTCTGCTGGACCTGGCTTCGTGGAACGGCAAGTCCCTGTGTCTGGCCCTTCGGGCCGCCGACGGGTCGTTTGCGCCGCCCAAGCAGGTCGCTTTGCTTGATGAGTGCCTGTCCCTACATTGCATTGGCGTTGAGGGTGGAGCGGCCGCGCTGGTCGCCGGCCGGAAGCTGGGGCCCGTCCTGCTCGCGCCGGACGGCAAGGGTGGATTCACATGCCGCCCGGTTGCGGATGGCGCGGGCAGGGAAGCCGGGGCTACGCTCGGGCCGGGCGGTTTCTGCGTGATGGCGGACTTCAACAGGGACGGACGATGCGACGTGTTGCAGCTCCACGCGAAAGGCGCGCTGCTGTACGCGGGTCAGGCGCCCGGCCGCTTCGGTCGGCCCGGACGGATTGAGGCGGCGCTGGTGGGCGATCCCCGCACGGCCGTCTGCGGCGACTTCGACACCGACGGTCTGCTCGACGTGGCCGTCGGCGGCGAGGGCGGAATGGCCCTGCTTTGCCGCCGGGAGGGCGGGCGATGGGCGAACGAGACCTACGTTACCGGCGAACTGGCGTACCACGGGAACCAGAACGCTCCGCGAGTAGTCGCCGCGGCCGGTAGCGACGTCAACTCCGACGGACGGCAGGGCGTCGCGCTGTTCTACGCGGCAAGGAAGCCGATGCTGTTCTTCAACCGCGGCTTCGCATGCTTCGGCTGGGCGCGCGAACTCGACCTGGCCGGCGCAGATCAAGCCATGGCCGATCCGGGCGCGTTCGACCCACTCGCGCCGCCGCCCGAGAAGCTCAAGGGCCTGGAGGCCCTTCAGCACGGGCAGGCGGCCGGCGCGCTGCTCGACCTCAACGGCGACGGCCTCCAGGATCAACTGGCCGTAGCGGCGAAGACGCATGAGGTCTGGGCGCTGTTCGGCGGCCGGGAGGACGGCCAGCCGATACGGAGCCTGGTCTTGACCTTGCATCCCAGGCAGACCGGGCCGCTGACCGTCACCGTGCGTGACGGTGGTCGGTGCAGGGGCATGTACGTTGTCCGGCCGGGCGCGCCGACAATGGTCGGTCGGCCGAAGGCCGGACCCGTTACACTCCAATGGATCGGGCCCGACGGCAAGGCCCGGGCGCGGACGGTGGTGGTCGTCCGGGGCTGCAAAGCGGTCGAGCTGGCGCCGTAGCGGGCGCCGGCGCCCTGTCTTGAGCACACCTGATTCACTCAGCGACGCTGCGTGGCGGTTTCGAGCAACACGAAGAAGCCATCCTTGCCCGCGGCTTGCGACTGTAAGGCGTTCGTCGTGTACATGCCCTTCTCCGCGCCGCTGCCGGCGTAGACGAGCATCACTCGGCTGCCCACGCGGCGCGCGGCCACGCAGTGGGCCCAGCCGGCCGCCTGCATTCGGGTGCAGACCAGCCGCCTCTTGAGATCGCGACTCATCGCCCACACAAACGGCCCGCCCTTGGGCTCGCCCGTCGCACAGGGCTCCGGCGCGATGGGCAGGTCCGTGTCGGCCCAGCCGACAAGATACAGTCGCCCTTCCTCGTCGGCCGTAACGGCCGAGCGCTTCATGCGGACGTTGCCCGTGCGGCCTCGCGGCGTCCGGGCACAGAACTGCTGAATGGACAGCAGTTCGCCCGTGCCGGGCTCGAACCGCCCGACGATCGTCTTGTGGTCCGCGCCGCTGTTGTGGAACTGATGGTGCTTGTCGCCGCCAACGATGGCGACCTTCTCCATGATGTTGAAGGGGCTGTAACGGAAGATGTGGTTCCCCCCCGCCGCCTCGAAGCCTACGTACAGCTTATCGTCCCAGCCGATCTCGCACCGGTAGGCGCGCGTGTCGGCCATGTTGTTCGTCGGCTTGTTGAGGAACCGGTCGGAGGCGCGGTCGGTGGACCAGTCGTAGGCGGTCCACTTCTCCTTGCCGTCATAGCCGAGCGCCCGAACGTAGCAGATCTGCACCGGGTTGTTGCGGCGTCCGTCGTAAGCGCGGGCATTCCGGAAGCCGATGAAGACGACCGTCCGGCTGGGACCGTCAATGCAGACGTCGGTGGTAAAGCTGCGGCCGGTGGCCGT
Organism: uncultured Planctomycetales bacterium; assembly: GCA_965602635.1. Lineage (GTDB taxonomy): Bacteria > Planctomycetota > Phycisphaerae > SM23-33 > SM23-33 > CBFCZU01. The sequence continues at coordinate 6,971 of CBFCZU010000063.1, read as the reverse complement.
GCCGATCTGTTTGCCGTCGGGACCGAGGATGGAGATCGTCTTGCCGGCCAGGACCGCGCAGTGACCATCCTGGGCCGTGTCGACGCGATCGCAGGCGGCACCGAGGGCCTGGGACCACAGCAGCTTGTCGCCTCTGGCATGGACCTTGACTACCCCGTCCGCGCCAGCGGCGACGTAGAGGTTGTCGCTTCTGTCGATGGCCAGGTCTCTGACGTCCGCGGCGAGGCGCAGGGCCGACAGCACGCGCCGGCCGTCCGGCGTCAGTCGCAGGACGCAGCCGGTACGGTCCTCCGGCCCTCGGATGGCAACCGGCTTGCAGTTCGCAAGGGCGCCCTTGCCCAGACTGGCCGCCAGGACGATCGTACCGTCCGACTGAATCGCCGCGCCATAGACCCCGTCTTCATCGCCTTCGCCGCCCAAGAAGGATGACGCGCGGATCGCAAACTCGGGGAGGCCACCAGACTCGGCTCCCCTTCTTCCCTTGGGGCCTTCCGCGCCGACAGGCCCCGGCGCCCCAGGCTTGCGGGCACCGACGACGAGGATCGTGTTGGGCCGAGAAACCAGCTTCCTCCCGGCCAGGTCCGTCGTGACGGCGATCAGTGCGTGTACGCCGGGAGTCAGGCCTTCGACTACTACTTCCTGCTTTCCCTCAGCGAACTCCGCCAGCTTGCGGTCGCCGTCGTATAGCTCCAGCCGCTGGGGCTTCAGGTCGTCGGCAACCTGCAAGCAGACGCGCATCGCCCCTCCGGCCTGATGAGCGATGAACGGCTTGCCGTCACCCATGCCCGCCGGCTCGACAATCGTCAGCTTCGGCTCGCGGACGACGAACGCCTGCCACACGGCGGCGACGAATGCATCCGGCAGCCAGCAGGCCTTCGTCGAGTCGCCCTTGAAACCCTTGACGGGCGCGATGTGGGGCAGGCTGTCCGCGCAAGTGCTGGGATCACCCAGCCAGCCGGCAGCCTCACGGTAGTCCCGCAAGGCCACCGATCCGGCGCGTGGTGTCGCCCCCTGGGCGTAGCGTTGACGGATGGCGCGATCGAACAGTGGCATGAGCATGTTGTTAGCGCGGGCGAAGTTGTGTCGCAGCCGCCACTGCACCGCTATCGCCCACTGGGCGTGCTGCGTGCGGGCTTCCGGCAGCTTGCGCCCGAGGATCTCCATCTGCCGGCCGTCCCGCTCGCCGAAGATGGTGATCATCGGTACGCGGCCGGATGGTTCGTCCCGGGGCCCGACCTCCAGGCAGACCGGCCCGGCGGCGATGACCTGCTCCGGCATCGCCTCGACGATGCGCGTGCTCAGCCCCGCGCCAATGGACATCCCCACCAGGCACAGCGGTGCATGGGCGACTTCGGGATGGCCCGTTGCTTCGGCGAGCTGCTTGAGCCCCTGGCGGACCGTCCAGCCCAGCTCATCATTGCGGACTCGGAAGAGGTTCGTGCCGATCAGGGCGAAGTCCCACAACCCGGTCGCCGTGCGCCAATGCTCCTGCTTGACCGTCGCCTCGTAGAACGGGTTGAGCACGGCCCCACGGACCACCTTCGCCCCCGGCGGGACGTACATGGACATCGACACCTCGTCGAGCGGACGGGCGACGCGCTTGTCCTTGCCGTTCTTGGGCGTCTTGAGCTTGACCTTCACCGTAAAGACTCCCCCCGCCTTCGCCGCAAAGGAAGTCTGAGGCGCCGCCAGGACCATCATCGCGAGTGCGGCCCAGACAGCCGCCTCGCCGAGTGTTCGCCTCATTGCGTCGTCTCCTTGCGCCGAAAGCCGTGCGTCTGCTCTCCGGAACTTAAGGAACTCCCGACAGTCCGGCAGCAGCGCCGGGGCCCGAGGGCATCCAGCCCGGGCAAGTCAGGGCCGAAACTGTCATCTCGCACTTGAAATGACGATCCTGCCGGGCCCCGACTCGCCCGGCGGCAGGAATCTCACGGTCCGGTCGCCTACCGTGGCGACGGCGCCCAGGCCGGCGCCCGCGATCCTGATCTCGGGCGGCGGGTCCTTGGCCGGGCTGATCGTCGCCACGAGGAAGAAGTCGTCGTCGCCGGTCGCTAGGATGGACGGGATTTTCCGCGTTTCCTTCTTGCCTCGGTACGCCGTGCGGGTCACCTCGTTGACGCGGGCCTCGACCTTCACGCCCGATGGGCTGACGAACGTTCCCCGAAGAACCGCATCGCCCTTCGCGATGGTGAACGTGTCGCCCGCGGCCTTCACCTTGTCCAGAACGTCCGCTTCGCCGAGGTTCCACGTCCAGACCTTGTTCCCACCGCCGCGAATGCGGTCGGCGAGGACGAACAGGCACGGCGCGCCGCATTTGCCGCTGTAATCGATGGCCAGGGCGCGCAGGGCGCGTATGCCGCTGTCCTTCTGCGCCGCCGGATACCGGATGCCCCCGTAGAGCGAGTACAGCTTGCCGGACGTCGCACTGGAAACGTCGCTCAGATCGATGCTGACGGATCCCGAGCCATCCGCGGCCGACGAGGTATGCACGACGCGCCCGCAGCCGTCGACGTAGTTGGGGTCCTCCGGCAGCAGCACCCCGTTCTCCGTGTGCGGCCAGATGTCGCGCCCGCTGTAGGAGTCATTCCACTTTTGCCCGAGCCCGAACAGCCGGAACGTGCCGGCGTTCGGGCCCTTCCATCCGCCGATGCTGCGGCTGCGGGCGTAGATGTGGAGGGCGAAGTCGCTCTCGCCCTTCCATCCGCTGCGGAAGCCGTAGTAGCCCATGTCGGGCGCCTGCCACGTCAGCGGCATGCAATCGGCGGGATGCCGCCCGGCCGCGCCGACGGGATAGCCGAGGAAGAACGTAGCGGCATACCCCGTCCCGTGCTCGTCCATCTGCCGCGACTCGAGCAGCTTGGCCGCTCCCTCCGGCCCGGTGATCCCGAGCTGCCGATTCCATGCCCACAGCATGGCCGGCCGCCACTTTTCGGGCGTCATTGGATAGAGCGATGCGAAGTAGTTCCCCCAGATCTGGGACCATCCGTTGATGTCCAGCGGGACGGGCTTGCCCTCGCCCTTGGCGCCCTCCTGGCCAAAGGGTCGCCACGGCTCCGGGTAGATGTGGCAGAACACCAGGCGCGGCAGCAGGTGCGTGATGTCGGGGTACGGAGAGACGTCCCTGCCGAACATCCCTCGGTAGCAGGGGGCGTACTCCGCGGGCATCTCCGTGGCCTTGAGGCCGTAGTGGGCGCACTCGCCCCGGAAGCCCCCTGTGCCGACGGCTTCGCGGTAGTGCTGGTACATCATCTGCCGGCCGGTCTCGAAGATCCGCTGGCAGTCCATGTTCACCTTGCCCAGGCGCTTCCACTCCGCCACGTCGAAGCTGAACAGTGCCTCCTCGCCCGACGACATCGGGCCCGGCGGCGCGACCGGCTGAGGGCCCTTCTCCCCCCATAGGGCCAACCCGATGAACGCCAGGGCGGAGTAGGGCTTGGCCCACCAGTTGCTCGAGACGTGCGTGTTCCCGCCCATCCCCCGGCCGGCGATGACGTCCTGAGCGGTCTTGACCAGGTACTCACGGACGGTCTTCTTGAAGTCGTCGGGCCAGACGTCGTGGCACAGATCGTACGTCAGGGCCACCTGCTTCGGGCGCCGCCCCGCGGCCGTCCGGCTGGAGTAACGCCCCCCGCGGCCGGCCATCTGCATCTGGGCGAAGGTACGGGCCTTCTCTGCAAACTCGGGCCGCCCGGTGAGCTGATACTCGATCCCCGCGCCGATCGCGTCGGCGTCCGCCTCGGCGCCCATCTTCTGGAACAGGACGCGCCCGAGAGGCGTCTTGAGCTTCTCCTTCAGCGCGGGGAGGTCCGTCCTGCGGAACAGGACCCGCGGCCGTTCTCCCGGCTGGACGGGGACGAAGCGGGCCGGCAGCGGCGGGCGCGGCGGCTTGACGCGGCCGTCCGCCTTGCCCCGGAAGGTCTCCGACGGCGACGTGACGGTGTACGTGCCCGCCAGTGTCCCATCCGCCTTCTGCTGCATATCAAGGTGGACCCGTGCGACGTCCTTGAAGCGCAGCAGCATATCGAGCACGACCCGCTTGCTGGAGACTTCCGCTTTGGTCACGCAGCCGGTGAAGAAGGCCAACCTGCGGGAATCGGCGTTGATCGCCCAGACCCGCCCCCATCGTCGCCCCGTGCGCGTCGCGTCGACCAGCAGCGACGCGCCCTTCCCCCTGCCCCCGGAGCCAGGCCCCATGGCGTGGACCAGTCGCAATTCCATCTCAAGAATGTCCGCAGCATCCGTCCTCATCCCAGCGCCGGACGCCAATGCCGTCATCGCGCATATGAGCAGCTTCATGTTCGCCTCCCGTCGGTCCGTCAAACGGCCCGATCGCCCCAGTGTTTCTATCGCCTCGCTTGCAGCGGCACAAGCGGAAGGCCCGAGGCCGGCGGTTGTGCTTGATGCCCGCCGCACCGGGCGGCAGAATGCTCGCGAGGAGATCCCAGCGTGAGCGCCTGCACGTGGACATTGCCCATTCTGCTGTCGACGGCGGTCCTGGCGATGCCGGATCGGGCCACTCCCGGCGAGGAGGCCCTGCTATGCGATACGGTCAAGCCCTCCAGACGCCCTCGAGATGCGCCGCGCTGCTCCGACGTCGGGATGCGGCTGTTCATTCTCCAGCCCGAGGGCATTCGTTCGGCCGACAACCTGATCGCCGCCGGCAAGAGCTTTCACATCACGCGGGCGGAGTGGTCCTACATCATGGACAAGCCGTTCATCGAGCGATGCCGCAAGCTGGGCTGGCATTTCCAGGGGACGATGAACGCAATCACCAACAATGCCGACCACGCCATCAAGGACAGGGACGGCAAGCCGGTGCTGGATCACTTCAACAAGCCCGGCCGCTACATGGCCGACCCGAACAACGAGCTCTACCGCAGATGGTACCTCGAGCGCCTCAAGCAGTGGTTCGCCCTTGGGGTGTATGCCATCCAGCGCGATGAGCCCACGGGGCTTGGCGGCCTGGGGGGCCTGCGGCGTTGGGAATACCCAGACGCCGATCGCTTCTTCACACTGCTGCACAAGCAGGCAGAAGGGGCGGCGGGCCGAGCGATCTCCTGGTCGTGCAACCTGGTGTGGAACCAGGGCGGGCGGCTCGGAGGCAAAGGCGAGGCCGTCACAGGGCATTTCGGCTTCGGCGTGAGCGAGGTCCGGGCCAAGTCGATCCATGCTCGTTTCCTGTGGGAGTCGGCCCGCGACGCGCGCCGGCGAGGGAAGACGATCGTCTACACGGGGGGCCACGATCTGGGCATCCCCAGGACGCGCCTGGCGATCGCAGGCTGCTACGCGGTGGGCCTGACGTTCATCGTGCCATGGGACCAGTTCGGCGGGGTGGGCAAGAAGCGCATCTTCGCCAAGCCGGAGGACCTGGCAGACCTGTACGGCTTCATCCGCGCCGTCGCCCCATTGCTGGATGGCTACGAGGGGGCCGCCGCTGTGCATTCCGGTCGTGACGGGAACAAAGCGGAGGCCGCGCCCGTGCGCATCAGCGGCGGCAGTGGCGAGGTGACCGCGGTGGTCCGGGTCAAGCCCGGTAGCCAAGTGGCGCCGGTGGCGGTGCACCTGATTGACTGGGCGGCGAAGCCCGAGCGGTTCGAGGTCCACCTGGATACGAAGCGGTTCTTCGGCGGCGAAGGCCTGGAGGTGAGGATGCTGTCGCCCGTGGGCTACGAATCGGGTTCGCACGCGGCGGCCGAGAAGGCGGCGGCCGCGATGGTCAAGCCCGGTCAAATGGCTGGGATCCGACAGGCTACCGCATACGCGGCCCTCCGGAGGGCATCTATGCCCAGAACGACTGTCCGTGATGGCTGGACCAGCGTGAAGATCCCCCCCATCCGGCCCTGGGGACTCCTTGAGATCACCCCGACGCGCCAGGCGGACAGGCCCGATCCACCGCTGAACGGGCAATCACGACGGCGCCCGCGTCATGCCCTACTGGCGGATCCACAGCGAGACCTTCACATGCTCCCCGACCATGCGGTGAATGGAATCAAGGGAGCTTGCCGATCACCCGAGTCGTGATACACTCGGCGGCAAGCTCGACAAAAGTCGTGGGCGTAAGGATATCCGGGTGACCCCGTCATATAGGAGGAGCAGCACCGTGAGAAACGTGGCTATTCTGGCTGTATTGGCCCTGGGCGCCGCCTCCGCGATGGGCCAGGTTACGCAGGCGGCGCCCGTGGCCGTTGGAGAGCACGCCTCCCTGGCTGAGACGCCTGCCTGGCCGATCGGCCTGCGGCTGTCGAACGAGATGGTGGGCGAGCGAGCGGCCAGGAAGAAAAGCAGGCCCGCCGACGTGCTGATCTGGACCCCGCCGGGCGCCAGGCGCGTCCGCGCGATGATGCTGGTCCCCAACAACACCGACTCGAAGAACTTCCACGAGCACGCCGCTTTGCGCAAGGTGGCCGCGAGGCACGAAGTGGGCATCGTCTACCTCCGCGCGTTCTACACCGGCATCGAGTACCACCACAAGAAGCCCGTCGAGACCCCGCCGGCCGCGCCGGACAACATCCCCAAGGTACTGGAGATCGTGGCGAAGGCGACCGGTATGCCCGAGTTCCGCCACGCCCCGTGGATTACGTTCGGCAAGAGCTCGCGCGGCGAGTTCCCATTCCGGATGGGCTGGCTGTACCCCGAGCGGACCATAGCGGGCATCTCCTACCACGGCGAGACGCCCACCTGGCCGATCCCTCAATATGCCAAGAAGCAGGACCAGACCATCCTCTACGTCAACGCCAACGGCCAGGAGGAGTGGTCCGGCACGTGGTACCGACACGTGAGGCCCAGCCTGCTGAACTACCGAGCGCGGACGGCCTGGCTGCCGCACCAGGTGGTGGGCTTCGGCGTGGGCCACGGCAACTACGTCGACGGTCACGGCTCCAAGGGCTGGGGCAAGCCCGTGCCGGAGGGAACGATGGGCGTCCTTCGCATCTGGGACTACCTGACGTTGTTCATCGACAAGGCGCTGACGC
>CBFCZU010000062.1:0-18515 GCA_965602635.1 uncultured Planctomycetales bacterium | reverse complement strand
GCCGTTCCGGACATCCTGGTCAATAGGCTCTCGACCTGGGCGGTCGGGGAGGCGATGATATTCGCTCCCGGCCGCCGGGGCCGGGCAGGGCATGGGACGTAGAGGCCAGACAATGGACCTTGCCGCAATAAAGCAGTGGATCGCCGACCGCGACATGCAGGCCATCGAGACCGCCTGGCTCGAGGCCGTCGAGCAGCCGGCGCCGCCCGCGGAGCTTCAGGAGGCGCTCGAGGCGGCGGTATCGGCCGGGCTCACTGAGCTGGCCGAGACCCTGGCCTGGATGCTCCTTTCGGAATCGGCCGAGGGGCGGTCAATCGGGCCCGAGCAGGGCCTGGCCGTCGCCCGGGCGATCCTGCCCGCCCTGGCCGGCAGCGACGACCTGCGGCTGGTGGCCGCCGACCTCTACCGCCAGGCCCACGGGCAGGACGAGCACTTCGACGCCGTGCTGCGGGCCTCAGGCCTGGAGGGCGACCAGACGCTCCGCCGGGCAGTGGCCACGCTCGAGACCTGCCTGGCGATCCGATCCGGGACGTACGTGGCCAACCGCTTCGACGAGACGGTCCTGCGCGCGACGGGCTACAACGCCGCCTCGGGCCTTTACGAGCTGGCCGGGCCCCGCGGCGAGCAGGCCGAACTGGAGCCCAAGCTGCTGGCCGACGAGTTCGACCGCGCCGCGGACGACGACTTCCGCGTGCTGATCCGGTTCAACCGCCCGCGCCTGGCCGAGCTTCTGGCCGACGACCCGGCGGCTGTGCTGGTCGGCGTGTGCCTCGCCCGCGGCGGGCGGGTCGAGGCGCCGGCCCTGATGGAGTTGCTCGTCCCGGCCCACCTCGAGGCCGGGCGATGGTCGAAGTGGTGGACCCGCGCCCGGGCGGCGGCCAAGCGCTCCGAGTCGCTGAGCGTGACCGGCCGACCCGCCGTGGTCAGCTACCACCCGGGCGGGCGGAACCTCACCGACGAGCTGGCCGAGGACCTAAAGCAGGCCACCGGGCCGATGGACTACTTCGCCGTCCTCCAGCGGTACGCCCGCGAGGCCGGCGCGCGGAAGCAGCCGATCGACGCGGGCTTCGTCGCCCCGATCATGCGTGCCCTGGCGGATCAGGGCGAGTCGCTGCGGGCGCGGCGCGGCGACGAGGCGCTGGCGGCGCTGCTGGCGATAGAGACGGCCGCGGCGCTGGGGCTGCCCGGCCCGGAGGGGCCGTATGTGACGGCCCGCGAGGCCCTGGCGGCGATGGACCGCCCGGCGGAGGTGATCGCCGCCTTGCCGGACGCGGCGCTCTGGCCGGCGGCGCTGGACGCCCTTGCTCGGCGCGAGGACGCGGCCGGGCAGTTCGCGCGGCTGATGCTGCTGATGCCCGCGGGCCAGCTCGACGAGGTCGCCCGGCGGCTTCGGGCCTGCGGCGACGGCGAGGCGGTCGCCCGGGCAGTCGGCGAGGCGCTGGCCGAGGCGGCGGCGAACCTCCAGGTTTGCCTGTGGCTGTGGACGGGCCCGGCCGAGGCCGTCGAGGGCGCCGGCTCGCCCCTGGAGCAGCTCTCGCGGCTGCTGGGCGTCATGGAGCGCCTGGCGCGCGACTCCGAGATGAGCCGCAAGCAGAGAGGCGCCGCCTTCGCCCAGATTCGCGCCGCCATGCTGGCCGGCGACAGCGCCGCGTTCAGGGCGGCGGTTGACGAGATGGACCAGGGCGTCGCCGAGACGATTAGGCGACGCGTGGAGCGCAGCGAAGCGCTCTCGCCGACCTCGCGCGAGAAGCTGCTGGGCATCCTGCGGGTGAAGTTCCCCGCGATGTTCCTCGAAGCGCAGGTCGAGCCCTGGCTGGACGAGTCGGTCGTCTGGACGACGGCCGAGTCGCTCGGCCGCCGCGAGGCGCAGCTCACGGAGCTGCTGGACGTGAAGATGCCGGCGAACGCCCGGGCGATAGGCGAGGCGGCCAAGCACGGCGACCTGAGCGACAACAGCGAATGGCAGTTCGCCATCGAGGAGAAGCGCCGGCTGGGGGCACAGGCCGCTCAGATGCAGGACGAGCTGGCGCGGTCCCGCGTACTGCGCGGCGAGGACGTGCCGGCCGAGACGGTCGGCGTCGGGTCGCGCGTGGTCGTCAGGCGGCTCGCCGACGGGCAGACGTTCGAGCTGACCTTCCTCGGCCCGTGGGAAAGCGACGTCGACAACCGGGTGTACAGCTACAAGACGCCGGTGGCGCTGGCGCTGATGGGCAAGTCGCCGGGTGAGACGGTCACAGTGAAGATCGACGGGGAGGAAGGGCAGTGCCTGATAGAGGCGACGGGCTCGGCGCTGGCTGGCGAGGGCGGACACGCAGGCTGAGGGACACCCCGGCAATGCGCTGACGCATGGCGATTCGTCAATCAGCGGCGGGGGGGCTCATCCCTCGTCGGCGGCCTTGTAGTAGAGCCTTCCGGCGGATGGGGCCGGTTCTATAAGCCCTTCTGCGAGCAGGTGTTCGATGTGCTTGACGGCCTCGTTGCGGTGTATGCCCAGCCCGCCGGCGATGTCGTCTAGCGAGGACGGGCGGCGGCGCAGCAGGCTCATGATTTCATCGCGGCCGGTGGGGGGGGCGTGGTGCTCGCCGCCGGAGCGGAAGTCGGCTATCACCTCGGCGGGCGGGTCGAACATCGCCGCCAGCTCCCTCAACCGCTCCGCCGGCACGGCCCGGGCGAAGCCCTCCGCCGGCGGCCGGGTCGCCGTGTTGAGCTGAACGCGGTCGGGCTTGATGCGCTCGACGCACTCGACGATCCTGCTGACCTCCTCCTCGGCGGCCGTTTGACCGGAGAGCAGAAGGATCTCCAGCCAGTACTGTCCCTCATATTCGCGGCGGAAGTCGATCAGCCCCCGCAGCATCTCGTCGAACGCGATGTCCTCGTGCGGCCGGTTGACGGCGCGGAAGGTCTCCTCGCCGCCGGCGTCGAGTGACGGGACGACCAGATCGGCCGCCGCCAGATCGGCGCGCACGTCCCGCCGACATAGCAGCGAGCCGTTGGTCAGGACCGCGACGGGTATGTCCGTCATGGCCTTGACGCGGCGGATCAATTCGCCGATGCGGCAGTGGAGCGTGGGCTCGCCCGACCCGCCGAGGGTGACGTAGTCGGGGTTCGAGTCGAGCGCCCCCGCCAGCTCGGCGAGGACGTCCTCCAGCGGCGCCCACTCGGTCCGCTCGAGGGTCTTGCAGGTGGTCGGCCCGAGCTGGCAGTAGATGCAGTCGTAGGTGCACGTCTTGAACGGCACGAGGTCGACCCCGAGGGACCGCCCGAGCCGGCGCGAGGCCACCGGACCGAAGATGTACTTGCTCATGACCGCCTCCGCCGTTGGGGCGACGAGTCGCCCTCAGCACTTGGGGCTGTCGGGGAAGATCATCGCCTCGGCGAACTCGTTCTGGAAGTCGGCGTCGCCGGAAAGCTGCACGTGGCTGGTGCGGCGGGCGAGCTGCTCGGCCCACCTTCTCGCCTCGCATGACAGCAGCGCCCACCTGGCACCGCTGAGGGAGACGTTGCCGACGTAGTGGATGCGGCTGTGGTCGATGTCCGCGGGCAGCAGCCCGATGCGCTGGGCGTTGCTGCGGCGAATGAAGCTGCCGAACCCGCCGGCGAGGAGCACGCTCTTCAGGTCGGTGGTCTTGAGGCCCGCGTTCTTGAGGAGGATGACGATGCCCGCGCGGATCGCCCCGCTGGCGAGTTGCAGCTCCCTCACGTCGCGCTGGGAGAGCGTCAGGGTCGAGTCGCCCTCGCCCTCCGCCAGGAGGAACTCGCCCTGCCCGTCGGTGCCGAGCCGGACACGCTGCCTCAGGGCCGGCGGCAGCGCGGGGGGCAGCTCGTCGGGCGGCAGCAGCCTCCCGGCCGGAGATACGATCCCGCACTTGAGCAGCTCGGCGACCAGGTCGATCAGCCCGCTGCCGCAGAGGCCGACCGGCGGGCAGTTGCCGATGACGCTGCACCGGACGTCGTCGTCGAGGACCACCTTCTCGATGGCCCCGTGCGCCGCCCGCATGCCGCAGGAGATGCGGGCGCCTTCGAAGGCGGGCCCCGCCGCGGTGGAGGCGGCGCGGATCTCACCGTCGTCGGCCAGCACGATCTCGCCGTTGGTGCCGATGTCCACCATCAGCGCCGGCGACGCTTGGGAGGAAAGCTGCGTCGCCAGCATCCCGGCGACGGTATCGCCGCCGACGAAGCCGCCGACGACCGGGAACACGTAGGCCATCCCGCAGTGGTTGATGGGGATGTTCAGCTCCCGCGCCGGCAGCAGCAGCCCGCGGGCGTGGACGGGCACGAAGGGTACGTGCCCCAACTGCGCCGGGTCGATGCCGCAGAGCAACTGCTCCATGGTGGTGTTGCCCGCGAAGGCGACCTCGTAGATGTGCTCGCAGCTGACCTTCGCCTCGGCGCACATCTCGCCGATCATCTTGACGACCTCGGCGACGACGGCCTTGTGCAGCTCGTCGAGGCCGTCCGGCTGGTCACCGGCGTACTTGATCCGCGACAGCACGTCGTCGCCGAAGCTCACCTGCGGGTTGATGCTCGACGTGACGGCCAGCTCCTCGCCGCTGCACAGGTCGAGCAGCACGCCGATGATGGTCGTGGTCCCGACGTCGAAGGCCGCCCCGTAGCACTTGGCGGTGGTGTCGCCGGGCTCGAAGTCGATGAGCCGGTGGTCGGACAGCACGGCCGTTCCCACGAAGTCGTGCTGGCGGAGCTTGCCCGGAAGCTGGCGGAGCAGGGCGAGGTCGGTCTTGAACGGGCCGACCTTCTGCTCCAGCCTCATCAGGTCGGCGGCGTTGTCCTCCAGCGTCGGGGGCGGCATCTCGACGTAAACTTTCCGCACCGCCGGTTCGATCTCGCCGGCGGCCTCCGTCTTCCAGGTCTCGAGTATCTGGTGCTGGCTGGCGAAGAGGGAGTTCTCGGGCACGCTGACGGCTATCTCGGATTGGATCGCCGTCTGGCACGCCAGCCGCCAGCCGTCGTCGAGCTCCGCCTGGCCCAGGGCTCGGCGGTCGGCGTCGGTGGGCTCGGGCGCCCCGGCCGTCAGTCGCACGCGGCACTTGCCGCAGGTCCCCGCTCCGCCGCACGGGGTGTCGATGGTCAGGCCCGCCCGCCCGGCGGCCTCGAGTATCTTGGTCCCCGGCAGGACGAACACCGCCCGCCCCTGGGGCTGGAAAGTCACGCGGACCTGGGTTTCGGCCATGCCTCTGCTCCCGTCGTCTGCCACTGCCTGAGACGCGTCACGACACGTATCATACTCGCCGGACACGGTGCCGAAATCAAAAAGAGAATGCGACTTCGCGAAGCGCGCCCGTCGGCGGGGCGGCGACCTTGGACTCGCGCGGGGCGATTCGCTATGATGTAGCGGTCACGTGCGGGGGCGGCGCCTTCCGCGTTGCGGGAGGACATGGGCGGAGGATGGGCATGAGTAAACGTGTTCGCACGCTGCTGGTCGCACTGGTCCTTGCCTCTGTCGTCGTGGCGGTGGTGTGCCTGCTGCTGCCACTGGCATGCGCGCCCCGGGGGCCCAACCGCGTGGGCGGTCGGGCGGCGGTCGTGGACGCCGACTGGCCGACCTGGCGCTACGATGCGAGCCGCCGGGCCGCATCGCCGCTTGAGCTGCCCGAGCGGTTGCACCTGCAATGGGTCCGCCAGTACCCGCCGCTGAAGCCCGCGTGGAAGGACCCGATCAACCAGGACCGGATGGGCTACGACAGGTTCTACGAGCCGGTGGTGGCCGGGCAGACCATGTTCGTCGGCTTCAACGCCAGCGACAAGGTCGTCGCCCTGGACACGCGGACCGGGGCCGAGAGGTGGCGCTTCTACTGCGACGGGCCGGTCCGCCTGCCTCCGACGGCCTGGGGCGACAAGGTGTACTTCGTCAGCGACGACGGATTCCTGTATTGCCTCGACGCCGCCGACGGGTCGCTGAGGTGGAAGTTCCGCGGCGGGCCCGACGGGCGGAAGGTCCTGGGCAACGAGCGGCTGATCTCCGCCTGGCCCGCGCGCGGCGGGCCGGTGGTCGCCGACGGCACGATCTACTTCGGCGCGAGCATCTGGCCGTTCATGGGCAGCTTCATCCACGCCCTCGACGCCGAGACCGGCAAGGTCGTCTGGACCAACGACGGCAGCGGCTCGACCTACATGCTCCAGCCGCACAACAGCCCCGCCTTCGCCGGGCCGGCGCCGCAGGGGTGCCTGGCCGTCATCGGCGAGAAGCTGCTCGTGCCCAACGGCCGGTCCACCCCAGCATGCCTCGACAGGCGCACCGGCAAGATGCTCTACTACCGCCTCGCCGACCACCCCAAGACCGGCGGCTCGCACGTCTCCGCCAGCGGCAAGTTCCTCTTCAATTACCGCACGCTCGGCGCCGACATGTACGACCTGGCCACCGGGAACGGGCGAATCCCCTACGTGGGCAAGATACCGGTGCTCACCGACCGGGCCTTCTACTTCTCGGGCAACCCCGTCGTCGCGCTCGACTCCGGGAGCCTGCGGCGGATCGACTACAAGGTCAGGCAGTGGGACAGCCGCACCAGGAAGTACGTGATGGTGCCGAAGGTCCGCTGGAAACTGAGCCGGCTTTGGGAGTGTCCGGCCGATGCGTCGGCGTCGCTGATCAAGGCGGGCAGGCGGCTGTACGCCGGCGGCAAGGGCGTCATATCGGCCATCGAAATCCCGGCCCCGGCCGCTGAGCCGAAGGTCGTCTGGAAGATGCCGGTGGACGGGACGGTATGCCGGCTGCTGGCGGCCGACAGGCGGCTATTCGCGATCACCGCCGAGGGGAAGATACATTGCTTCGCCGGCGACAAGGCCAAGCTAATCACGCACCCGGCGACCGAGGCGTCGCCCGGCAAGGACGACGACTTCACCGCTCGGGCAAAGGGCATCCTCGCCCGCACGGGCGTGACCGAAGGCTACTGCCTCGCCTACGGCGTCGGCTCGGGCCGCCTCGTCGAGGAGTTGGCGAGGAACTCCAAGCTGCGGATCGTCACGGTGGTTGGCAGCGAGGATAAGGTCCGGTCGCTCCGCCTCAAGCTCGACTCGGCCGGGCTCTGCGGCGAGCGGGTGGCCGTGCACGCCGCCGATCCGCTGGGCTTTGCCGCGCCGCCGTACATCGCCTCGCTGACGGTGGTCGAGGACGCCCCGGCCGCGGGCATCGCTGAGGGGGAGAGGTTCATCAGGAAGCTCTTCCACTCGATGCGTCCCTACGGCGGCGTGGCGTGGATCAAGGCCGCCCCGGCCGAGTGCAAGGCACTGGCGGCCGCGGTCAAGCGGGCCTCCCTGCCGGGCGCCCGCCTGGAGCTGGGCGACGGGGCGGCGATGCTCTTCCGCGACGGCCCCCTGCCCGGAGCGGGGAGCTGGACGCACCAGTACGGCAACGTGGCCAACACCGTCCTGTCCACCGACACGCTGGTCAAGGTGCCGCTGGGGCTGCTGTGGTTCGGCGGCTCCAGCCACATGGACGTGCTCCCCCGCCACGGGCACGGGCCGCCAGAGCAGGTCATCGGCGGGCGACTGTTCATCCAGGGCATCGACTGCCTCAGCGCCAGGGACGTGTACACCGGGCGGGTGCTGTGGAAGCGCGAGCTGCCCGACCTGGCCACCTTCGGCGTGTACTACGACCGCACCTACAAGCCCAAGCCGCTGGACACCAGCTACAACCAGGTCCACATCCCAGGCGCCAACGCCCGGGGCACGAACTTCGTCGCCACCGGCGACGCGGTGTACGTCCTCCAGAGCCGTAGCTGCCTGAAGCTCGACCCCGCCAGCGGGGCGACGATCTCCGAGTTCAAGCTGCCGGCCGAGAAGGGGGCGACCGGCCGGCCGAGGTGGGGATACGTCGGCGTCTGCGAGGACCTGCTGATAGCCGGGGCCGGCTTCGTGACCTTCCCCAAGAACCTCGACCTCTCCCCGGGCATGACCGAGGAGGACAAGAAGAAGAACAGGGCCTTCCTCGATTTCGACACTACCTCCAGCCGGAAGCTGGTGGTGATGGACCGCCACAGCGGCAAGGTGGCCTGGACGTTCGCCGGCAGGCTGGGGCTTCGGCACAGCGCGATCGCCGCCGGCGGGGGGAAGCTCTTCTGCATCGACGCCGTGCCGCCGCTGATTGCGTCGGCGATGCGCCGCCGCGGCACCGACCCGCCGGCCAAGGCGAGGCTGCTGGCCTTCGACGTCCGCACCGGGCGGGGCGCCTGGGAGAGCGACGAAGGCGTGTTCGGCACCTGGCTGAGCTACTCGGCCGAGCACGACATCGTCCTCCAGTCCGGGAGGCCGTCGCGCGACATGCTCTACGGCGAGCCGGGCAGCAGGATGTCCGTCCACGCCGCAAAGGACGGCCGGGAAGTCTGGCGCGAGAGCTTCAGGTACTCCGGCCCGCCGATCATCCGCGGGCGGACGATCATCACCCAGGGCGCCGCCCGCGACCTGCTCACCGGCGCCGAGAAGCTGCGCCCCCACCCGCTGACCGGCAAGCCGATGCCCTGGCGGTACACCCGCAACTACGGGTGCAACACGGTGATCGCCAGTTCGAACCTGCTGACGTTCCGCTCGGCCGCGGCCGGGTACTACGACCTCACCGCCGACGCCGGCACGGGCAACATCGGCGGGTTCAAGTCGGGCTGCACGTCCAACCTCGTCGTCGCCGACGGCGTGCTCAACGCACCCGACTACACGCGCACCTGCACGTGCAGCTATCAGAACCAGACCTCCCTGGCGCTGGTGCACTCGCCGGACGTGGAGACGTGGACGTTCCAGAGCTTCCGCGACGCCGAAGGCCGGATCGAGCGGGTGGGCATCAACCTGGGCGCGCCCGGCGACCGGCTGGGGCCGGGCGGCACGCTGTGGCTGGACTACCCCAGCGTCGGCGGCACCAGCCCGGACCTGCCGGTGGACGTCGGCGAGCAGGCGCCGACGTGGTTCCGGCGGCACAGCTCGCGGGTCTCCGCCGGTCCGCTGCGGTGGGTGGCGGCCTCGGGGGCCGAGGGCCTGCGATCGATGACGATCTGCCTGAACGTCAGGACGGTCAAGAGGCAGGTGCGGCGCGACGGGCGCAGGCGGACAATCGTGCGCGTCGTCAAGGCGAGCGAGCCGGCCGAGCCCCGCCTCTACACCGTGCGGCTGTACTTCGCCGAGCCGGCGAAGAAGGCACCGGGCGAGCGCGTCTTCGATGTCTCGATCGAGGGCAGGCGCGTGCTGAGGGATTTCGACGTGGTCAAGGCCGCCGGCGGGCCCGGGCGGAGCGTCGTCAAGGAGTTCCGGTCCGTCCGGCTGGGTGAGGCCCTGAAGCTGGAGCTGGCGCCCTCGCCGTCGGCGCCGAAGTGCAAGCCGCTGCTGTGCGGCGTCGAGATTGTCGCCGAGAAGCAGTAGGGCTCTCACATCGCGGTTCGCTGGCGACCTTGCCGCGCCCGCCGCCGGCAGGTAAGCTGCCCCGTGCGGCCGGGGTCCCCGGCCCGAAGCGTCAATGGAGCCCGAGCAGTCGGCAAGGCAATTGGAGATCGTGCCATGGCCCGCAGCGCTGCCCTCGTGATCGAGAACCGTTTCCTCAAGGTCGAAGTCAATCGCGGCGACCTGGCCGCCCACGTTACGGTCAAATCCACCGGCGAGAGGCTCCGCATGGCCGGTGCGCAGAAGGACGACGTGCTGCTGAACGCCCCGGGCGGCGGGCAGTGGAAGAGCTTCCGCGGGGCGGTGGCCTCGGCCCGCGTCGTGGCGGGCCAGTCGGTCGAGGCACGCCTGCCCGAGCTGGGCCTGGCGGTGATCGTCCGCATCGAGGAATCGGACGTGGTCTTCGAGGTGGCGCCGGCGGGCATTGCCGGGCGGAAGCGCCCCCGCGACGTGCTGTATCCCCGCCACTTCCTGCTGCCCAGGAAGCCGGGGGCCTACGCGACCTTTCCCTTCGGGCAGGGCAGCATCATCCCCACAGAGTTCGACAAGCTCTTCCACCACCGCGAGGGCTACGCCGAGGCCGTCGCCAACTGGCTCGGCGGCTACACCGGGCGGACCGGCTACTGCGGCATCGCCGAGACGCCGCACGACGTCTACCAGGCCGTCGATCACAGGCCCAGTCAGCCCGCCAGCGTCTTCTTCCACTGGCTGGGCAGCCTCGGCGAGCTTCGCTACGCCCGCCGGGCGCGGTTCCGCTTCGGGGAGGGGCTCGACTACGTCAAGCAGGCCAAGCTCTACCGCCGGCACTGCAAGAACATCGGCTGGTTCCGGTCGATGAAGGACAAGGCCCGCGAGAACCCCAACGTCAAGAAGCTCATCGGCGCCCCGATCGTCTGCGTGGGCATCTGCCACCGGCGCGAGCGGACGCTGGAGATGAGCCTGCAGACCTTCGCCCAGGCGGCCACCACCGTGGAGGGCTTCCGCAAGAAAACCGGCATCGCCAGCGCCGTGGTGCACGTTGACGGCTGGGGCTACTGGGGCTACGACGCCATGCACCCGGACACGATTCCGCCCATGGACGAGGCGGGCGGCGCGGCGGGCCTGTCGGATATGGCCTCGCGCGTCAAGGCGCTGGGCTACCTCTTCGGGCTGCACGACCAGTACATCGACTACTTCGCCCACGCCCCCAGCTACGACGAGAAGTGGTCGATCGTGCTCGAGAACGGTAAGCCCGTGCGGATCAACCGCTGGTGCGGCGGGCTCTGCGGGCACCTGTGCTACACGCAGATACCCCAGTACGTGAAGCGCAACTACTTCGAGGGCGTCGGGCGGAGCTACCCGATAAACCACAACTCGCCGAGCATCTGGGAGATGGCCGCGCCGACGGCATCGTACCTCGACTGCTTCTGCCGCGGGGGCGTCGAGTGCTTCTCCAGCGAGCACCCCATGACGCGGCACCAGGGGCGGATGATCCACAACGAGATCTTCCAGCTCGTCCGCAACGGCTCCGGCGGGCAGGGCGTGGTCCTCTCGGTGGAGCATCCGCGGGACTACTCCATCCCCTACCTCGACTTCGGGTGGGGCATAGGCCACTTCAGCGCCGACGTGCCGAACCTTCAGGGCACGATGGAGACGGCCGCCATCGGCACGCCCGTGCCGCTGTGGCACCTGGCCTTCCACGACGCCCTGTGCCTGCCGAGCGGCGGCGACCTGGCCGAGGCGATGCTCTACGCCCAGGCGCCGTACTTCTGGCCCGGGCGGCGGAACATCACGCCCGCCGAACTGAACGGGAAGAAGGCCGTGCTCAAGCTGCACGAGGACGCCGCCTTCGCGGAGATGACCGGCCACGAGCTGCTCAGCGACGACGGCTCGGTCCAGAAGTGCATCTACGACGGCGGGCTGGAGGTCGAGGTGGACAAGGCCAAGGGCGCCTACCGCGTCAGCGACGGCAAGGCGAAGGCCCGGTCGTGGACGAAGCTGCCGAGCCGGCGCGGGCGGTAGGGCCGGCGCGCCGGTCGGACCGTTGACAATCCGCGCGTCCGAGGCCACGCTATCGGGCATGAGTGAAGGCGCCACGAAGGCCCTGGCCGTGAAGGTCGTCCGCCGTCTGCGGCGGTCCGGCCACGAAGCCCTCCTGGCCGGGGGGTGCGTCCGCGACATGCTCCTGGGGCACCGCCCCGTGGATTACGACGTCGCCACCAGCGCCACCCCGCAGCAGGTCAAGAAGCTCTTCCGCCGCGTGCTGATGGTCGGGGCGAAGTTCGGCGTGGCCATGGTCATCGAGTCGGGGCGGCGGATCGAGGTGGCCACATTCCGCAGCGACCTTTCGTATTCCGACGGGCGTCGCCCGGACGGGGTCCGGTTCGTCACCGCCCGGGAGGACGCCCTCCGCCGCGACTTCACCATCAACGGCATGTTCTACGACCCGCTGGACAGGCGGGTGATCGACTACGTCTCGGGCAGGGGCGACCTGGCACGCGGCGTGGTCCGCGCCATAGGCCGGCCCGAGCAGCGGCTGACGGAGGACTACCTGCGCATGCTCCGTGCGGTGCGATTCGCGGGCCGGCTGGGGTTTCGGATCGATCGCGCCACGGCCGAGGCCGTGTGCCGCCACGCCGGGCTGATCGTCAGGATCAGCGGCGAGCGGGTCCGCGAGGAGCTGGAGAAGATGTTCACCCACCCCTCGGCCTCGTGGTCGGTGAGGCAGATGCACCGCCTCGGCCTGCTGAAGGCCGTCCTGCCGGAGTTGTACGCGGAGGAACGGACCTGGCCGGCGGCGCGGCGACGAGTGGCGGCGGTGGGCCGGCGCGGCGACCTGCTGCTGACCACGGCGGCCCTGCTGGCGGAGGTGCCCGGCCCGCAGCTCAGGCAGATCGCCCGGCGGTGGGGGGCGTCGAACAGGATGCGCGATTCGCTCGTCTGGATCGGCGAGCACCTGGACGACTGGCGGACGCTGGGCAAGGCACCCCTGGCCGATCTGAAGCGGGTCCTCGCCCACGGGGCGTCGGAGACGCTGCGGGCGCTCTGGGCGGTCCGCGAGCGCCTGCAGACGGGCGGGACGCGACGCTGCGGGGCAATCGGCAGGCGCATCAAGTCGATCGACCCTGCCCGGATCAGCCCGCGCCCGCTGGTGAACGGCTTGGACCTCAGCAAGATGGGCCTGAGCGAGGGCAGGCAGGTGGGGATTATCCTGGCGGCGCTGTACGAGGACCAGCTCAACGAGCGTCTCGCCGGCCGGCGGGGGGCGCTCCGCCGGGCCAGGCAGCTTGTGGCACAGGCGGCTGGGGCGCAGTAGGCGCCCTGGGGGCGATTCTCAAAGGAGGGGGGCGGTCTCAGCCTTCGAACTTCCGCACCACCAGCACGACGTTGTGCCCGCCGAAGCCGAAAGAGCTTGAGATCGCGCAGTTGACCGAGGCCTGGCGCTTCTCCAGCGCGCAATAGTCCAGGTCGCACTCGGCGTCGGGCTCGTCGAGGTTCAGGGTGGGGGCGACCCAGCCGGTCTGGATGGTCTTGACGACGGCGACCATTTCCACGCCGCCGCTGGCCCCGAGCAGGTGGCCGACGGCGCTCTTGGTGGAGGAGATCAGCAACCCGTTGCGGGCGTGCTCGCCGAAGACGGCCTTCATGGCGCGGGTTTCCATCACGTCGTTCAGCTCGGTGCCCGTGCCGTGGGCGTTGACGTAGTCTATCTGCTCGGGGGCGACGCCGGCGTCCGCCAGGGCCATGCGTATGGCGTCGGCGGCGCCGCGCCCCTCGGGGTCGGGTGCGGTGATGTGCGCGGCGTCGCAGGTGGCGCCGTAGCCCAGCAGCTCGGCGAGGATGTTCGCCCCGCGGGCGCGGGCGTGTTCGAGCTCCTCCAGGACGATAACGCCGGCGCCCTCGGCCAGCACGAACCCGTCGCGGTCCTTGTCGAAGGGGCGCGAGGCGCGGGTCGGCTCGTCGTTGCGGGTTGACAGCGCCCTGAGGGCGCAGAAGCTCGCCAGGCCGATCTTGGTCAGGGCGGCCTCGGAGCCTCCGGTTATGACGACGTCCTGCTGGTCCCGCTGGATCAGGCGCAGGGCGTCGCCGATGGCGTTCGTGGCCGAGGCGCACGCCGTGGCGACCGCGACGTTAAGCCCGCGGAGCTGGAAGAGGATGCCGACGTTGGCGCTGGCGGCGTTGACCATCAGCTTGGGGACGGTGAAGGCGCTTACCTTGCTGGGGCCTTTGGCCATCATCCGCTCGTGCTGGGTCTCCAGCTCCTGGAGGCCACCGATGCCACTGCCGATGAGCACACCGCAGCGGTCCAGGTCCTCGGCGCCGAAGTCCAGGGCGCTGCGCTCGACCGCCTCGATGGCGGCGCCCACGGCGAACTGGGCGAACCGGTCAAGCCGCTTCTGCTCGCGCTTGCTGACGCGGTTCTCGGGCACCCCCGGCCAGTCGAGCACTTCTCCGCCGATCTGCGAATCGAACAGCTCCGGGTCGAATCGCTGGATGCGGCGGATCCCGCTGCGCCCTTCAAGCAGGGCTTCCCAGAAGCTTTCCACGTTCCAGGCGAGCGGATTGACCGTGCCCAGGCCGGTGATGACCACACGGCGTTTGGCCATGACTGAGCTGCCTTCCTGCGCCGCAGACTCAGGCTGCCGACTGCCCCGCGGGGGGCAGCTAGGGAGCCTTCTGGGCGTGCTCTTTGATGTAGTCGATGGCCTGGCCGACGGTCTGGATCTTCTCGGCCTCCTCGTCGGGTATGCTCATTTCGAACTCGTCCTCGAACTCCATGACCAGTTCGACGGTGTCCAACGAGTCTGCGTTGAGATCGTTGACGAACGACGTCTCGCGGGTGATCTCGCTCTTGTCAACGCCCATCTGCTCGCTGACAATCCCGATGACCTTCTCTTCGATTTCTTCAGCCACTATGACTCCTCCCTGCTAACTGCGGGCGGTTGCATTCCAAGCCTTCCGGGCAGTGTGGCGGTACTATATCGCCGCCCGCAGGCCGTTGCAACAAGCCCAAGTCCGAGTCTGCGGAAGTATTTTTCTCTCACATGTGCATCCCGCCGTCCACGCTTATCACCTGCCCGGTTATGTAGGCTGCCGCCTCGGAAGCCAGGAAGCCGACGGCCCTTGCGACGTCCGCGGGCGCGCCCATCCGCTTGAGCGGAATCAGCGACAGGGCGATGTCCTTGGCCTGCTGGGGCAGGGCGTCGGTCATCTCGGTGACGATGAAGCCCGGGGCGACGGCGTTGGCGCGGACGTTCTTCCCCGCCAGCTCCTTGGCGGTCGTCTTGGTCAGGGCGATGAGCCCGGCCTTGGAGGCAGCGTAGTTGGCCTGCCCGCGGTTGCCCTCCAGCCCGCTGAAGGACGCCATGTTGATGATCGCCCCGTCGCGGGCGCGCATCATGTGGCGGGCGACCGCCCGGGTGCCTATGAAGGCGCTGGTCAGGTTCACCTTCAGCACCAGCTCCCAGTCCTCGTCGCTCATGCGCAACAGCAGCCCGTCACGGGTGATCCCGGCGTTGTTCACCAGCACGTCGATCCGGTCGTACTTGGCGGCCACGTCGTCGATCAGGGCGCCGAAGCCCTCCGGGTCGGTGACGTCCTGGACGCGGGTATCGAGCTTGCCTTCCGGGGCCTGGAGCTTCGCCGGCAACTCCGCCAGCAGGTCCTCGCGGATGTCCACGGCCACGACCGTCATGCCCATGGCAAGCAGCTCGCCGGCGATCTCGGCGCCGATTCCCCGGCTGGCGCCCGTGACGATCGCGACCTTTTCGTTGTCCGCCATCTCCGTCCTCGTTCCTTTCCTCGCTGGGATGCCTATTGTGCCCGCTCTCCGGCCAGCTTGGCCAGGGCGTCGGCGGAGTTGATGCTCCTGACGCGCCGGGCGCTGTCGATTCGCCGCATCAGGCCGGCCAGCACCCTCCCCGGACCGATCTCGTAAAACTCATCCCCGCCGCAGGCCAGGAGGTACTGCATCGACTCGCACCACCGCACGGGCGAGGTGACCTGGGCGATGAGCCTCTGCTTGATGGCGTCGGGCCCGTCGGCGGGGCGGGCGTCCACGTTGGACACCACCGGGTACCCGGGCGCGCGGATTTCCACATTCTCCAGCGCCTCGGTGAGCCTCACGGCGGCAGGGCGCATCAGCTCGCTGTGGAACGCCCCGGCCACCTTCAGCGGAATGGCCCGGCTGGCGCCGAACTCCTCGGCAAGCTGCCTCGCACGGTGGCAGGCGTCCGCCTCGCCGGAGATCACGATCTGCCCGGGGCAGTTGAAGTTCGCCGGCGTCAGAACCTGCCCGTCGGCTGCCGTCTGGCATAGCTGGCGGACCTTATCCTCGTCCAGGCCGATGATGGAGACCATTCCGGAGGGGACGGCCTCGGCAGCGGCCTGCATGAACTGCCCGCGCTTGGCCACCAGGTCGAGCGCGGCGGCGAAGTCGATGGCGCCGGCGGCATAGAGGGCGGTGTATTCGCCCAGGCTGAGCCCGGCCGTCATCGCCGGCTGGGGGGTGTGCTCGCCCAAGGCCTCCCGCATGGCCGCCAGGGCGGCGCCAGAGGCGACGAACATCGCCGGCTGGCTCATGTCGGTCGCGTTGAGCCGATCCGCGGGGCCGGTGAAGCACAGCTCGCTCAGCGAGAAGCCGAGTTGATCGTCGGCCTGGGCGAAGAGGTCCCTGGCCGCGCGCGACGCCTCGGCCAGGTCGGCCATCATGCCAACCTGCTGTGCTCCCTGTCCCGGAAATAGGAATGCCACGCTCATCGTGCCCGTCCACTCACAGCCGGACCACCGCGCCGGCCCAGGTCAGCCCGGCGCCGAATGCCACCAGCACCACCATCGAGCCCGGGCCGATCCTGCCGTTGCGAACCGCCTCGTCCAGGGCGATGGGGATGGAGGCCGCCGACGTGTTGCCGTAGCGGTCGATGTTTATGTACACCTTCTCCCCCGGGAAGTTCAGCTTCGCCGTCGCCGACTTGATGATGCGGACGTTCACCTGGTGGGGAATGACCAGGTCCACGTCCTCGACCTTGAGCTGGCATGCGGCG
The DNA here is from genome assembly GCA_965602635.1 of uncultured Planctomycetales bacterium. Classification (GTDB taxonomy): domain Bacteria; phylum Planctomycetota; class Phycisphaerae; order SM23-33; family SM23-33; genus CBFCZU01. The sequence continues at coordinate 2,118 of CBFCZU010000062.1, read as the reverse complement.
AGGCAGTCCCCCAGTAGCCACTGCATCTTCTCGATGGCGAACTTGTACACGTCCCGGCCGCGCATCTTCAGGTAGTGCAGTCCGTCCGCAGCCGTCTGGGGCGAGGTAGGAAGCTTCGACCCGCCGGCGGGGATCCAGATGTAGTCCCAGCCGTCGCCGTCGGCGCACATCACGGAATACAGCAGCCCCTTGCCTTCTTCCTCGGTCGGTTGCATCACCACCGCCCCGGCGCCGTCGCCGAAGAGGATGCAACTGGCGCGGTCCTCGTAGTCGGTGAATCGGCTGAGCGTCTCGGCGCCGATGACCAGGCAGTTTTTGAACTGCCCGGCCTCGATGAACCTGGCGGCGATGCCGAGCCCGTAAACGAACCCGCTGCAGGCCGCGGACAGGTCGAAGGCCGCCGCCCGCGTGGCGCCCAGGTCGCGCTGGACGTAGCAGGCGGTGGCGGGGCAGAGCGTATCGGGGGTGATGGTGGCGCAGATGATCAGGTCGAGCTGGGCGGGGTCGATGCCGGCGTTCTCGCAGGCGCGCCGCCCCGCGGCGATGGACATGGACGCGGTGGACTCTCCCTCGCCTGCGATTCGGCGCTGCTTGACCCCCGTGCGCTTAGTGATCCACTCGTCCGACGTATCGACCATCTGCTCGAGGTCGGAATTCGACAGGACTCTCTGCGGAACGTAAGCGCCGACGCCCGCTATCGCGGCTCGCACTCCATTACTCATGAACCAGTCCCTGGCAATGCGCGATCCGGTCGGTGATTCGCTCGTTGATGTGGGCGTTGGCGAAGTTTCGCGCCACGCGGATCGCGTTGGCAATGGCCCGCCGCCGGCTGGCGCCGTGGCAGATTATGCAGATGCCGTTAACGCCCAGCAGCGGCGCGCCGCCGTATTCGTTGAAGTCGTACTTCTCCCGCATCTTGACGATCGCCTTCTCGAACTGCCCGGCCAGTTGCGGGTTCCGCCGGGCCAGTTCCAGGCAGAGCGACTTGAAGAGCCCCTCCGAGAGCCCCTCGATGAGCTTCAGCGCCACGTTGCCGACGAAGGCCTCGGTGACGAGCACGTCGCAGACGCCGTGGAACAGCTGGCGTCCCTCGACGTTCCCCACGAAGTGGATGTCGTCGTCGCCCCGGAGCAGCTCTCGGGTCTCCTTGACGAGCTGGTTGCCCTTGGCGTCTTCCTGTCCGATGCTCAGCAGCCCCACCCGCGGCTGGGGGACCTTGCACATGTGGCGGCTGTATTCAGACGCCATCACGGCGTACTGGTGGAGGTGCCGCGGTCGGCAGTTGACGTTGGCGCCCACGTCGATCAAGACCACCGGGTTGGCGTAGGTGGGCATGACAATGGCGATGCCCGGGCGGTGGACGCCGCGCAGCCGCCTCAGGCGCATCTGGCACGCCGCCACGTACGCCCCGGTGTTGCCGGCGGAGATGATCGCGTCCACCTCACGGCGCTTGGCCAGCTCCGCCATCAGGGCGATCGAGCTGTTGGGCTTCTGGCGAATCGCCTCGACGGGCGATTCGTTCATCTCGACGATCTGGGAGGCATGCTCGATGCGGATGAAGCGCTCCCATCCGCTTTGCCCGTCCAGGTGCTGGCGAATGGCCTGCTGGTCGCCGACCAGGACGACTACGTCGCCCTCCTGGCACTCGGCCATAGCCGCCAGGGCACCCATGACAGGCTCGGCAGGAGCCAGGTCACCGCCCATGGCGTCGATGGCAAGCCGCATGGATCAGCCCTCTTTCTCGATCTTCAGGCTCAATCCGGGGCGGACGTACCCGCAGTTCTCACAGGCCGCGTGCGGCAGCTTCGGCGAGTTGCACCGGGGGCAGTCCACGATGTTGCCCGCCCGCAGGGCGTGGTGAGATCGCCTCGCCCGGGTGCGGGAACGACTCAGTTTTTGTGACGGTTGCATAACGAAGCCTCGCGTAACGAACGAACACTATACCCTCTCCGCACACCTCGGCGGAGGCGGTGATCGCAGCAGTTCTATCTGCTGAGGACTCGACGGAACCTATCGGGCAGCGGGGGGCTTGTCAACCAAAAAGCGCACAGCCATAAGCATCTGAGAACAAAGGCCATAGCATGTTTTCGCGGCGGCTCGGCGAGTGGGGCAGGGGGG
>CBFCZU010000061.1:0-18591 GCA_965602635.1 uncultured Planctomycetales bacterium | reverse complement strand
GGGCTACTATGCCGATGAGCTGCTCATCGCCGCGCCCCGCGATGGCAAGCTCGTGGTAGTGGAAGGGAACCGGCGCCTAGCAGCACTCAAAGCCCTGCTCAGTCCGGAGGCGGCGCCGGAACAGCATCAGAGGAGGTTCAGAGGGCTCTCGGCGAAGGTTCCGAAGTCAATGATTAGGGCGATCCCGATCACTGTGGCTCCTTCCCGCGACGCCGCGCTGCCGCGAATAGCTGAGAAGCACACACGTTCGATGCTGCAACAATGGAAAACACCCCAAAAGGCTCGCTTCTATCAATCGCTTCTCGACCAAGGCAAGACTGCCGATGAGATCTGTGAGAGCCATGGACTGTCGCCCAGCCAACTGGACGACTTCGTGCGGCTCGGAACGCTCTACCAAATGGCCTGTTCGCTCAATCTTCCCACCGACGTGCAGCGCTACGTCGCGAATCCGAGGAGCTTCCCGCTCACAAATCTGGAGAGACTTATCGAGTCACAACCTGGGCGGGATTTCCTTGGCGTCGAAACGCACCCGAAGCATGTATTCAGGGGGCGCGTTCCCGCAGCCGAGTTTGAGAAGGGTTTTGCGAAAATGGTGGCGGATGTGGCGAAAGGAGATGTCACATCGCGCGATCTGAACAACACTGAGGGTATCAACAAATATCTAAGGCGCATCGAGGACCATAGGCCCGATAAGTCAAAGAAAGGGTCGTTCACAGCGAAGGACATCGTCGGGAAGCCGCAGAAGTCGGCCGCGACAACAGCGACAAGGCAGAAGAAGACGAAGGCTCGGCGGACCTCCACCAAGCTGGTCCCGTCTGATCTGAGGTGTGGCGTCGATAACCAGCGTATCCACGACGTGTTTAACGAGCTGCGCCGACTGAAGGTGAACGAGTTTCCGAACGCCACGGCGATAATGCTGCGGGTGCTCCTGGAGTTGAGCGTGAGCCACTACTTGCATCGCCTGGGGAAGACACCAGAACTCCTCAAGAAATTCAAGGGGGGACATACTCGGCCCGATTGGCATCCGACGCTCCGTCAGCAACTGGACTTCTTGCTCCAGGAGATCAAGTTGCCGCTCGAGCCGCTTGAGCGCAAGGCGCTCACGCAGTTTCGTTCCGGGCAGCACACTTCATTCAGTCTTGTATCCCTCGACCTTTTCGTTCATAACATGAACGTTCAGCCCACGGAGCGGGAGTTGCGGGCGATCTGGGCGAAGGTCGAGCCGCTGCTCAGGACAGTGCTAACCTAGCCGGAGCGCACCAAGAACTGAGGAGGTCCATGGGAATCATCGCGAGTCCACTCCGTTACCCAGGAGGCAAGACCGGTTTGGCTGGCTTTCTCGGCCGAGTCCTCAAAGTGAACAAGATGCGAGATGCGGTATACGCCGAGGCGTACGCTGGCGGCGCCGGAGCCGCGCTCTCGCTTCTGTTTTCCGAGAAGGTTTCCCGGGTCGTGCTCAACGACAAGGATCGTTGCATCCACGCTTTTTGGCGGGCGGTTCTAAACCAAACCGAGCAATTCCTCGACCTACTAGATTCGACGCCGGTCACAATCGACGAGTGGCGGCGACAGCGTGAGGTTTATGACCATCCATGCCGCCATGGGCAACTACGGCTTGGCTTCGCCACTTTCTTTCTAAATCGCTGCAATCGTTCGGGAATCCTCGTCAGCGGCGGGCCCATTGGCGGTTACGCTCAGAAAGGCAAATGGAAGATACACGCTAGGTTCAACCGCACGGGCCTCCGCAATCGGATCGAGAAGATCGACCTGTATCGAGAGCGAATCGAGGTCCATAACCTGGACGCACTGGTCTTCCTACGGGAGGTGGTGCGTCCCATTACGCGCAAGAAGGCCCCATGCCTAGTCTTTCTTGACCCGCCGTATTACGCTAAAGGTCGGCAATTGTACCTCGACGCGTACGAGCACGACGATCACGCTGCGCTCGCTCGGTTCCTCAAGCGATCACGGTTTTTTGGTTGGGTGTTGACGTACGACAACGTGCCAGAGATACGCCAGCTGTACGCCAGCCTCGATCCTCAAGCATTTGACCTAAGCTATTCTGCATATGAGCGGCGGACAGGCCGGGAACTGCTCATGCATGACCCTCGCCTATCGATGCCTGATGAGCTACCCGGTTCATCTTCAGCGGCCTGAACGGCCCAGCAGGAAGCAAAGGGGATAGGCTGTTGTTCCACTTCGCCGCTCAGGCGTCAGGCTTTTCGCCTGCATTCAGGGCGTCGACAGCGGCCTGATGGTTAGCCCGGATGTTGCACGACGGGCGTGCAGCAACCGCCGCGGGGGCTTCGACGCGAGCGACTCGCGTCGCTCTTGCTCAGGGCAGGGCACGGTGCGACGACCCGGCCGGGGGTGGGTCGGAGCGTTTTCGCCAGGCCGGGGCACCTTCGACGCGAGCGACTTGCGTCGCTCTTGCTCAGGGCAGGCTATGGCGTGACAGCCCGGCCAGGGGGGCCATGACGATCACGAGATTTGCCGCGTTGGCCGCATTGCACGCTATGCGGCCCGGGAGCGCAATGCCCCCTCATACAGCCGCTCGCACTGGTCGGCGATCCGGTCCCAGGAGTAATGCTCCCTGACACGAGACCTGGTCCTTTCGCCCGCGGCGAGCGTGCGTCGCGGGTGCGCGAGCATCCAGTTGAGCCGCTCGGCGAGGCCGGCGGCGTCCTTGTTCCTGAAGTGCCACCCGTCCTCGCCTATGGCTTCCAGATTCTCGGGAATATCGCTCACCAGACAGGGCACGCCATATCCCATCGCCTCGAGCAGGGCGAGCGAGAGGCCCTCGAGCTCGGACGGCTGCACGTAGACACGCGCGCTGCTGAACAGCTCGGCGAGCCGCCTGCCCTTAACGAACCCGAGGAACCGGATCCGCTCATCTCCCCTAGCGAGGTCGTGGAGTTCCTTCTCGTAGCGCCCGCCGCAGGCGCTGCCGGCCAGCACGAGCCTGCACGACGTGGCCAGGCGCCTGAAGGCGGAAACGAGATGGTGAACGCCCTTTTCCGGGGAGAGGCGCCCCACATAGAGGACGTACCGATTCGGCGACAGGCCCAGACGCCGGATTTCCCGCGGCTCGACCTTCTCTTTGACTTTCGCGCCCGGGGGCATGTAGGTCATGTCCAGGCCGTAGCGGTCGCGATAGTATCGGCATTGCGCCATCGACACGCCGGTAAGCGCGTCGCATTGCCGCACGGCGACCCGCTCCAGGGCGTGCAGGAACATGGACCCACCGGCCCCCCATGGGTTGGACCTCCAGGCGAGGCCGTGAGACTGGAACACGCACTTGGCCCCGCGCAGTTTTGGAATCCAGGCGAAGCTGCCCGGCCCGACGTGGTGGAGGTGGACGATGTCAAACTTTCCATTCAGCATTACATGAAAAGCCGCCATGGCGCTGGCGGAGAGCTTCTCCAGGCATCTCACCGGCACGCATGGAATACCGACTATCCGCATGCCTCTGATCTCGCGCGGCAGCCGCCCGTAGTGGCGCATGCTATAGACGGTCACCTCGTGCCCGCGCTGAACCAGCCGGGAGCCCAGCTCGAATGTGTACTTCTCGATCCCCCCGCCGAAGCTGGGGTTCTTCAGCACGCAGAATGCGATCTTCATCTGTAAGGTTCTCCCATCGGCCCTCGCGGCGGCCTCAGGCAAAGACGTCCAGCACGCGCCGGCGCCAATCAGACTCCACCAGGCGAATCAGGGCCGGGTTGGCCCGTTTGAAATCCTGCCGGCCGGAACGGAGCTTGCGAAGCACGGACGGCAAGTCTGCACTGTCAGCGGCTCCGCGCCCGGAGGCAGCCCCCGGCCGGCGAACGCGGTTCAATCGAAAGCGCCACTGCTCCGCAACCGGCAGCCGCCGGAAGGGGAAACCCCTATGCACGACGACGCCGCAGCCGGCCTGAAGGGCGTCCAGGAGGACATTGGGGGACCCCTCGCTGACGCTGGCCAGCACCAGCAGCGAGGACTTGCCCAAGGCCGACTTCAGGTCGCGAACGAAACCGTGGGCATGGAGCCAGGGTCTTTTCCAGGCGTCAGGCATGGAGCGATTGCCATACAGGTCCACGCGGTGCTCTCCGCCGGCAAGGCATTCGATCACGCATTCGATGTTCTTCACGCTGGCGAAGTCCCCCACCACAGCCAGCCGACCGTCGAAGGGCCTGATGTCCGGAAGAGGCTCCCCGAGGGTGTTCGGCAGGACCCTGGCCCATGCTATCGGGCCGAGCCGTTCCACGAAGGTCTCGTGCAGGTCGGCGGATGCGAAAACGAAGCGGCACCCCAGCCGCACCATGAGCCTCTGAAGGGCTCGCCCGGCCCGCGCCCGCAGCGGCCTGTTGGCGTGCTGGGCCCAAGTGACTTCGTCTCCGCGCACCATGTAGTAGACCGGCAGGTCCCGCCGGAGGAGCTTCAGGATCCAGACAAGGGGCGCCAGCAGGCTGGTGTACACGATGAGCGACACTTCGCCGCGTCGCATCGCCCTTCCGGCCGTCAGGCGAAGCAGTTGGGACGGTGTCCGGATGCGCTCCATCCGTCCGGCGGGGCTCAGCGCCTCGGCCAGAAGCTCCATGCGCTTCCGAAAGCCGTCCCGCGCCGGCCAGAAGTGGACTATCGCGTAGTGCTTGGCCATGTCTCGTCGGCTTCCCGGTTGGGGGGAGGTAGGCCCGGCTGGGCGGCTGTGTGCGCGTCGGCCTGGGGACGCAGGCGATCCCGCCAGCTCAGGCAAGTGCACGTAATGGCCAGCGCGTAGAAGGCCATCACGTGGGGGCCGAGCATCTGCCCGGTCAGCAGGCTCTCGCACAGCATGACAAGGTATATGGCCAGGGCGACGGCGAATCGCGACGGGTCGGCCCTGGACGCGGCGATCATCCTCAGGATTGCCACATTGAGCAGCAGCCAGCTCAGGATGCCCGCGGCCCCGAACATCAGCAAGACGTCCAGGGGATCGCTGTGGGTATGAATCCTGGCCCCGTACTTGCGTTCCAGCGCGTCGGCCATTCTCGAATATCCGATGCCGCTGACCTGAGCCGGCCAGTCGAGGACGGCATAGTGCGCGAGGGCGACCCGCCAGAAGGTTATCCGTCCGGAGCCCGCCTTCTGTGGGTCGGATATGTCATCCCATCGCGCCTCGAGGTCCGCGGTGCCGACGGTAAGCGCGATCACAAGGATTACGGCCGCCGCGATGAGGACGGGGTTGGCCGCCAACTTCTCGCCTGTCCGCTTCCACCTGGCGGATGCGCGCCACAGTGCCAGCCACAGGACGGCGACGCCCGTGGCCGCCAGGCCTGCCCGCTGATAGGTCAGGACGACCGCCGCGAGGCACATGAAGAAGACGAACGCGCCGGAGAGCCGCCACCTCTCCCGGAACAGCCACAGGGCGACCAGGCCCGCGGTCGCGATAATTCCGGCCAGTCCCTTGGCCGTGTTCAACCCCGCGGCGCTGGCGACGATACCGGTGTAATGGGAGCCCTCCTTCCCGGCGCGCAGGTACAGGAAGGCGACCGACACGGCCCCGTAGATCCCGGCGACGACCACCCCCTTGAGGACGAGCACGCAATCGCGCCGGTCACGGCAACAGACGAATATCCCAAGCCACAGGACGAGCCAGTAAATGACCTGAAAGGCGGCGACCAGATCCTCCAAGGTCATCCTCCCGTTGAGCAGGCCGCACGCCAGGGACAGGAAGATGCTGCCGGCCAGACACGCCATGGGTATGAGCATGAATCGATATCGGGCGGGGAAATACCGCAGCCTTGCGAACACGAGCACGGACATCGCCAGCATGATTATCCCGTGAGACAACTGGGCAAGGGAGAGCGGTCCGATCCGCGGCACCCACTGCGACTGCACCTGGGCCAGGACCATGTCCAGCAGAGGTATGATGGCAAAGAGATACGCCGGGCGCAGTCGGCTACCGGGATGAACGGTCGCGCGGGCGCAGGGTTCGGCCGCCAGGCGGGCAACGGCCCCCTGGAGCCTTTGGGACCACCTGGTGCCGCGGGGGGTCCTGCCGATCGCGCCGTGATTCGTTGGTGGTGACACCGTCTTTGCTCTCGATGAAGCCTCAGTTGTCGCGTCCGTTTTTCAACGCGTGCGCCTTGGCCAGGGACTGCATCGGCACCCTCGGCCTGAGGCACCACAAGCCAACCTCCTTGACGACCAGCCAGAAGGAAAGCAGCACAACGCCACAGACTCGCAGGGCATCGCCGAGGCCCCTGCTGCCCACTCCTTGACGAGAAGTCTCGCCCAACACCGACGCGATTTGAGCGGCCCCCAGCTTGACGTCATAGTGCTCGCGCATCACCGTCAGGCCATAACCTCCAAGCCGACGTCTGTGCGCGGGGTCCTCAACAAGGGGGCGCAGGGCGTCGGCGATTTCCGTCGCGTCCGGTTTGCTTCGCCTTCCGCGGGCCGTGAAGTTGTGGCGCATCAGTCTCTCGAGATTCGCTGGACATACGACGCCGCCCAGTCCCTCTTTCCCCACGACCACGGTTGGCTTGCCGCAGGCCATGCCCTCCCATGCGCCGCGACCGACGCCGATGCAGATGTCGCGGTCTGCCAGCTCATCGGGGACCGAACGAACGAACCCGTGAATTCGAACGAGGTCGGCGGGGCACTCGCCGCCGGCCTTGGCGACGTGCTTTCGCACGTCCTCGATGTCCTTTCCTCCGCCGTATATGTGCAGGCGAACATTCCTCCCGGCGGCGCTGAGCATCCGGACAGCGTCGATCACGAGCAACACCGCGGGTATCTTCTCGTCCTCCAGTCGCGAGGCCATTGCGATGCTCACCGGCCGGCCGGCCGCTTGGCCGACACCGGCTCGCCCCGCCGCCTTCGAGAGCCGCTCCACATTGACCCGTGCCCTGACGACGGGAATGTCCTTCGCGCTGCGGTGCAGCCAGTTGGCCAGCAGATCGCGCGTCTCCTCCGAGTTGGCAACGACGAGTCCCCGGAAAAATCGCGTTCTCGCGTGCATGCGTGGGCCGAGCTCGTAGTAGACGCACGGAACGCGGCAGAACCATCGCGCGAGGACGGCTATCGGCAGGTGCCCGTCCGACATCAGCAGCAGCGCCTGGTGCTTCAAGGCCCGGATGCCGCGTATCGCCGAGACGAGGCTGCGGGCCGGGCAATGCCCCCACAGCATCGACAGGGGCGAGTCTCGGGGGATATCGACAATTCTCAGATGCCCCACATCCTCCAGCGAACGGAATCGTGACTTGTCGATATAGAGAGTCACGTCGTGGCCCTGCCTGGACAGCTCCGACGCGAGTGAGGCCGTGGTGTTCTGCGCCCCGCCGAACCCAATTGACGCGCACAGGATTCCGACGTTCATCGGGCCATCCCCCGGAAATCCTCCATTCTCGGCACGAGCAGCTCTGTGAGCTGCAGCCCGCTCATCTTTGCGTACTCCCGGGCGAACACCAGCGACCCCAAGGCATAACTGATGGAAACAGCAATGCCCGCCCCGACGATACCCCACCTGGGGGCCAGGAGGCAGGTTGCGGCAACGTTCACGACAATCGCGCCCAGGAAGACCTTCGCGGCCACAAGCGGGTGGCCTCGCCCGGCCAGGTCGGAATTCAGAATCTTGAAGAAGACCACGCAGACGATGCCGGGAAGCATCAACTGAATCACGGGGACGCTGGCCCTGTAGGCCTGGCCATACACCATGCCGACGAGGGCGTCGCACGACATGGCCACGGCCGCCGCCACGGCGGCTGCGGCGATCAGCCCGAGCCGCGCTATCCTGGCGGTCGTCTTGGTAAATGCCTTGGCGTCGCCGGCGCCGGTGCTGTGGGAGAAGATCACCATCCCGATCGCCGAGGGGACCACCCACAGCGTTTCCGAGATGTTCACGCCGAGACTGAACTGGCCGATGTCGCCCGGGCCCACGAAGAGCTGGAGCAGGAGAATGCTCACACGGTAGTTCAGCCCCAGAACAAACAGGGCCAGGGCAAAGGACACCCCCCGGCGGGCCAGCAGCCACATCACGGCGGGACGCCAGCGCCACTTCCACCCGAATCCGGCCACAAACCAGTACAGGAACATGCCTCCCCCGGCGGCGGAAGCGACCAGTCTGCCCAGGACGGCGCCCAGAATGCCCATGCCAAGAACCAGGATGAAGAGCACGACGGACAGGAGATTGACCACGCCGACCAGGGTCTGGGAGAAGCCTACCTTCCCGATCCATTGCTGCCCCAGGGCTATGCCCGACCCGTAGCGGACCATGAGCATGGCCGCGGGCGCGGCGGCCAGCGCTGCCGTCACGGCCAAGCCGTATCGCGATGCGCCCGTCAGATAGGCGTATCCCAGCACAATCGAGAGCGAGAGGAAGGACATCAGGACCCACAATCCCACGATCGCGCTGAAGACCTCCGCGGCAGTCGCCAGGCCCTTGCCGATGGCCCGGGCGGCAGCCTGGCGAATGCCCAGCTCTGCGAAGGAAACCACGAGCATCGGCACCACCATCAGCGTGGCCAGTACGCCTTTGCCTTCGGGCCCGAGCCATCTGGCGACCAACACGCTGGCCAGGAACCCCAGCCCCGCCACGCAGATCCTCGTCAGGACGGCCACCAGCGAATGGGCCTTGAGCCTCGCCCAAGGCGCCTGGGATTCGCGCGCGGAGCGGCCTGCGACGGCCATTTCGCCCGCGGCCGACATTTCCCAGGACGGCGACTGCCTTTCAGGATCGCGCAAGGTCATTTCGCCTCGCATAGGAGTTCGCCGCGCCTGACCACGCCCGTGGGATGCGAAAGGCGCAGCCGTCTTCCGATCTTCGCGGCCGGGGAGATATCGCAGCCCCAACGCGTCTGCATACGGTACTGGAGCCACGCCTTCAGGCCCGGAATACGAACCCTATTCACGTGGAGGTAGTGCTGGATGCGATGCGACGCCACCGTGCGAGACCCCACGGAGAACAGCGCGGTGGCCAGTTTCGCCAGGGCTCCGGCGCCTCGACAGTGATGGTCGAGGTCCTGCGAAATCAGTGAAAGCGTTTTCTTGAAGTTCATATTCCTGCCTGCCGCGCGGCTGACCGTGGCGGTCATCGACTACGCCGCCGCCCGGTGCCGCCTGTTCACGCGGACGCCGACGGCCGCCAGTTTCCCGGCCAGGTCCTCGTACCCGCGATCGATCTGCTCGGCGCTGCGAATCGTGGTCGGCCCCTCGGCGACCAGGGCCGCGGCCACCAACGCCGCCCCGCCCCGCAAATCCGTTGCATTCACTTCCGCGCCCCGAAGCGCGCACGGACCCGACACGATCACCGTATTGCCCCGGACGCTTATCCTCGCCCCCAGTTTCCCGAGCTCGGCTACGTACTGAAACCTGTCGCGGAAGCGAATGTCCGTAATTCGCGTCTCGCCCTCCGCCTGGCTGGCAAGCGCGGCGAACAAGGGCTGGATGTCGGAATTGACGCCGGGATAGGTCCCCGTGCTCAGGTCGAACGGCGTCAGCAGTCCGGGCCGTTCAACCACCAGGCAATCGCCCTCCCGCCGGAACCGAACGCCCGATTCGCGCAGGTAGATCATCGGGACCTCCAGGTCTTCCGCCGGGAAATGCCGAATGCTTATCCTGCCCTTTGTGATGGCCGCAAAGACCGCAAACGTCATCGCCTCCACGTTGTCGTATATGATGGAGTAACGTCCCCCGCCGAGACGATCGACTCCCTCGATCTCGATCAGCCCCGACCCCAGGACCGAGATTCGGGCGCCAAGGCAGTTCAGGAAGCGGATCAGGTCCATGACTTCGGGGCGGGTGTGTGCGTTGCAGAGCAGAGTGCGTCCCCTGGCACGGACGGCCGCGAGGATGGCGTTCTCCGTGCCGCCGGTGGTGCGAAACGGGAATACGATGCGCCCCCCCGTAAGCGATTTCGCCCGGGCCTCCAGCCGATCGCCCCGCTCGCGACACACAGCTCCCAGCGACTCAAGAGCCATGATGTGCATGTCATGTTTGCGCGGGCCGATCCTGCATCCGCCGGGCAGCGGCACGGAGCCCCGGCCGGTTCTCCCCAGCAGCGCTCCCAGCAGTAACAGGCTGGTGCGAACGGAGCCGAACCGTCCGGGTATCTCGGAGCTTGGGCCCGACGCCGGCCAAGAGATCCGCACCCCCAGGGCCCCGCGTTCTTCTATCCTCGCCCCCATCGCGCGCAGCATCTGAAGCTTGATGCGCACATCGCGGATGTTCAGAGGCATGTTGTCAAGGACGACGTCCTCTTCCGCCAGCACCGACGCGGCCAGGACCTTCAAGGCGGCGTTCTTCGCGCCGCTCAAGGTCACCTCGCCCGTTGCGGGCTCGACAGAACCGGCTATCGTGATGCTGCTCATCGTGTCACCGAACGCAGCTATTGTGAAAGCGGAACGTCTCTCCGCGGTCTTCGGTCCATTTCGGCTCAGGCGGCGCGCTGCCCCGGCGCCAGCTCGTTCAGGGACTGCTCGTCTATCAGGCGGCCGAACAATGCTGCCCGGCGACCGGCAGACTCCAGCGAACCGTCAACCGGTATATCCGCCTCGATCCGCACGGACAGGCCGGGAGGGTCGTCGGGCAGTGTCCCGACCAAATGGATGACGCCACGGGAGGCCGGCGGGCCCGGCGGCCCAGGCCGCCAGAACAGTCTGCGGGTCGGGCCCTCGGGATAGACCACCGACACGGACAAACTGGCAAAGCCCATCTTCTCCGCCGTGGCGCACATGCTCTGCCACCATGCATCCAGCGTGGTGGCCCCACACAAGCGCAACTGTGCCTCTTCGAGATGCCGCTTTTCCTGCCCGGCCTCGCGGGCGACGGCGAGATTCCGGCGCAGGGCGGCGATACTTCCTCCCAGGCCGATCGCCCCCGCGGCTCGGAAGACCAGCACCAACAGCACGAAGACGCAGCCGAACACGACCAGCGCGTCCCGGCCGCGAGCGACCATCATGAACGTTCCCAGCCCGCCGGCTATCAGCGTCACGACGTACATCAGGATCACGGCGCGGCGCTGGCGCAGCCCCCCGGCCAGCAGCCGGTGGTGAATGTGGCCGCGGTCGGGAGCGAAAATGGACCGCCTCTGGACGATTCGGCGAAGGATGCTGAAGAAAGCGTCGAAAATCGGCACCCCCAGGGCCAGGAACGGCAAGGCGAGCCCTGCCAGGGTGGCGGACTTCAGCGCACACATTACGCTGGCCGTGGCGATCACAAAGCCCAGGAACATGCTTCCGCAATCGCCCATGAACGTCTTGGCAGGATGGAAGTTGAAAATCAGGAAGCCCGACAGGCTCCCCAGCAGGGCCAGCACCAGCACCGCCATGACAGGCTGGCCGGTGTAGATGGCGAAGATCGCGATCACGCCGCAGACGACGGCCGAGATGCCGGCGGCCAGGCCGTCAAGGCCGTCGATCAGGTTGACGGCGTTGGTGATGCCGATGATCCAGAGCATGGTGATCGGCCACGCCCACCATCCAAAATCCAGGCTGAACCACTGGCCCACGGTGACCGAATCGATGCGGATGCCGAACCCGCAGACGACCGCAGCCGCTAGCGCCTGGCCCAGCAGCTTGGTCCGGGCCGACAGGCCGCGGACGTCATCGACCAGGCCCACGACGAACACGAACACGCCCGTCGCCAACAGAACGATCGCGTGGGTCCTGACGAGGCGGAAGGCCTGACCTATGACGTTGTCCAGGACGAGCACCGAGATCGACATGGCGATCGCCGGCAGGGCAATCGCCAGCCCGCCGATCCTGGGGGTGGGCGAGCTGTGCACTTTCCGTGCGTCGGGCGCGTCGAGAATGCGCATCGCCCTGCCGATGCGCGCGACCACGGGCGTGGTCAGCAGCGCCAGGAACGTCGCTCCGAGATAGACGCAGAAGTAGGTCCGCATGAGTTCTCACGCACAACCGAGGAGGCGGCCAGGGGCCCTCGCCGGAGGCAGATGATCGACCGGCTCGAGCAGGTCGGTCAGTGCCCCGGCCCCGGGGTGCGTCCTGGGCGGATTCTCCGAAAGCTTCAGCATGCTCGTGCCTCTCCTCTTGCTTGCGGCAGCGCGAACTCCGTTCCCGTCGGTGCACCGACGAGGTTCCCGACATCTCCACCGCAGCGGCCACGGCACGTCATTCGGCAGCCGCCGCGGCCGCAAGTACACTCATGTCCTCGATGAGCCTGCGCGCAGCCCTCATCCCGGGCTGGAAACGCAGGCACACACGCGCTTCGTGCATCGCCTGGGGCACCTGGCCGGTTGCGGCCAATGCCTTAGCCAGGCGGAGTCGCCAGTGCACCTGCCCGTACTGAAGCGCCAGCGCCCTGCGGAAGTATTCGATCGCCGCTTCATAGTCCCGGGATCGGAGGCACTCCTTTGCCAGACTGGCAAAGGCCCATGCCGGCGCGTTGGGCTGGCGGCACTTGACCTTCAGCAGGGCGACGGCCTCTCGGCAGGCTTCGTCCGCCAGGTCATGGTGCTCGGGCTCTTGGCGCAACACGTTGGCCACGTGCAGCAGCCGGCCGATGTCGCCCCTGGCAACTGCCAGAGCCATGTCCGGGCGGTTCACCTGGCGAACGTAAACTTCCACGACATCGCGCAGCAGGCGGCTCTCAAGCCGCAGGCTGCGACGGAACTTGGGCAGCGAGTCATCGACGCGCCCTTCCATGGCGTCCAGGAGGCCCGCCGCGAAGCAGGCGATCGCGTCGCCTGGGGCAAGGGCCAGCCCGGTCCGGATGTGGTCGGCGCCGCGTGGCTCCCCGAGGACGAACCTTTGCAGCATCCCCAGGGCGCTGTAGGTCCGCCCGAAGCCCGGGCAAAGCCTGCGTGTGCGGTGCAGGTCTTTGACGATGGCGGGCGTGCCCGCCACGACATGGGGCACGTCGGCCAGCTCGGCAATTCGCCCGTCGCGGACACGGCAGAGGCGGCGCCAGCGGCAAAAGTTGAGAAAATAGCGATACTCGACGTTCCCCGGCTCAAGCCGCGCCGCGGCCGCGGCATGTGATTCCAGGGGTCCGTAGTCTTCGTCGCTACCCAGCCAATCGCCCTGGCGAAGCCTGTATGCGATCGACAGGGCTTGCTTCCAGTGTGCTTGGGCGAGGCAGGCGCGGGTGGCCGGAAGCAGCGACCACAGCCCCAAGGCCACGACACAGCACGGGGCGGCGAAGCGGAGCGGGCGGAAGAAGAAGGCCCTGGCTGGCCGCTCCGGCCGTTCGTGCTTGCGGGCGAGCCCTCTTGCCATGGACACAAGGATCCCCGCGAGTACAGCGGCCAAGCATTCGCTGCCCAGAACACGCCGGCCGGAATTGCCAAGGCCGTGAACCATGATCGCCAGCAGGGCGAAGCCGATGCCAAAGGCGGCCCAATGGATCGGCAGGCGGGCCCCGCGGACAACGCGCGCGTAACACCACCAGACGATCCCCAGGAACCCCAGCCCCAGGCCCAGCCCCACCAGGCCCGTAGCCTCCGCCATCTGGACGTACCTGTTCCATGCCTGGTCGGGCAGTTGAGGTATCGTCGCGCCACCCAACACCCGGCGGACCACTCCGTGGGTGCCGCTGCCCGTTCCGATCACAGGGAGCGTGCCTATCCAGACGCGCGGGTCGTTGATGACCTGCCCGCCGTCAACGCTCTGCGCGGAAGCCAGGCGGCCACGCGCGGCATCGAAACCGGCGTGCAGCGCCCACGCCAAAGCTCCCAACGCCAGCAGGGCGACAATCCAGCGTCGGCGCTTCAGGCCTGCTTTCAGGGCCAGCATCACCGCGGCGAAGGCGCCTGCCAGGAACAAGGCGACCGCCCCGCCGCGCCTCGGCGACAGGAGAACCGTGACCGCACCGATGAGCAGTATCCCGGCCAGGCACCAGACCGCCGGCATCCGCGGCTTTCTCAGTTGCGCCATGAGCGCTTGCAAGGTGAGTTTTCGGCCGGCGACCCCTTCACGCAACTTGACCAGGAGCAGACCCAGAGCGGCGCCCATCGAGACGTTCGTGTATTCCGTGTAACGGATGTGACTGATGATTCCATCGGTCCAGGCCGAGTTCCGACCGACGGACATGATCCAGGAAGCCTTGTGGTAGAAGTGGCCTTGCGCCAAGGCGGTCACGGTGGCAAGGACACCGACGGCCGCCATCGCGCCCAAGAGGCGCTTGATCTGCTCCGGGCGACGATGGACGTTCACGACCACCACAAAGACCGCCGCGGCCGCAAGCGTCAGGCGAAGGTCGTGCCGTGTGGCCAGCGGATAGAGGCTCAGTGTTACCCTCTTGAGCGCATTAGCGGCGTCGGGCAGGTCGCCCAGGAGTTTCGTCCTGGCCGCCAGGGCATCGGAGGAAAGGACACCTGCCAGCCCGGCCGGGAGGGGGGCCAGTTGCAGGACCAGCAACGCCAGGAAAAGCCCCACCGGCAGATACGCCCACGACCACACGAAACGAGGCGTCGGCCTGACAGCGAGTTTCACCGACAGGCAGAAGGCCATGGCGCCAGCCAGGGCGAGCAAGGCGACCTGCCCCCACATCTCATGAGCGCCGGCCAGCGGCACGCAAACCACCAACGCGATCATCAGGTGTTCGATGATCGCGTCCAGCCGGCTCGCGGCGGCGCTCGGAGCATCGGTATGTGGTGCGGGTCCGATCATTCGCGGCCCCTGGCAGGTCGCCTGAGACCCCCGAGCAACCGGACTACAGCGGCCCACGCTCCGCTGCGGCGAAGCGCCTGGGACAGCCACGACGAGCATTGAGCGCACTGTCCGCGGACAAATTCATCGTTCGTTCTCATGGCGTCCGTCACCTGGCCTGAGCATGCTCTCGATCCTTCCCGGCCTTGCGCCGCTCTCTGTTCTTGTCCGCCCTTCGGGCATAGTCGTACGGATACCCGTAGTAGCCGTAGCGGTCGTCGCCACGAGGCACATCGTTGACAACGACCCCGAGGACACGGGCGCCAACGCGCAAGAGGTTGTCCAGGGCTTGCTCGGTCAATCTTCGAGTGGAGCTCTCGGCCCTCAGGACAAGCAGAGTGACGTCGCACAACGCCGCCAAGATCCGCGCGTCGGCGACGGCCATGACCGGCGGCGAGTCAAGCACGATGCGGTCATACCTCTCTGACAGATTCTTCAGGACGCCGGCAAATGCCTGGCTGCTGAGCATCTCCGAGGGATTGGGCGGGATCGGGCCGGAGGGAAGGACGTGCAGGCGCTCGATCATGGTGGTTCGAATGGCATTGACGTACGAATCCTTGCTGACGAGCAGATTCGTCAGGCCGGGGTCCGGTGCTACCTGGAAGATCGTGTGCTGCGTCGGCTTGCGGAAATCGGCGTCCACGACGAGCGTCCGCTGCCCGGCCTGTGCCATGCTCATGGCCAGGTTGCTCGCCAGTGTGGTCTTTCCCTCTGCCCTGTCGGGTGAGGTGACCAAGAGCGTCTTGGCCTCGCCTCCGGGCACGCCGAAGTACACGGCCGTGCGAATCGCACGGTACGCCTCCGCCGGAGGAGACGAAGCAGCCAGAACCACGCTCTGGCCGCGGGTCATGTCGTCGCCCTTGCCGCCCATGGACGGCACGGTTCCCAGGACAGGCACGCCCAGGGACATGGAGATGTCCTCGGCCGAATGGAAGCTCTGGTCCATGCGGGCGTGGAGCAATCCCAGGAAGCAACCCAGCGCCAGCCCCCCGGCCACGGCGATCGCCAGGATGTGGGCGACCTTGGGGCTGGCCGGAGTGCTCGCCACGCGGGCGACCTCGAGGATGCTGATGTTGAGCGCCCCGGTGTCCTCGGTGACGTTGATCTCCTTCATGCGACTGTCGAGAGTATCGCACAGCTTCTCGGTGCGCCGGAGGGCGCCCCGGAGCACGGCGTATTCGGCCTCTTTAAGGTTCAGCTCCCGGGCCACCTTCTTCTGCTGGTCGAAGGACGCCTGGATCTCCGCCTCCTTCTCCCTGGCCTGGAGCAACTGCTGGCGGGCCACCTCACGATAGGCGTCGGTGAGCGTCCGCTCGTGCGCGGCGATCCGTTTCGTCAGCCCGTCGATCTTCTTCCGGTGGGCTCTGACTGCCGGGTGCTGGGCAGTGTACTCTCGGTCCAGGCTGACCAGCTCGAGCTCCAGCCGGCTCAGTTCCCCCCGCAGCCGCGCATCCAGGCTGTCGTAGGAAGTGAATCTGCCTTTGGCCTGGAGGGCCTCGAGAACCTGCCTGAGCTTGGCCCGGTCTTTCATGACGCTCTCGGCCGCCTTGTCGGCGGCCCTTGCGTCGATCACCTGGAGCTGCGCGGCGGTGAGCGCTTCAGAGAGCCTGGCCAGACGCTGCACCACGATGTTGCCCTTGTCGTTCTCAAAGGACAGTGCGCCGTTGGTCTGCTTGAACTCCAACATCTCCTGGAGCTTGGCGGCCAGTTCCGCATCCCGCTTGGTCTTTTCCTTCTGGAGTATCTTCAGGACCTCCCAGGCGGTGGAACGCTTCTGCTTGGTGTGGTAGGTGATGTAGGCGTCAACGATGTTGTTGACCAGGGAGGCCGCCTCTTCGGAGTACCTCGACTCGAATGAGACACTGATCAAGTCGTCTTTCTCGCCAACCTCGACGAGAAGCTTCCTCTTCAGGAACGCCACCGGATTGCCCGCCCCGGCCAAGGACTTCAACTGTCTCATTCCCGGCTTGGCCAACGCGGCCGACAGGATCGGCGTGGACTTCAGCAGCTCGCACTGCGTGAAGAGGTAGTTCTTGGACTGGGTCATCACCCCTTCGTTATCGGTGATGATCTTCGGGCCGGTCTGTTCGACGTACAGGCGCGAGGTGCTCGCATAGGTGGGCGTGACCTGGGTGAGATAGACCGCCGCGGCCGCCAGGCACGCGATCATCGCCAACACGACTATCCACCGTCGGCGCCAGATCATCGTGAACAGACCGTCCTTGGACAGCTCGGCCCCTGTCGGCCTGGTCAGTTGCCAGACGTCATGATCGCCGCCTGTGTCTTGCTTACCCGTATTCATCTGCCTTCTCCCGCGACCCTCGCCAGCCAACGGCACCCCGGCCGCAGCGGGAATCTGGTTCTCAAAGAGCGTAGGAAGCATGAACGCCGAAGCTCACCCTGAGCATTTGCATCAGGATTCGGCGCCCCTCGGTGCGCGAGGTCTGTTCGACGGCAATAACATCGCCCGGCTTGAGCGGGATATTGGCCGCCCCGATCAGAGCGCCGCCGCCGATCTTGAACGGCACGGCCAGGAATCCGCCCGAGGCGTCTTGACGGCAGATCTTGGCATACTGCGGGTTCCCGCCGGCATCGACGCCGCCGGCGGCCGCCAGCGCGTGGGCCAGGGTGTACCGAACGCCGGGCGGATACGGGAACACGCCGGGCTCGTTGACCAGCCCGACAACGGTGAAGTTCCGCTGTTCGAGGCTCTTAACCTCAATGATGTCGCCGCCCTTGAGCGCCACGTCGGCGAACGGAATGTTCAGTCCCTTGACCGGCAGGAGCAGGGGCTGCGAATCGCCGGATGCACCCGACCGGCGTACCCGAATGGCGCCGGCCCCCTCCTGGACAATGCCCCCGGCCTTCATCAGGGCCGAGACCAGCGACATCTGGTCGCTGTTGAGCTCATAGGTACCCGGGTCGTTGACTGCCCCGAGGACCGAGACCCTTTCCGTGTGGTACTCGAGCACCCGGGCCGCCACGGAAGGCAGATGCTTGAGATACTTCGGATGGTACGCGCTCACCACGGACGCCTCGATCTCGGAGAGCGCCATGCCGGTGGCCTTTAGCTCGCCGACGATGGGCAGGCGGATGGTCCCGGCCTTGCTGACGCGGCACAACAGGGGCTGGGCGTTCTGGTACCTGGGGGTGACGACGTCGTGCATTACCACGGGCAGGTGCAGTTCGAGCAGGTCGTCGGCGACTACGCGATACGGGCCGGTGCGCAGCTTCGCCCTTGTGAGGGCTTCGAGGTCAACCACCGGACTAACAGGCCCGGCCTTCGCCAACGCAGCCAACTGAGCCGGCGACGCCGTCATCCCGGCATCGCATCCTGCAAGACACAGCAGCCACGTCAGACAGACGGCCGAGGCCCCCACCACGCCAACCGTCGTGGGCTTCGGGTCGAGGTCCATTTTGTCGGCCTCCGTGAGCCGACGCTTGATCGCAGGTCCTGCCGTACCGGCCGGAATCTGCTCCGGCCGATCCTGCGACAGGACCGCAAGCGTCCCATGCTCGCTCGCACCCTAAGCCCGACCTAGTATATTGGCCGCTCTCCCCGCCAACTCAGCGGATTGAGCGGAACGACATCTTGCTCAGACCAGCCCGGCAGCGCCGACTTCAGGCGCGGTATGACCGCTTTGCCTTCGTGCAAGCGCGCCCCATAACACAACCGACCCTCACCACCCTAATCGACATGAACATCTCATGCCTTTAGCTAGCCCACACTTATGCACGAGCCACCAACCCGACACAGTATACGTCTTGCTTATGCCAAGGCTTACGTAGGCTCAAGGCCGCCAGCGAGAACGGCACCCCGCTTTAGTCCGTTTGAGCTTCCTACGCGCGTGTCCACGTAACCGGCGGCGTGGAAAATGCTTACAGAAGATGCCCCGTTCGTTCGAGCCTTGTCCCTCCCGAAAACTCGGTTGCTGACGTCCTCGCCGGATGCAAGGCCAGCCCATTC
>CBFCZU010000060.1:0-18665 GCA_965602635.1 uncultured Planctomycetales bacterium | reverse complement strand
AACGGAGAGGGCGGGATTCGAACCCGCGGTACCCTAAGGCACACCGGTTTTCGAAACCGGCCCATTCAGCCGCTCTGGCACCTCTCCGGCATCCCCTGTTTGTATCGGCTTTTGGCGTGTGTTTCAAGTCGCCGCCCATGGGCGGAAACTCCGCCGGTCCCCCCTGCCAGCCGGCCCCGAGGCGAG
The DNA here is from genome assembly GCA_965602635.1 of uncultured Planctomycetales bacterium. Taxonomy (GTDB): domain Bacteria; phylum Planctomycetota; class Phycisphaerae; order SM23-33; family SM23-33; genus CBFCZU01. The sequence goes on along the minus strand of CBFCZU010000060.1, from coordinate 18,479 downwards.
TTATTCAACTTGTTCGCCCGCCCCGACCGACGTAAACTACATAGGTACAGGAAAAACCGTTACTACGCCGCCTCAACAGCGTTAAAGATTACAGGAGGCCCGTGGGCGCTGTGCGCGGCAGTCCCCGGGGCCTGCCTCGGGCCGGAAGGGCATCGATGGCACGAGCTGACATATTCTCGGTCACGATCAGGCGCTTCCTGGCCCCCGTTGTGCGCTTCCTGGACGACCCCTCCGTCTCCGAGATCATGATCAACACCTACGACGAGATCTACGTCGAGAAGGACGGTAAGGTCACCAAGACCGACGCCAGGTTCGAGAGCGAAGAGGCCTTCATGGGGGCGGTGAACAACATACTCCAGTACACGGGCAAGCGGATGACGGACGAGCATCCGCTTCAGGACTCGCGCCTGCCCGACGGCTCCCGCGTGCATGTGATCCTCGAGCCCCTCAGCCGCCGCGGAACCTGCATGAGCATCCGCAAGTTCGCCAAGATAATGTTCGAGGCCGAGACCCTCGTCGAGCTGGGCTCCTGGACCCGACAGGCGATGGAATACCTGCGCTTCTGCGTGCTGGCGGAGAGGAATCTGCTGGTCGCCGGCGGGACCTCCTCGGGCAAGACGTGCCTGCTGAACGTGCTGAGCGGATTCATCCCCAGCCACCAGCGGATCGTGGTGATCGAAGACTCCGCCGAGCTGGAGTTTCAGCAGGATCACCTCATCTCCCTGGAGAGCCGCGGGGCCGACCGCTATGGGCGGGGCGAGGTGAACATCCGCGACCTGTTCCGCTCGTCCCTTCGCCTCCGCCCGGACCGGATCATCATCGGCGAGTGCCGCGGCGGGGAGGCCCTGGAGATCATCCAGGCGATGACTTCCGGGCACGCCGGGTCGATGAGCACGCTGCACGCCAACAGCTCGCTGGACGCCCTGAACCGCCTGGAGACGCTGTGCATGATGTCGGAGGTGAACCTTCCGCTGCACGCGCTGCGGGCGCAGGTCACCTCGGCCATCGACGTGGTGGTGCAGTTGACGCGCTTCGCCGACGGCCGGCGGTCGGTGACGGAGATCTCCGAGGTAATGCCCCTGGGCGAGGACGGACGGTACCGCGCCCAGGAAATGTTCACATACGAGATGGATGAGGGCGCCGAGTCCAGCGCCGGGCGACTGGTCTGGACGGGCGCCAGGTCGCAGTTCAGCCGCGAGCCGAGCATGCGCGTCCTGCGCCAGCAGGCCGAGCTGACAAAGGAGATATTCGCGCCCTCCGAGAGGCCCGCCAAGGCCGAGGAGGCGGCCCGATGAGGCGAGACGGCTGCTGGGCATGGCGGAGACTCAAGCGCCTGGGCGCCGACGACTCCGGGCAGATGACCGTGGAGTGGGCGCTGGTGCTGGCGCTGGTGGCCCTGCCCATGTACTTCGTCTGTGCCACCTGCCTGAAGCTGCTGGTGGCGCACTTTCAGATGGTGACTTTCCTGGAAACGCTTCCTTTCCCGTAGCGGGCCAGGCGAGGAGAGGAGTAGGTGTTTCTTACACGAGGTGAAGGATCATGAAGAAAGCCTTGGCTGTGCTGAAGCGGCTGCACAGCGATGACCGCGGCGCCGAGGGGCTTGAGAAGCTCCTCATCATCGCCGTGATCGTCCTGCCCCTGCTGGGCTTGCTGATCTGGCTCCGGGGGGATATCGCCGACTGGGTGAGCACTTTATGGCGCCAGATCAAGGGCGATGCCCAGACGCCCGTCCAGACGCCGTAGCTTGGTTCGGCGGAGAGCCATGCTAGCTGATATGACGGCGCTTGGCATGCCGGCGTGGGCGGCCGCGGCCATTGGTGTGCTTGTCGTTGCGGCGGCCGTGACTGACGTGCGGCTGGCGCGGGTGCCGAACTGGCTGACGTATCCGGCCATTATCATTGCCCTGGCGGGGCACGCACTGGCCGGCGGATGGACCGGGCGCGGCGCCAACCCGGGGCTGTCGGCAGCCGTGCAGGGCTTTGCCGTCGGCTTCGCCCCGCTGCTGGTATGCTGGCTGGCCGGCGGCATCGGCGGCGGCGACGCAAAGCTCATGGGCGCCGTTGGCGCCCTGGGCGGCTGGCGGTTCGCTATCACCGCAATGATGTACGGATTCATCATCGCCGCCATCATGGCGATTGTCGTAATGATGCGGAAAAAGGTCGTTCGCCGGACGCTGCGGCGGATCTTCAACGCGGTCGTGCTGCTGATCGTGCCGGGCGCGAAGCCGGCCGACCCAAGCAGCCCGGACAGCCCGAAAGTCCCGTTCGCCGTGGCGCTGTCTGCCGGAGCGCTTGCCGCCCTCGTGGCGAACATTCTGGAGATTGGCGGGATATAATCGATAGACGATACCCGGTGGCATCGGCGCGTTGGGCGACGGGCTTCGCGGGGCAGGACCTAATGGCATGAAGCGCGGCGGGCGGACGAGAATGCTGAGACTGTCATCCTCGGCGACGGTTCTAATCGTCGCATTGATAGTGCTTTGCGCAACCTGGGGTGTCGCCGCATCCGGGCGGGGCCGAACCGCCGAGGCCATGCGCAGCCCGGCGGCCATGGTCTTCGGAGCGGCGGTGCTGGGCTCGCTCCTGGCCCTGTACGTGCTGGGCGGGGTGCTGTGGCGCCTGGGGCGGGGGCGGGCAAGCCTGGCCGATACCGGCGACTCCGGCACGGCGGCCGTCGAGTTCGCCCTGCTGTTTCCCGTCGCCTTGATGATCGTGCTGATAATGATCCAGTCGGCCACGCTGCTCTCGGCCAACCTGGTGGTCCACCACGCCGGCTACACCGCCGCCCGGGCGGCCATCACCTGGGTGCCGGAGAAGGTCTCCTACGACGAGCCGCGCAACGTGGTGGCCTCGCCGGGGCAATCGGAGAAGCTTCACCGCATCCGCGCCGCGGCCGTGTACAAGCTGCTGGCGATCTCCGCCTCCAGGCGCGGTTCGGCCGCCGGCGGCGACTCGGCGCTGATCCAGGATGGCCTGACCCGCTTCTACACGCTTTACGGGGAAGAGGTCCCCGGATGGATCAGGAACATGCTCCCGGCAAAGTACGAGTACGCGTGGGAGCATACCGAGGTGGGGCTGCATCCCCCGGCCAACGGGCAGGTCTACGGCGACAACGAGGAGCTGAGGGTCTGGCTGCGGCACACGGTGTACCTTTCGGTCCCCTACGCCGGCAGGGTCTTCGCCCTGTTGGGCGCCGGCGGAGAGCTGCCGGAAGGGGGCTTCGGGACGGACGTCGAGGTGACCTACACCCTGACCAACCAGGGCGTGGAGGACGAGATAGACGTGGAGTAGTTCCCCCGGTACGTTGGTCGCGGGGGTTGAGGCGATCTGACAGCAGATGACACAGGGAAACACAAATCGCGACCTGGGCGATCTTTCCGGCGGCATGCACGCCGGGACGAAGCTCGGTAAGTACGAGATCGTCGAGAAGCTCGGCTCCGGCGGGCAGTCGATCGTTTACAAAGCGCACGACCCGCTGCTGGACCGCCACGTCGCCATCAAGCAGGTCGCCACACAACTGGCTGCCGACGAACGATTCATCGACCGCTTCCGCGAGGTCGCCCGGCAACTGGCCAGCCTCCAGTGCGAGCAGATCGTCACCATCCACGACCTCATGGAGGACCAGCGCGGGCTCTTCATCGTCATGGAGTTCGTCGAGGGGCACACCATCGAGAGGTCCCTGGCGACCACGGAAGAGGCGGTCGAGCCGAAGGCGGTCCTGCAGCTTCTCTGGCGGATCGCCTCCGGGCTGGCCGCCATACACCGGATGGGCATCGTCCACCGCGACGTCAAGCCCGGAAACATCATCGTCGGCGAAGGGCTGCGCGTGAAGATAACCGACTTCGGCGTCGCCGCCCCGATCGGCGAGGCCGTCTCCATGCGACTGGGGACCACCAAGTACATGGCCCCGGAACTCTTCGCCGGCAAGCGGGTGGACGGGCGGGCCGACATCTACTCGCTGGGAATGATCGCCTACGAGATGCTCCTGGGCAGGCCCAAGTTCAACGAGATCTTCCACGACATCGTCCGCGACCCGCACAGCGAAGCGCTTCGCTGGATGAAATGGCATTCCTCGCCGGATGAGGTGGCGCCGCCGCTGGCGGAGGTGAACCCGGCCGTGCCGGCGGCGCTGTCGGGCATCGTGGGCAGGATGATGGCCAAGGATCCCGAGGAGCGATTCGACAACGTCGAGACGCTTGGCAGGGAAATCCGGGCGAGCTTCTCGCCACGGACACACGCCCCGCAAGAGCAGACCCGCAGGCGGAAGCGCCGCGCGGCGGCCGCTGGCGCTGCCCTTGCCGGGGCGCCCCAGCGCGGCCAGGCGACCATGGCGGCCGAGGAAGGCCACGAACTGGCGGAGGGCGTCCTAGCCTCCCAGCCCCTCACCGCCGAGATACCGAAGGCACCAATGTCGCTTCGCACGAAGTTCATAATCACCGGCTCGGCGGCGGCCGTGCTGATCGTCGCGGCCGTGATCTTGTGGGCAGTCTTCGCCGCCGGCGAGCGAAAACAGACCATGCAAGCAATGGGCGAGTACGCCAAGGCCCTCGACCTGCACAATCAGGCGGGCAAAGCAGACACACTCGCCGAGCGCCAGGAGAAGTACAACCAGGCGCTGGAGGGCTTCAGGGCCGTCAGCAAGAAGTATCCCAAGCTCATCATCGCCCGGCGGGCAGCGGCCATGGGGTGGCTCTGCCGAGGCTATGACGCCGTGATGAAGCAGGAAGACGACGAGACGGACAACTGCCTCAAGCAGGTCACGCAGATGGTGGAGGACCTCCAGCGCGACCGGAGCGAGCTTTACGCCTGGACCCAGCGGATGCAGCAGGAGGACATCCCGAACTTTCGCGATTACTGGAGCGAGCAGCGGCGCTACGCAGACTACTTCAAGCAAGCCGAGGAGGCCATCGCCCGCGGCGACCTGGACGTCGCCGACGACATCCTGCTCAAGAAGGTCGGCACGCTCGGGGGCCTGCCCAAGGAGCAGATCCGCAAGATTCAGAACAGGCGCCGCGAGATCAGCGAAATGAAGAAGCAGGGGGAGTACACGGCGCTGCTCAGCAAGGGCGACGCACTGGCCGAGCAGGGGCAGGTGGACGAGGCCAAGGAAGCCTACCGCGACGCGCTGGAGGTGTTGAAAGGCGCGGAGGCGACGCTGCCCCCGAAGCTCTACACGAATCTCAAGCAGATCGCCGAGTCGAAGCTCACCACGCTGGACCTGGAGACGAAGTACGAGGCTCACCTGGCCAGCGCCAAGAAGCTGGTCAGCCAGCGCCGGCGGCTGGAGGCGGCGAGCGAGTACGACGAGGCCGTCCAAATGGCCCGCCAGCTCAAGCGCACCAAGGCCGCCGATCAGATCGCCGCCCGGGCCAAGCAGCTTCGCTACGACCACTACCTCGAGCTGGGCCAGCAGTTCCTCACCGCCAACCGCCTCAAAGAGGCGAAGGAGACGCTCGAGAAGGCCCGCACCGTCATGCCCTCGGCCAAGGTCGAGGACCTGCTCAAGAAGATCACCGGGCTGCAGATCTACCGCTCCCTCGTCGGCGAGGGCCAGCAGTTGATGCGGCGCAGGAGCTACGATGCGGCGCTGGAGAAGTTCCAGGCCGCCGCCAAGCTCAACCAGGACGCGGCGCTGAAGAGCAACATGCGTGAGTGCCGCTACCAGATCAAGATTCGCGAGGCCAGCAACTTCCGCGCCGCGAGGGACTGGGCCAAGGCCATCGCCGCCTACAACCAGGCCAAGCAGATTGATTCAACCCGCGGGGCCCAGGTGGACGCGGTGGTCCAGCAGATACACTACGAGAAGACCTACTACGAGCTTTTCGCGGCCGCGGAGAAGTCGCGCAAAGAAAAGAACTGGAAGATGTTCTTGATCCAGATCGACCAGATGCGCAGGAACCCGGCCAAGAAGGCCGGCGAGGTGGAGAACCTCCACCGTCTGGGTCGCTACGAGGAGCACATCGACAAGGGCAAGGCGGCCATGGTCGAGGGCAACTACCGCGCCGCAGTGGCGTATTTCAATCTGGCCAAGGGCTTCAAGCCGACGCCGGAGGTCGAAGCGTTCATAGAGGCAGCGGAGAAGAAGGTGGAGAGCGAGAGCGGACCGCCGTCTTGAGGAGTGGTGTCATGAGGGCAAGCCGGATCCGGCGCTTCCATTCCGGGCAGGTGTTCGTGGTCGTGCTGCTGGGGGTCTCCCTGCTGGCGGGGCTGGTGTTCTACGTCATTAACGTGGGCGACCAGGTTGACCGGCGGGTGGTGATGCAGAACTCCGCCGACGCCACGGCCATCTCCGGGGCAGCGTGGATGGCGCGCTGCATGAACGTCGTGGCCATGAACAACGTCGCCCAGACGCGCATGCTCGCCCTGATCCCCACGCTCGACGCCTTTCCGCTGTCGGTGGAAATGGCCCACGAGGAGGTGGACGCGTGGCTCCAGTGCGTCACCAATCAGCTCCAGCGGGGAGTGACCGACCCCCATCTGGAGGAGGGCCTGGAATCGCTCCGGGACCGGCTGGAGCGGCAGCGCGACATCCTCGCCCCCATGGATCAGTTGTTCAACTCCACGGTCGACGTCGAGGCAGTGACGAACTGGCCGGACGGCGAGCTGTGGCGGGCGGCCGAGAGCATGGACCTGTTCAGCCAGGCCATCGCCGTCACCGCCGGCGATCAGGCACAGGCCACCGGCGTGCTGGCGCAGAAGAACGCCGCTCGCTACGGGCAGCTCGATCACGCCGAGGTGGCTTTCGTGGTGCCGGTGCTGCCCCAGCTGCCGGCCGTGCGGACGTCCTACAACGATTTCGAGCTCCCTGTCAAAACGGGGCTGATCCCCGACGACCTCAACCGAGGCTGGCCCAGCGGGAAGCTGCCTCACCACCGCAAGGGCCCGTACGATCGGCTCTTCAAGTGGCGGGACTACGTGTACCTTAACACTTACGCGAGTGATCGGTGGGTTCCGGGCCAGCCGGGGCACGGGGCGATCCGCGGCAGCCGAGGAAACGTCAGTATCGGCGGGCGAAGGGTGGGCCAAAGCGCCCGCGGGCACACGTCCAACCCCAGCGGCCACTGGGCCCAGCGCGTCGTCGGGCGAACGATCGTGGACTATCGAGTCTATGGGCCATACGAGTGGATGCGCCGGCGAGTCCAGGGGTATGCACGGAACTCGTGGGCGAGCGGCACTTACTCCGCCGGGCAACTGGCGGACACCTTCTTCCACGAGTACCACCGCAAGGTCGCCGATATCAAGCTGGACTACATGTGGGGCTCGCACGACCCCAAGTACATCCACTATCCGCAGTGGTCGGACGCGGCCGGCGCCGTCATCGACTATCCGGCCGCCTTGACCATCGCCGCGGACAACCGCAACCGGATCACCCGCACGATGTTCTACCTGGTCGAGACCCGCAGCCGCTACGAGAAGGGCACGGCCGGCTGGATGACCCCGGGCAGCTACGTCAGCAACGGCAAGGCGCCGGTCGCCATCTGGGTCAACGGCTGGCAGGACCCCGCCACGTGGGGCATCAAGAAGACCGACGACTGGGTGTGGGAAGACCAGTACTTCTACGAGACCACCGAGGACAAGGACATCGGCATCAAGCTGACCCTGGACCCCACCACGCGCCAGCCGATCTGGGAGAAGGTTTACATGGTGGCCCAGTACGTCTTCGGCGGCATCGACGTCGGCGAGGAGGTGGAGGTGTCCAACCCGGCCGAAGGCAGCACCCGCGAGGACATGCCGGCGCCGATACTGATGGACATCAGCCTGGGCGACTACGACATCTCCCAGCCTCACCACGACCTGGGCGTTCGCCGGGACGTCTTCACCTATCTCGGCGTGGCGGCCACGAGCAACCGCCCGAAGGTTTGGGCCACCCGGTTCGGCAGCCCCAGCCCGTACCCCAATACCGTCGCCGTCGCCCAGAGCACCATCTTCAACACCGCCAGTTGGGACCTGTGGACGCCCGACTGGAAATCCAAGCTGGTCCCGGTGACGCAGTGGGAGGACTGGATGCAGCGTATGGACGAAGGCGCGCCCGACGCGGCCGACAGCGGCGGGCTGGTTGAAGTTGAGGACGTAACGGAGATTCATGAATACCTCTCGCGCTTCGATCCGAACATGGTTGACCGGATGATGAACCACTGAGCGAAGATGACTTACCGACAGCAAAATTCGAAGGCTCCCGGCGAGTGGCGGTTCGGCCGGCGCGGCACGGCCATGGTGGAGTTCGTGCTGGTCTTGCCGCTGCTGCTGACCGTGCTGGCGGCGACGTTCTTCTTCGGCTGGGCCATGATGCACAAACACCAGGTGTCGGTCGCCGACCGGTACGCCGCCTGGCGGCGCGTCGAGACCGGCAGCTGGCCCAGCGAGGACCGGATCAACGAGGTCTGCTTCGCCGACCGTGCCAAGGACGTGGACCTGGTCTCGGAAGCGGCCGTCGGCCAGACGGCCAGGGACCTGGTGGACGTTGCCGGCCAGCAGGGCGGGCCCGTGAAGCTCCTGGCTGAGGAACTCGTCGTCGAGCGGTATCCGGGCGGCAAGCAGGCCCGCGTCTCGGCGACCTTCCGCCACGCCATGGCGCTCTGGGCAAAGTCCGCCGGCGCGATCACCCACCACCACGGCAGAGAGGGCGTCACCTGGCGCCGGGACGAGGTTTCCTGCTGGCCCGCCCTGCGGGACCTGTACTACTCCGGGCTGGACGGCGAGTTGCTGAAGGTTCCGGCGCCGGCGAACGGCATGGCCTCAATGGTCCGCGGGCTGTATCTGGCCCGGTGGTAGGGCGATGTGGCGCGTGTCAGGCGATCGGCCCCGGCGTCCGTTGCGAGGCGCGACGCGGGTCGGCCCGGCAGTGTGGCTGGCCAGCGGCGTGTGTGCCGTGAGCCTGGCCTTGCTCGCCCACGGAATCATCCGCAAACTGGGCGGCCGGCCGGCGCCGGCGAATGGCCCGCCCCGGCCCAGGCGGGGGCCGATGCCCAGCTCGGCTCCCACGGCGGCGACCGGTCCCGCCGAGTGGGCCGCCAACCCGCTGGCGGGCACGGGAATGGAGCGCCTGGAGCGCGACCCGCCCGAGGCCGTGAGCCCGCACGGGGCCGTCAGGCAGAGCGGCTTCCGCAGGCTCCTGCGCGACAGGGCAGCGGACATCATTACCTACGTCGTCGAGAGCGACCTCCCGGCGGCAGAGGAGTTCTATCGCAGCAAGCTCGCCGCCGCCGGGTACCGGCTGGTCAAGAGGGCCGACAGGGACGCGGCCGTCAAGGGCGGCCCCGGAATCATCCTGGCCTTCCGGGCCGCCCAGGGACAACAGTACGACGTAATGCTTATTCCGACCGATAATGGTAAAAGGCTGAAAATCGTTCTGGTGATCGCCCGTCCGGGCAAGCCCGGCCGCTGAGCCGGCGAGGCCTTGCGACGAGCCGCACGGGCGAGCGCCCCGGCGCAGAGGATATTCCCATGGCCGAGACAGTCGTCTGGAACAAGAAGCTGCTGCTCATCTCGCTGCTGCTGGGGGTGGTGGCGGTGGGGCTGTTCTACTTCTACGATTCGATCCAGGAGAAGCGGATTCGCGGCGAGATCATAGAGGTGCTGCGCTGGCGGCAGAACATGAAGGCCGGGGACAGAATCGACAGCCGGTCGGTGGAGGTGCTGCCCATTTCCGCCGGTTCGGCCAGCCTCGACGGGGTGGCCAGAAAGGGCGACCTGGCAACCGTCGTCGTCAACGGCACGCTGGTCAAGAACGTCGAGAAGAACCACTTCGTCTTCTACACGGAAATCTTGGGCCACCGCGGCGGCAGGCCCTCGCAGAAGATCGCCAAGCGCAGCCGGGCGTTCCCCCTGTCGGTTGACCCCAAGTACTCGGTGGGCGCCCTGCTCAGCCAGGGCGACCGGGTGGACGTGCTGGGCGTGCTAAGCATCGGGGGCAAGCCGCCGAAGACGTACACGCTGATCGAGAACCTGAAGGTCCTGGGTATCGGCGGGCGGAGCAAGAGCCCCGATGAGGATTTCGAGGCCGACTGGAAGCCCACCGGCGTGCGAGTGTACCGCACGGTGAGCGTGGAGGTGACGCCCCAGGTAGGCGAGCAACTGGCCGACCTGCTGGCGCGCGTCCGGGGCCGGATACTGCTGCTGGTGCGCAACCCCGAAGACACGGACGCCAAGTTCAACGAGCGGATCAACCCGGCCGTCCTGCCGGTGCTGAATACGCCGCTGCCGGACGGATAGGACGGGCTAGGAACCGGACGTGGAAATATGGGTTTACAACCATCTGAGCGATGAGCGAAGGGTCGTCGAGGTTGACGACGCCAACGTCACCATTGGGCGCGACGAGGACAGCACCGTGTCCCTGCCGAGCGCCTTCGTTTCGCGCGAGCACGCCCGGCTGTTCCGCGACGACGGCGGCTACTTCGTCGAGAGCCTGGGGATGAACGGCACCATCGTCCGCAACAGGCCCGTGCCCGCCCACGGGCGGGTGAAGGTGGACTACGGCGACGAGATCCGCGTGGGCGAGTTCTCGCTGTTCATGATGGAGCCGTCGGCCCGGCGCGGGCGCGCCGCCGCCGAGATCACTACACCACGACACAGGCTGGTGGAGCTGGAGCAGGCAATCCACGGCGAGCTGCTGGAACGGCTCAACCTCCGCGCCGCCGCACAGGTCGCCAGCGCCGACTCTGAGCACGCCGCCCTGATCAAGCGCCACCTGGCCGAGATCATCTCCACCCGCCTGGGCGAGGTGGACGATGAAATGACCGACGAGCTGATCCGCGACTTCCTCTGGCGCGGCGTCGTCACCGAGCTGAACATGCGATGCACGGGGAAGATGATGTACTCCTACGGCTTCGAGGAGTCAGACATCCTCCAGGGCGAGTTCGAGAAGACCATCAGCGAGGTCGTCGGCGACATCATCAGCGACTTCCCGCTGCGCCTCCAGCCCCAGACGGTCAAGGAAGACGCCCGGATGATCGAGGGCGACTTCGGCAATCAGTACAGCCGCATCAGCGACAGGCTGACGAAGGAGCTGAGGCGCTACGTCGTCACCCGCATGCTCAGCAAGGAAATCGAGGACGTGGTCTTCGGCTACGGGCCGCTGCAGGACCTGCTGGAAATGCCGCACGTCAACGAGATCATGGTGGTCGGCAAGGACCACATCTACATCGAGAAGGAAGGTGTGATCAGCTCGACGGGGCGGAGCTTCTTCTCCGAGGAGGTTGTCAGCTCGATCATCGAGCGGATAATCACCCCCGTTGGGCGGCGCATCGACCGGTCCACCCCGCTGGTGGACGCCCGCCTGCCCGACGGCTCCAGGGTCAACGCCGTGATCAACCCGCTGAGCCTCTCGGGGCCCGTGCTCACGATCCGCAAGTTCTCCCGGATACCGTTCACCATAGACGACCTGATCGACTTCGGCACGCTCACCGAGCCGGTGGCTAACTTCCTGCGGGCCTGCGTGGTGGGGCGGAAGAACATCCTCATCTCCGGCGGGACCGGCAGCGGCAAGACCACCACCCTCAACGTGCTGAGCAACTTCATCGATCCGGAGGAGCGGATCGTCACCATCGAGGACTCCGCCGAGCTGCAACTGCCGCAGGAGCACCTGGTGCGGATGGAGACCCGCCCGCCAAACATCGAGGGCAAGGGCGCATACACCATCCGCGACCTGGTGCGCAATTCCCTGCGCATGAGGCCGGATCGGCTCATCGTCGGCGAGGTCCGCGGCCCGGAGGCCCTGGACATGCTCCAGGCGATGAACACCGGCCACGACGGGTCCATGACAACCCTCCACGCCAACTCGCCGGCGGACACGATGCTGAGGATGGAGACGATGGTGCTGACGGCCGTGGAAATGCCCGTCCGCGCCATACGCGAACAGATCGTCGCCGCCATCGACGTAGTGGCGCAGATCGCCCGCTTTCCTGACGGCAGCCGCCGCGTCACCCATGTCTCGGAGGTCGTCGGCATCGACCTGGACACCACGCAGATTATCACCGAGGACATCTTCCTGTTCCGCACCGATGGCGGTGAAGGGGCCTCCGGGGCCGAGCCGCCCTCGCCCGACGCCGGCGGTACCAGGCAGGTCACCGGTTACCTGCGGCACACCGGTTACATCCCCGAGTTCGCCACCGAGCTGGTCGAGAAGGGCCATCTCGACCTCGAGGTGTTCCAGTGAGCTGGGTCGTGGCAATCGGAGAATCGGCGCCGACGGCGGCCGTCTGGCAGCACGTGACCGCCGGGGCGGTCTTCGCGGCCGTGTCCGCCCTGGCGTACGCCTGGTGGCCGCGCGTGCGCCAGGCCGTGCTCAAGCGAGAGGAATACTACGACCGCGTCCTCCGCAGGCACCTGCTGATGGACGTCAAACCCCGCACGGTCACCGTGATGGGGCTGGCGGGCATGTTGCTGCTGGCGCTGATCGGCTACATGATCGTGCCCAGCGCGGCGGTGGCTGTGATGCTGGCGGCTGGGGGCGCCTTCATACCCACGCTGGTCCTTAAGTACCTCCGCTACCGGCGGCTGTATCGCCTGGAGGACCAGCTCGTCGACGGCATCAGGACGCTGACCTCCGGCGTCCGCGCCGGGCTGAACCTCATTCAGGGCATGGATCTGCTCGCCCGCAACGCCGTGCGCCCGATAAGCGAGGAGTTCACCCACCTGGTCCGCGAGTACGAGCACGGCATATCCCTGGAGGAGGCGATGGCCAACGCCGGGCGGCGGATCGGGTCGTCGAACTACCGGCTGGTCTTCTCGGCACTGCTTACCCACCGAGAGCGCGGCGGCGACCTGGGCGAGACGCTCGACCGCATCGCCGAGAGCATTCGCGAGATTCACCGCCTGGAGAAGCGGATCGAGACGCTCACCGCCCCGGGCCGGACAGCCGCCCGCTGGATGGCCGCCATGCCGGTCGTGATCCTGTTGATCTTCTACGGCATTGCGCCGGATGCTGTGGCGTTGTTGTTCGATTGGAAGGCAGACCCTAAGTTCCTCGGCGCGGGCATCGGCTTCTGGCTGCTATTGCCGATCGTCGTGCTGAACATCCTCGGCTTCCTGTGGATCAGAAAGATCGTCAACATAGATATCTGACATGAACTCCTTCAGCCCGGACATCATCGCAGGCATGGCGCCGATGCTGGCGGTTGACCTGATGAAGCTGGCCACCGCCCTGTCCCTGGGCACGTTCGTGTGCGTCTTCACCGTGGCCCTGTTCGCCCAGCGGGGGCGGGCGGAGATGACCCCCGAGCGCGAGATCGCCCTGGCAGCCGGGCACGCCGACCGCCGCACTGTCTTCGAGAATCCGACGCTCCAGCCGCTGATGTGGCTGCTGCTCGTGCTGAGCCGGTACCTGCGGCTGACGCGGCTGAAGGTCTGGCTGCGGGAGAAGCTCGTGGCCGCCGGCTCGCCCAACTTCTACACCGCCGACGAATACATCGCCACGTCGATGCTCTGGGGCATACTGGTCATGGTCCTTGGCCAGGTGTTCAACCTCCTGGCGCTGGGGATTCCGGCGGTGGTGTTAATGCCAACCTGCTTTGCCGCGGGCTTCGGCGTCTCGCTGTATCACATTCACGGCCAGGCCGTCAAACGCACCGGCCTGATCGCCCGGCGGGTGCCCTACACGCTCGACCTTGTCTCTCTGTCCATGGGGGCGGGCGCGACCTTCACCGAGGCCGTCCGGACGGTCGTCCGCGAGGACCCGGACCACCCGTTCAACGTCGAGTTGAACACCGTCCTGGCCGAGGTCGCGCTGGGCACGACCCGCCGGCAGGCGCTGAGGAACATGATCGACCGGATCGCCCTGGAGTCGCTGCGGTCGATAGTGGCGGCCATCATCCAGGCCGAGGCCCTCGGCTCGCCGCTGTCCGACGTGCTGAAGGAACAGGCCGACCTGATGCGGCTGCAGCGGTCGGTGCGGGCCGAGAAGCTCGCCGCCCAGGCGTCGGTGCGAATCCTCCTGCCAGGCGTGCTCATCCTGGTATCGGTGGTCTTGACAATATTCGCTCCGCTGATCATTCTGGCCGTGAGAGGCGAGCTTTTCTGATCGCGGGCGGCGCCGGTCGCACGCCCGCCCTGCGGCAGGGCGGAAGCGAATGACATGAACGATCCCACGCACGCCACGCTGGTTTTTGTGGCCGGTCCGCAGGCCGGCCAGCGCGTCGTCTTGGCCAAGGCGGCGGCGACCCTCGGGCGGGGCAGCGAGGCGGACGTGCTGCTCAGCGAGGACTACGCCTCCCGCCGGCAGGCGAGGTACGAGCTGCTCCGCGCCGGGGCCACGCTGGAAAACCTCTCGCCGAGGGGAACCTGGGTCAACGGCAAGCGCTACAAGTCCGGCAAGAAGCTGCTGCTCGAGACCGGCGATCTTCTCGGCGTGGGGGCCGAGACCGAAATCCTCTTCATCGCCGCCGGAGACGACCCCGAGACCGCCCTGGCGCTTCACAACCAGGCCATGCCGCCGAAGAGCGCCTTCGGCAGGAAGCACCGGGGCCTGGCCCAGCCCAAGCCGCCCGAGGCGGAGGCTCCCCCGCCCGAGCCGGTGGAGGAGGAGTTCGCGCCGGACGAGCTTGACGAGGGGCCGAGACGAAGGCGATCTTCGGAAATGACCGCCGCCGAGCGGGCCGCGCTCGAAGACAAGGCCAAGGGGAAGAAGATCATGATCGGCCTGGGGATCTACCTGGGGGTCATGTTGATCGTCGGAGTGATCATCTACGTGGCCAGGGGCCCTGGCGAAAGCGGCACGCCCATCGCGCGGATGCTCACGCTCGAGGAGATCAAGGCGGCTCTTTCCGTGCCCATCGAAAAGAGCCCCAACCCCGTCAAGAAGGAGAGCAAGCTTCAGGAAGCTCTGGAGCTCTACCAGCAGCACGGGCTGGAGCCACTGTATCTGCACAAGTGTCTGGTCGCATTCAAGGAGTCGCTCGCATACAGTGGCAGGGAATTCTTCGACGATTCCGAAGACGGGGTCAAGTACGACGCCGTTCTGAATGAACTCATCAAGGTGGTTCAGGAGCGGTACCGCAACGCGTATATCCTGGAACGGAACAAGGATTGGAAACGGGCCGAGCGGGAGTTCGGCGTGCTGCTGCGGATCGTGCCCGAGCGCGACAGCCTGATATTCAAGAACGTCCAGGAGCACCACGGGCGTGTGAGGGCGTTCCTCCAGAAGGAGGAGGCCAAGAAGAAGCGCGGCCCGCTGGGCTAGCAGCGGGCGCTGCAGAACGCCATTGCTCCCGGGGGTGTTTTCCATTAGCCTCGCGCGGCCATGCAGGCAAGTCTGCGAAGGTCCCTGCGGTATGCCTTTTCGCTGGCGCTGGCGGTCGCCATCCTGGCGGTTCTTCTGGGCAGGCAGGACTGGGGCGAGTTCGCCCGGCGGATCCGGAGCGTGCGCTGGCCGCTGCTGCTCGCCACGGTGGCGTTGGCGGCGGCCTACTGGTCGGTGCGCGTCGCCCGCTGGCGGTGGATGACCTCGCTGGAGGGCATGCGCATCGGCTGGCCAAAGGCCTGGACGTCCATGCTCGCCGGCCTGGGGGTCGGGCTGATTACCCCGTTGCGCGGCGGCGAGGTGGTCCGTCCGCTGTTCGTCCCGCGCGGCGCACGCGTGCGCCTGGCGGGGTGGGTGGTCATCGAGCGGATGTTCGACCTCTCGGCCGTGCTTAGCCTGTGCGTCCTTGGGTTGATCTACATGGTCTTCTCGGGCGTCGCGTGGACCTGGGGGACGCCCGTGCCGGCCTGGATGCTGCTGCTGTGCCCGCTGCTGCTGGCGGCGGCCCTCGGTGTGCCGCTGGTGGTGCGTTACCGTCCGGCCGCGGTGTGGAAGGTCCTGGCCCGAGTGCTGCCCGGCAAGGCACGCGAGCTGGCTGAGATCCGCCTCACCGGACGCCAGTTCGCAGCCTTCTTCGCAATCTCACTGGGCGCCGAGGCCATCAATGTCCTGTCCGTCCTGGCCTGCCTGCGGGCATACGGTTCGATCAGCCTCCTGACGGCCTGCGCGCTGAGCCCGGTCGTGATGCTGCACAACCTCCTGCCGGCCACGCCGGGAGGGTTCGGAATCCGCGAATCGGTGGCGGTGGGCGTCTTCGGCCTGCTGGGCTTTCCCAAGGAGATGATACTGGCGGCCTATCTGACCAATCCCATCATCATGCTGGTCATCCCCGGGGCTCTCGGCGTGGCGGGGGCGTGGATGTCCGGCGTCATGGCCCAACTGGAGGGCGCCGGCCGGCCGCCACCCGCCGCCCGCCTGCCTTGACGCCGCCGACGCGGCAGAATAGACTGCCGCGCGGGTTGGGTGTCTCACGCACGTTGACAGCACGCGGACGTCCGCATGGACCCACGAAATCACCAGCTCAATGCCGCCGCCCGCAGAACCGTCCTGGACGTTGCGCTGGTCCTGCTGGTGGTCGGCGCCGTCATCGCCATCAGCGCCACCGCGCCCTCGAACACGTACACCTATGCCCAGTTGCAGCAGATCGGCGCGGTCGTGGGCACGGTGCAGAGCGGCAACTGGCTGCTGCCGCGGGACCAGCTTCGCGGGCTCGCCCGCAAGCCGCAACTGTATGCCTGGCTGGACGCGCCGGTGCTGATGGCGACGGGCATCTACAACGATTTCACGTTCCGCCTGCCCACGGTGGCGGCCTCGCTCGTGGCCGGCGTGCTGGTGTACTTCCTGGGCCGGCGGTGGTACGGCCGGCGGGCGGGGCTGCTGGCGGCGTGCCTGTGGGCGACGGCGATGCACATGGGCAAGATGACGTACATCGCCGTCACCGACATGCTCATGGCGATGTGGATCGTCGGCGCGATGATGTGCGCCGACCGCCTGCTCTTTCACCGCGCCCCGCGGGCGAAGCGCCGCCGCTGGGCGGTCGGCCTGTGGGTGATGATGATACTGGGCGCCATGACCAAGGGATGGGGCGTGGTCAACCTCATCCTGGTGGGCGGCGCGCTGGCGCTGGCGACGGCCATCGGCCCGGGCTTCGCGCCCGTGCGGGCCGCGAAGGGCTTTTGGGCCAAGGCGCTACGGGCGGGGGGGCTGGTGATTCGCCGCTGGCGGTGGGCGATCAGGGCCACACGCTTCGGCTGGGGGATGCTGGCCATGGTGGTCGTCCTGGCCCCGGTCGCCGTGGGAATGCTCGTCCAGGGCGGCGAGGAGTTCCGCAAGATCATCTACTTCGAGTTCGTTCAGCGCGTCACCGGCGGGGGGGCCAGCCCGCCTCACGGCACCTCGGTCCCGCCCGCCCTTCACCTCCTCTACTATCTGCTGCCCGTGTCGATCTTCATGGTGGGGGCGTTGCTGCTGGCCGGTCCGCGCCGATGGTTCGCCTTCAGATCGCCGGTATTCCTGCCGCTCTGCTGGGTGCTGGCCGTGGTGGTGCCGTTCTCGTTGACGCACGGCTTCAGGCCGGACTACCTGCTCCCGTGCTACGCCGCCGCCGCGCTGATGGCCGCCTGGGCCGTCGAGGAAATCCAGCGCCGCGGCCCCGGCGCCGGGCGCCTCACACAGGTGCTGCGGCACGTATTCGCGGCCGCGCCTGTCGTGATCGGCGCGCTGCTGATTCTCGTCCCGCTGATGTACCTCTTCCACGAGCACATGCCGCGATTCATCACCAAGAACCTCGAGCTCCCGTCGTGGGTGCCGCCGGCCACCTGGCGGGCACTGCACTCCCTGGTCGCCTTGGGCATAGTGGTCCTGGTGCTGGGCGTCCGCTGGAGCCTGCGCTGGCAGTTGCGCCGCGTGGCGGCTCTGGCGGTGGTCGGCATGCTGGGCGTCACGTTCGTCAACCGGCACATGATCTGCCGCCAGGCCCAGACGCGCGACGGGGAGAAGATGATCGCCCTGGCCCGGGCGGCCCGCCCGCTGGTCGGCGGCGACGAGTTCGCGGTCCACGACGCACATAAGCTTGCCGTCGAGCTGTACCTGGGGCGGTTCGGCACCTGGGCGGAGAACGTCGAGCAGCTCGACCGCTCGGACGCGCCCTGGCTGATCACCTGCGACCACGGGCTGATCGAGCTGGGCGCCACCAGGATGGTCGAGCGCGACGGCGACAAGGTGGAGGTAATGAGGCCGGGCGACCTGGGCGAGGTCATGGCGGAGACCGAGCCGGTCATCTCCCAGGAGCAGAAGTGGGGGAAGATCTACCTGATCCGCCTTCGCCGGCCGATTCGCCTTCACGGCACGCCGCGTGTCACCCCTCACGCCTCCGGCAGGCAGGACGAGTGGTAGCCGCTCCGGCGGCGGGGGGGATTCCTGGAAGGCGGCTACGGGCTGGCTGATTGCTTCCTGCTCTTCTTGCCCATCCGCAGGTACACGCTCAGCAGGTAGAAGAGAATCACCACTGCGAAGCAGTATTCCTTGAACTCGCCGGAGGCTCGGAAGATGGCCCGGCCCAGGTAGCTGTCGTCGGGCGGGGCGTGCAGAACGTGCTCCAGCCGGTCCGGCAGCCGCAGCAGGACCGCCATCGCCGAGATGAGCAGCAGGCGGCAGTTGGGGATCAGCCAGTACCAGACGGACTT
>CBFCZU010000059.1:0-18927 GCA_965602635.1 uncultured Planctomycetales bacterium | reverse complement strand
CCCTGCTGGCCCTCGCGGGCGGCCGTTGCCCAGAACTCCAGCACCAGCCGGCCCATTCGCTGGTATTCCTCAAGGCGGGCCGACCAGTAGTCCAGCAGGGCGGCGAGCTTCTCGGCGGCGCTGGCCGAGGTCGCGAGAAGCTCATCGGCGCTGGCCATCTCGCCGGCGGTCATCTCCTTGAATATCTGGGCAAAAAGGTCGTGCTTGCTCTCGAAGTAATTGTAGATGCTGCCTTTAGCGACGCCGGCCTCAGCCGCCACCGCGTCCATGGTGGCGGCGGCGTAGCTGTGGGCCTCGAAGACTTTCTCCGCCGCTGCCAGGATCCGATCGCGCCGATTGCCTTTGCCGGATGACATTCCGCTTTCCTGTCCGCCGCTCTCACGGCCTGACCGGCCCGGACCCGCTATGCCCAAAGCCGATGACTGACCGGTCAGTCATTAGCATTATAGATTTGCCACGGAGGCGCGACAAGGAAAATCTACGGAAAAAGTTCCCCGCGATCTCAGGTGAACACCTTAGAAAGGGGGACCCTTGGCCCGCCGTCTGGATTCCGTTGGCCCGGTCTCACCGCCGCCGGGTGGACCCTCCCGGCGGGCGCTTGGCGCGTCTGAGCCGCAGCGGCTTGGCCGCGAGCTTCCGCATCCTGCGGAGCCAGCTCCAGACAGAGCCCGTCCGCCGCCGGCGAACCAGCGTCTCCAGGCGGGCGGCGATATCGTCGATCTGCCCCGGCGCGAGCGACGGCATGTCCAGAACGCTGCGGTTGGCGTGGAAGTTCTCTTCCCCGCGCCCGCTGATCCAGCCGTTCTCGGCGCAGATCTCGGCCGAGCGCGTGCCGGGCACGGGGTAGTACACCCGCGCCCGAAGGGCGTCCAGGTCAAGCCTGGCAAGCAGGTCGATGGTCTCGTCGATCGATACCTCGGACTCGTAGGGCGCTCCGACAAAGACGCTGCCCTCGACGCGGAGCCCTTCGGCCTTGAGGGCGGCGACTCCGCGGACGATCTGCTGGCGGGTCATGCGCAGGCCCAGGACCTCCTCTCGAATGAACCTGCTGCCCGAGCCGACCTCGACGCTGACCGTTTCGCATCCGCTGCGAGCGAGCATGGCCGGGACGCGCTGGTCCAGCGCGCTCAGCGGCACGTGGCAGCGGTATGGCAGGGCGCAGCGGCGGGGGTAGTCGTGGGCGAAGTCGGCCAGCCAGTCGATGTCGGCGGCGAACGGGTGGTCCACGAAACGGACCCGCCGGGCTCGGTCGTAGCGGCGGACGACGGCGGAGACTTCATCCAGCAGGCCGCCGATGCTTCGCCGGCGGTGCAGCGGCCCCGCGGCGGCGTAAAGGTCCATGTACCAGTCGTTGAGGCAGAAGGCGCACCACCACGGGCAGCCGCGGGTGGCCTGGAAGTCGATCTCGCCGCTGGCGGCGACGGTCCCCGCTGTGTCGAAAAGCTCCCGGTCGCTCGGCGGCAGGGCGTCGAGGTCGTCGGCCAGCGGGGCCGGCTCGCCGCGGACGAGGCCATCCTCGCTGTTGACCCACACCCCCGCGACGGCGGGCTTCTCGCCCGTCCCGGCCGGGTCGGCCCCGTCGCGGAGGCACCGCAACAGCTCGACCACGGCCCGGTCGTATTCGCCGACCACCAGTGCGGCCACGCCGGGTATGCTGATCGCCTCGCGCGGGCGGCAGGTCGCCCGGATGCCCACCACGGTGACCGGCAGGAAGTGCTTCTCGGCCACGTCAACGATCGTGCGGTGGGCGGCGGTGATGGACGTGGGGGGGATGTCCACCAGCACCTGGTCGGGACGGTGCAGGTTAATGGCCTGGTGCAGCGCCTCGGGTCGGTAGCCGTCGGCCGGCAGCAGGGCGAGCTCGAACCCCTCCTGCCGCAGCATGGCGGCGGCCACGCCGAGCTCGTGGTCGAACCGGGGCAGCGGCGGGCTCCTGCCGAAGGGAACGAACTGGACGATCAGGATCCGCATGACCTCCCCGCGCCGCATGGATTCACTACGAACGTCAGCCGGCTGCCGTCGGCGCCGCCTCCGAGCATCGGCTCGGGTGCCTCAATGTACTCTAGAGGCAGAGCTTTGTCACCAGCATCTGCATGGTGGTCAGCGGATCGGCGCCGGTCTTGATTGCCAGGTCGGCGGCGAGCACGTCGCGGAAGCGGACCTGGGTTCTGGCCGGGCGTCCGCGTGTCCGCCCGCCGGCCCCGAGCCTTCGCCGGAGCTGCCAGGCGATCAGGCCCAGCACGCGTAATTCCTGGCCGCGTGCGGTCATCAGCGCCGCCAGCTCGGTCAGTGCCTGGCTGACCCTCCCGGCGGCGATGGCGTCCGGCAGCGCGAAGGGCGCCGGAGAATTCGTCGCCACCACGACGGCGCCCACGTCCTCGATGACGATCCGCTCGCGCTGGCCGACGTACAGGGCAAGCTTCTCCAGCTCGCCGTCGAGCCGTCCCAGGTCGGCCCCCGTCCACGCCGCCAGCAGGGCGGCGGCGTCGCGTGAGACCTGCTTGCCGCGCCGGCCCGCGAGCCGCTCGATGTGCCGCGGCAGCTCCGACTCCTTCGGGGCCGAGCAGTTGACGAACTCGCCGGCCTTGCGGGCGAGCTTGTCCAGGGCCGCAAACGCCTCCAGTTCGGCTTTGGCCCTGGACGTCGATTTCCAGGAGCTCACCAGCAACACCAGCGTGCCGGAGGCGGCGGGAGAAGTAAGGTAACTCGCCAGGGCCTGGGTATGGGCGGTGACGAACCTGTCGGCGTCACGGACGACGACCGCCCGGTGGGGCGCCAGCAGCGGCGCGGTCCGCAGCTCGTCGAGCACGGCCGACAGCTCCGCCGAGGAGTCGAAATCGGCAACCGCCAGTTGCCGGTCCGCCTCGCCCGTGATCTGACTGACGATCCGGCGGCGGTGCCCGTCGCGAAGGAACTCGTCCTGCCCGTGCAGGACATACAGAGGCTTGAGCTGCGTCGGGCGCATCGTTGATTCCCGTCGGGCGAGACTGACAGAGTCATTGTCCGCAGGACGGGCACCAATGTAAAGGGGCTGTACCCGGCAAGCCGGGCCAGCCCCCCGTCAGCAAGATCGGCGCTTCAGGCGAGGACGGCCTTTATGGCCGTCATGGCCTTGGCGTATTCGCTCTTGTTGACGGAATAGAATACCTGCTTCCCGTCTCGGCGGGCCCGCACAAGCCCGTGGATGCGGAGCAGCCCCAGGTGATGCGAGACCGTGGGCTGGGGGAGGCGCAGCTTTTTGCACAGCCGGGAGACGTGCTGCTCCCCTCCGCGCAGGTTCACTAGGAGCTTCACGCGGGTTTCGTCGGAGAGTACGCGGAAGACCCTACAGAGGGTCTGCACGTGCCTGGAACCAGTTGCCTTACTCATGGTGATGTCACTCCGGAAGACGAAAAAATGTCTCTAACCGATCTGAAAACAGAGCAAACCCCGGGGTTCCCCCCGGGGATCCTTATAGGTACGCCAAACCGGCGCTGCGGCTACGATTGCCCGCAGCCACCGCAAGATTTAATGCACCCGCCGAATGCCCAGGCCCGCCCGCCAGGGGGGGCGCCACCTCGCCGGGTGCCGCCGACCTGGGGCTTCCGCGCGGGCTGGTCCGTCGCCCGGCGGGCTACATCTGGCGGCGACGGTACATGACCATGAAGATGATCAACCCGGCAAGGGCAAGCATCATCACAAAGTGGTACCACTGGAAGATCCCCCAGATCGCGCCTAACGTTTGCAGGCTCGCCATGTCTTTTCTCCTCTGGAGCGCCGCTGTGGAAAAGTGCGCCAGCTTATATCCGCGACCATAAAACTCTGTCAAGCAAAAACCTGAGGCATCGACTGGCGGCGACTGGACTCGAACCAGTGACCCAGGGCTTATGAATCCCTTGCTCTGCCGACTGAGCTACGCCGCCACGACGCCTGGGCCATATTGGATTGGCGGCATGCGGATTTCAAGGAGTTTTTCGCTCTCCCGGCCGCGCTGCCCGGGCCGGACGTTCCGGGACACGTGCTGGCCGTCTCACTTCTCGGACGCCGGCTTCGCCTTGAGCTTCGCGGGGCGGGGCTTGATGATCACGGTCTTCCCGGGCTCCCTCGGCTTGCTCAGCTCCAGCCGCTGGGCGTCGGTGAGGACCTCCTTCTGCACGTGCATGTAGAGCTTCCTGGTCAGGTTCTGGCGGTCCTTCGCGCTGGACAGGTTCACGCCGACGGCCGCCCGGACGTACTCAGCCTTGATCGTCTCGAGCTGGTCCTGGGTGAGCCTGGCCCTGGCGAGTTTCATCTGTATGACCCTGATCACCTGCCACTGATTCCAGGTGGCGTTCTGCTCGTCGGTGAGGACGGCCATGACCGCCGCTTGGCCGTCCGCGTCGATCTCATTGCGCTTGGCGTGGAGCTCCTTCAGCTCTTTCTGCAGTGCCTTGATCCTCGCCCCGTTGGCCTCGTTGAACGCCTTCAAGGCCTCATGGCGGAGCTTGTTTGCGGCGATGACCTTGTCGGTCTGCTCTGGCGAGAGCCCGCAGACCTTGACCATCTGGGCGTGCATCCCGCCCAGGCGGGGCTTCTTGGGGGCCGGCTTCTTCACTTTGGGCTTGGGCTTCTCGGGCCTTGCGGCGCCTTCCTGGCCCCAGCCAGGGGCGAAAGCCAATCCCAGGATCGTCGCGGCTGCCAACAGTGCCGTCTTGAGAGGTTTCATCCGTTTGTCTCCTGAGGGGCTGTCCCTTCGCCCTCGTCATCGCCCCTTGGCAACGAGGGCCCGTGAGGCACAGCGAACTGAGGGCGGCCCGTGCCGCCGGCAGATCTGAACTAATGGTCAAACTCGCCGCGGCCGCGGATGTTGCGGGGCGGCGAAATTTTTCACCGCGGGGCCGGCCGGGCGTGCGGACGTCACTCGGCGGCCTGGTTCTTGTCGGAAGCCTTCTCGGCCTTGGCCTGGCCTTTCCCATCGGCCTTTTTCTTCTCGGCCTCGCCCGCGGGCTTGTCCTCCTTGGCGGCCTGCTTGTAGGCATCGCTGCGATAGTCGGTGGCGTAGAACCCGTTGCCCTTGAAGATGATGCCGGCGCCGGTTCCGATGAGCCTGCGGGCGCGGCGCTTGCCGCAGGTGGGGCACTTCTTTATGGGCCTGGCCTTGATCGACTGAAAAAGCTCGAAGTCCGCGCCGCATTCGTCACAGTGGTACTCATACGTCGGCATTCTCACTCACTTTCCGATGGTTCGCTGTCGTCGCCCTGCGCGTCGCCCTCGCCGCTCGTCGCGGGTGGCATCCCGACGATCACCCGGGCGGGGCGTATCACGCGCCCCTTCAGCTCGTAGCCGCCCTGGAGCTCCTCGACGACGGTGGGCGTCTCCAGCTCGGGCGCGGGCTGCTGCATCATGGCCTCGTGGCGGTTCGGGTCGAAGGGCTCGTCCGTCGCGGCGATCCGCTCCAGCCCGTGCCGGCCCAGCACCTCCAGGAGCTTATCATACACCAACTGCATGCCCGAAAGTAGCGGATCGTCGGCGGGGTGACTGGCCCGGGCCGCCTCCAGGGCTCGCTCCATGTCGTCCAGCGCGCCCAGCAGGTCCTTGATCAGCTCGGCGTTGGCGAACTGGCGGGCCTCGCCCATCTCCCGGGCGACCCGCTTCTGGTAGTTGAGGTAATCGGCCGAGACGCGCTGCAGGCGCTCCAGCAGGTCGTCCTGCCCGGCCTGCTCGGGGGCGCCCTCGGGCTGATCGGCTTGCTCGGCCTGGCGGCTCTCGCGTTCTTCCTTTGTGCGGCGTTTCTTCTTCATCCCTTCCGGTTTCCTCTCTCACTGACGCCGGCCGTCAGCCGAAGTGCTCCTTGAGCCTCTCGATGAAGCCCTTCCGCGCGGGTGTGACCTCGATGTCTTCAGCCTCCGCCAGGTCGCGGAGCAGCTTCTGGTGCTTCTTTGAGAGCTTGCGAGGGACCTCTATGAGGACCTGGACGATCTGGTCGCCCTTCTTTCCGCTCCTTGGATTTGGCAGCCCCCGGCCCTTGAGCCTGACGGCCTCGCCGTGCTGTGTGCCGGCGGGCACGACGGCCTGCTCCCTGCCGGCAAGCGTGGGCACCTCGACGGTCGCGCCCAGGGCGGCCTGGGCGTAGGTGATCGGCACCTGGCAGAGCAGGTCGCCACCGTGGCGGGTGAGGAACGGGTGCGGCTTGACTCGGACGTAGCACCTCAGGTCGCCGCGGATGCCGCCGCGTTCGCCCGGCTCGCCCTCGCCGCGCATGCGGACGATCTGCCCCTCGGCGATGCCCGGGGGTATGTGTATGGTGAGCACGCGCTTCTTCCTGGCCCTTCCGCTGCCGCGGCACTCGGGGCAGGCGGTCTCGACGACCTGCCCGCTGCCCCGGCAGGTCGGGCAGGCGCGGACCATTCGGAAGAACCCCCCGGCGGCGGTCTCCACCTGCCCGTAGCCGCCGCAGGTGTCGCAGCGGATCGGGGAGGTGCCCGGCTTGGCGCCGCTGCCGGAGCAGTGGTCGCAGAAGTCGTTGCGCTCGAACTCCAGCGTCCGGTCCACGCCCGCGGCGACTTCTTCGAGGCTCAGCTCGACCTCGGTTTCCAGGTCGTATCCGCCCCCGCGGGTGGAGCGCGACCCGCCAACTCCCGACAGCGAGCCGAAGATGTCCTCGAACATGCTGAAGATGTCGCCGAAGCCCATCGTCGAGAAGTCGTGCAGGCCCGAGCCGCGCAGCCCCTCGTGCCCGTAGCGGTCGTACATCTGGCGCTTCTGGGGATCGGAGAGGACTTCGTATGCCTCGGCCAGATCCTTGAACTTTCGCTCGGCCCCGGCCTTGTCGTCGCCCTTGTAGTTGTCGGGGTGGTACTTCAGCGCCAGCCGGCGGTAGGCGCGCTTGATCTCGTCGGCACCGGCCTCCCGGGCAAGGTTGAGCACCTCGTAATAGTCACGCTTGCGAGGCATTGGAGCTGCCGGCCGGCGCCCTTGCCGGGCGTGCCCGGCCGGGGGTCAGTGTTTCAGAACCGCGCTACTTGATCGCGGCGGCGACCTTTTCCTCGTCCTCGGCCTTTTCGTCGTACTCGGTGAGCATGACGTTGGTGCTCAGCAGCAGTCCGGCCATGGACGCGGCGTTCTGAATGGCGGTGCGGCTGACCTTGGCCGGGTCGATGATGCCGGCGGCGATCATGTCAACGTATTCGCCCTTGGCTGCGTCGTAGCCGATCTTGCCGCTCTTGGCGCCGCGCTGGAGGATGTCCTCGACGACCACGGCCCCGTCGATGCCGGAATTGGCGGCGATCTGCATGGTCGGGTGGCGCAGGGACCGGGCGATTATGTCCACGCCGATCTTCTCCTCGCCGGCGGCCTTGGCGCGGGCCTTGGTCACGGCGTCGATGGCGTAGAGGAAGACCACGCCGCCGCCCGGGACGACGCCCTCTTCAGAGGCCGCCCGCGTGGCGTGCATGGCGTCGTCGATGAGGTCCTTCCGCTCCTTCATCTCCGTCTCGGTGTCGGCCCCGGCGCGGACGACGGCCACCCCGCCGGTCAGCTTGGCCAGGCGCTCCTGGAGCTTCTCCCGGTCGTAGTCGGAGGTGGTCTTCTCGATCTGGCTGCGGATGGTGTCGATCCGCCCGTTGATCGCGGCGGGCTTGCCGGCGCCCTCGATGATGGTGGTGTTGTCCTTGTCCACCACCACGCGGCGGGCCTTGCCCAGCATGTCCAGCTCGACGCCCTCGAGCTTGATGCCCAGGTCCTCGCTGACGACCTGCCCGCCGGTGAGCGTGGCGACGTCGTCGAGAATGGCCTTGCGGCGGTCGCCGAAGGCCGGCGCCTTGACCGCGCAAACCCTCAACGTGCCGCGCAGGCGGTTGATGACCAGCGCCGCCAGGGCCTCGCCCTCGATGTCCTCGGCGATCATCAGCAACGGCTTGCCCGACTGGGCGATCTTCTCCAGCAGCGGGATCATGTCGCGCACCGAGGAGATCTTCTTCTCGTGCACCAGGATCAGCGCGTCCTCCATGACGCACTCCAGCGTGTTGGGGTTCGTCATGAAGTAGGCGGAGATGAAGCCCTTGTCGAACTGCATGCCCTCGACGAACTCCAGCTCCGTCTCGGTGCTCTTGCCTTCCTCGACGGTGATGACTCCGTCGGGGCCGACCTTCTCGATGGCCTCGGCGATCATCTGGCCCACCTGTGCGTCCCAGTTGGCCGAGACTGTGGCCACGTTGCGGAGGTCGTCGCTGCTCTTTACGGGCCTGGACTGGTCGGCGATGCTCTTGACGGCCGCCGCCACGGCAAGGTCGATGCCGCGCTTCAGAGCCAGCGGGTCGGCCCCGGCGGCGACGTTCTTGAGCCCTTCGCGCATGATGGCCTCAGCCAGCACGACGGCGGTCGTGGTGCCGTCGCCGGCGACGTCAGAGGTCTTGCTGGCCACCTCGTTGACGAGCTTGGCGCCCATGTTGGCGAAGGGGTTGGGCAGTTCGATCTCTTTGCTGACGGTGACGCCGTCCTTGGTGACCTTGGGCCCGCCGAAGGACTTCTGGAGCAGCACGTTCCGCCCGGTCGGCCCGAGGGTCACCTTGACACCCGCCGCCAGCGCCGCGGCGCCTTCCAGCATCGCCGAGCGGGCGTCGGTGTCGTAAAGCAGTTGCTTGGCTGGCATTGGCTAGCTCCTCTTTTCTTGAACCACAGAGGTCGCAGAGTTCGCGGAGGCAAAGCGGCTCAACGGCTTTCCGGGCCCTGGCCTCGTCCGGCTCCAGTCATCTGTGCCCTCTGTGTGCTCTGTGGTTGCGTTACTTTTGAACGACCGCCAGAACGTCGGTCTCGCGGAGGATGACGTAGTCCTCCACGTCGATCTTCACCTCGGTGCCGGCGTACTTGGCGTAGAATACCTGGTCGCCCTTTTTCAGGCCCATCTCCCCGCGCTTTCCGCTGTCGAGCAGCTTTCCCGGCCCGACGGCGACCACCTTGCCGCGCTGGGGCTTCTCCTTGGCGGTGTCCGGCAGCACGATCCCGCCGGCGCTGACCTCCTCCGCATCGGACTGCTTGACCAATACCCGATCGTCCAACGGTGTAACTGCCATCTCGCGTATCTCCTTCGTTCCTTTGTTTCTCTCGCTTCTCGGGTGAGGCGTGCTGCCCTCAATGGGCAACTGACAATTGGGCTACATCATGCCGCCCATGCCTCCCATGCCACCACCCATGCCACCCATTCCGCCCATGCCGCCCATGCCTCCCATTCCGCCGGGTGGCATTCCGCCGCCGGGTGGCATTCCGCCGGGCGGGCCGGCCTCGTCTTCGTCCCTGGGCTGCTCAGCCACGGCGCAGTCGCAGCTCAGCAGCAGCGACGCCACCGAGACCGCGTTGGCCAGGGCCGAGCGGGTCACCTTGGCCGGGTCCACCACGCCCGAGGCCATCAGGTCCTCGTACTTGAGTGTCTGGGCGTTGTAGCCGAGGCCTTCCTTTCCGTCGGCGACCTTCCGCAGCACGACCGACGGTTCGCTACCGGCGTTGGCAACGATCTGCCGCAGCGGCTCTTCCAGCGCCCGGGCGACGATCTTGACCCCAGTGGCCTCGTCGCCGGTGACCTTCAGGGCCTTCAGTGCGCTCTTGGCGCGGACCAGCGCCACGCCGCCGCCGGGCAGGATTCCTTCCTCGATGGCGGCCCGGGTGGCGTGCAGGGCGTCCTCGATGCGGGCCTTCTTCTCCTTCAGCTCGCTCTCGGTGGCGGCCCCGACGTTGATCTGGGCGACGCCGCCGGCCAGTTTCGCCAGACGCTCCTGGAGCTTCTCGCGGTCGTAGTCGGAGGTGGTCGTCTCGATCTCGTCGCGGATCTGCCCGATGCGGCCCTGGATATCCGCCGCCTTGCCCGCCCCCTCGATGATGGTCGTGTTGTCGTTGTCTATGGTGACCTTCTTGGCCATGCCAAGGTCGGCCAGCGGGATGTTCTCCAGCTCGACTCCCAGATCCTTGGTGAAGAGCTTCCCACCAGTCAGGACGCCGATGTCCGCGAGCATGGCCTTTCGGCGGTCGCCGTAGCCGGGGGCCTTGACCGCGCAGCAGGAGATGATGCCGCGCATCTTGTTGACCACCAGCGTCGCCAGTGCCTCGCCCTCGATGTCCTCGGCGATGATCAGCAGGGGTTTCTTGGCCTGTGAGACCTTCTCCATGAGCGGCACGAGCTTGCCGACGTTGGAGATTTTCTCCTCGTGGATGAGCACGAGGGGCTTGTCCAGCTCGCAGGCCATGGCCTCGGGGTCGGTGACGAAGTGCGGGCTGAGGTATCCGCGGTCGAACTGCATTCCCTCGACGATGTCAACGGCGGTCTCGAGCCCCTGGCCTTCCTCGACGGTGATAACGCCGTCCTTGCCGACCTTCTCCATGGCGTCGGCCATGGTCCGGCCGACGGAGCGGTCGTTGTTGGCCGATACGGCGGCGACGTTGATGATGTCGTCCTTGTTGGCGACGTCCACCGGGCGCGCCATCTTCTTCAGGGCGGCGTAAACCTTGTCGGCGGCGGCGCGGATGCCCCTGGCCAGCGCCATGGGGTCGGCCCCGGCGGCGACGTTCTTGAGCCCTTCGGAGAAGATCGCCTGGGCGAGCACGGTGGCCGTCGTCGTGCCGTCGCCGGCGGCGTCGGAGGTCTTGGAGGCGGCTTCCTTGATCAACTGCGCCCCAAGGTTCTCGATCTTGTCAACCAGCTCGATTTCTTCGGCCACGGTCACGCCGTCCTTTGTGACCGTCGGTGCGCCCCAGCCCTTGTCGAGCACGGCCGTCCGGCCGCGGGGGCCCAAGGTGCTCCTGACCGCGTCGGAGACCTTGTTAACGCCTGCCAGCAGGGCCGAGCGGGCGTCGTTCTCAAAGGCCAACTGCTTGACCGCCATCGTATTGCTCTCCTTTCCGTGGCCGCTCCTGGCGAGCGTGCCTTCAGGTAAACGGGCTTGTCCAGGCTGCCTTGCGACGTCCAATGCCCGCAAACGGCGCAGGCTCTCTGCGCCGCCTGCGGCGGATTCTCCAGCAACTCCTATGCCGCATGGATTAAACGTCGCTTTGACATTGGCTTAGCCGCGCCGGCGGGCCCCGGGCGGGGGGGCTTTCCTGCCAGATGCTGCGCCCGCCGGCCCGCGCGCCCGTCCATTTTGACAGCCGCGACGGTCCGGCCGCCCGTGCCCCGGCCTGGTCACGGTGGCCGACCCGGGCAGGGCAGGCGCCTCGCGGCGCCCGGGCCAATCCTTAAATACGAGCGCTAAAAACTTTTGCACCGGCTCATCGCCCGGCTATAATCCGCCCCATTGACCGGACGTGAACGGATACACCTCCGCTCGGGCTGTGATGACAGCGGGGGTCTTCCAGCGACTTGGGTGCCCCACCAACTCGTGGATCTTAGCGAAAGGACCTGTCATGGCGGACGAACAGCATGTCGTCAGGACCATAAGCTGGACCGAGATTTTCAGTTTCCCCAACGTCTTCAAGAGCTTCAAGATGGCAATCCATCCCAGCAAGCTGCTGCTGGCGCTGGTGGCGATCGCGCTGACGACGGTGCTGGGCTGCTGGGTCATGGACAACATCTGGGCGGGAGCATCCGACTCCAACCGGGTCAGACCCCAGGAGCCCTGGCGGTATTGGATGGCCTCCAACCGAAGCGAGTTTCTTGATGAGAAGGAGAAGTGGGTTGAGGAGAAGAAGGGCCGCCTCACCGACGCGATCGGCCTGGTCCGGCCCGGTAAGGACGAGCTGACGGCCGATAGGGACAAGGCCCTCAAGGGGGTGAGCGATGACTTCGGCGACGCCATGAAGGACACCCGGAAGCTGCTGCCGAAGGTGTACGAGTACGACCTCGAGGTCGCCGACAAAGACTGGGAGGCGGCCAAGAAGGCATTCGAAGACGAATCGGACAAGGAGAAGGCCGCCAAGGCCAAGGCCAATGCCCGCGAGGCCCTCGTCAACGCCAGGCGAGCGGCCCTGAAAACGTATGTCGATTCCAAGAATCGCCTCGCGAGGGTGAAGGGCGGGAAGGTTTTCGCCAGCTTCCTGGACTGGGAGTTGTATTGCATGAGCAACGCCTTCTCGGCCGTGCGGCGGGGGAACTTCTCCACCGGGCTGGGCGACTTGTATGCGGCGCGGGGGAAGATGACGCCGGCGGCCTACCAGCCGGACCAGAAGGACCAGCCCCTCACTGTCACGGCCGGGACGCGTGACGAGGAGGCCCTCGGCCTGCTGAGCTGGCTGGCGCTGATGGCCTGGGGGCTGTGGTGGATGGTCACCACCTTCAAGTGGTATTCGCTGATCTACGTGGTGGTCTCGCTGGCGATCTGGGCGGTGCTGGGCGGGGCGATCTGCCGGATAGCGGCGCTGCACGCGGCCAGGGAGGAGAAGATATCTCTGGTCTCGGCGGTCAAGTTCGGCACCAGCAAGTTCATGAGCTTCTTCGCCGCGCCGCTGCTACCGCTGGTGATAATCGTCATCATCGGCGGGGCGGTGGCGGCCGGGGGGTTGCTGGGGGCGGTTCCCATCGTGGGCGAGTGGTTCGTGGGGATCTTCTTCCTGCTGGCGCTGATCGCCGGCGCGATGATGGCCTTCCTGACGATTGGGCTGGTGGGCGGCGCGCCGCTGATGTGGCCCACGATCGCGGTGGAGGGCTCGGACAGCTTCGACGCCATCAGCCGCTCGTTCAGCTACGTCTTCAATCGCCCGTTCCGCTACGCCCTTTACTGGCTGGCGGCCGCCATTCACGGGACGATCTGCTACCTCTTCGTGAGGCTGTTCGCCTTCCTCACCCTTCGCGCGACGCACACCTGGGCGGGCTGGGGCATGAGGCTCAGCTCCAGGCCCGAGTATGCCGACGGCGCCGGCAAGCTCCACGTGATGTGGGCGCCGCCGACGTTCGACACCTTCCACGGGCCGATGCAGACCGAGGCCATGAGCGCCTCGGAAAGCGCAGCCGCCTGCATCCTGGCCCTGTGGGTGTACCTGGTGATCGGCTTGGTGCTGGCGTTCGTGGCCTGCTACTTCTTCTCCGCGGCCACAAACATCTACATGCTGCTGCGGCGAAAGGTTGACGCGACCGACCTCGACGACGTTTACGTCGAGGAGCCGGAAGAGCAGCCGGAGGCCGACGAGGTCGCCCCGGCTGAGGAAGAGCAGGACAAGGGCGACGCAGAGGAGAAATAAGAACTCCAAGGCTGAGTTTGGAGTGCCGAGGACCGACGCGCGGCGGGTCAACACTGGCCCGCTGCGCCTTTTTTTTGCCGTTGCGACCTCCGACCTCCGACCTACGCCCTCTTGCTCACTCTCTCGTGTTCGGCCCGGCAGAAGCGGTCGGTCATGCCGGCGACGTAGTCGCAGATGACGCGGTGCTGGCCGTCGTGGGCGGTTCGGTCGCGGTAGCGTTTCGGCAGCAGGTCGCCCTCGGCGAGGTAGGCGGAGAACAGCTCGCGGATGAGGCGGCGGGCCTCGGCGGCGTGTCCCGTCGCGACGGGGTGGCAGTACACCCGCTCGGCGAGGAAGTCCTGGAGCTGGCGGAGGCAGGGGGCGATCTCGTCGCTGAAGGCGGCGGCGCGGCGGTCGGCGCGCTGCACGTCGGCGGGGCTTGCGAGGCCCATCCGCTCGATCCGCCGGGCGGTCTCGGCCAGCACGTCGTCGGCCAGGATCGCCAGCACCTCCCGGCAGGCCTGGATGCGCTTCTGCACCGGCCGGACCCCTGGCCTGGCCGCGTCGGCGCGGGCGGCGGCGCGCCGCCAAAGCTCAAGCTCGCCGAGTTGGTCGGCGTCGATCCAACCGGCCGCCAGGGCGTCGTACGTGTCGGCCGAGGTGTAGGCGATCTCGTCGGCGAGGTCCACCAACTGCCCCTCCAGCGGCGCCGACGGCGTCTCGGCGAACTGATCCCCGCCCGGACTGTCGTAGCGGCTCTGGTGACGCGCCAGGCACAGCCGCACCACGCCCGTGAGGTTCAGCCCGCGAAAGCCGACGTACGGGTGCTCCAGGTAGTCCACCACGCGGAGGCTCTGGCGGTTGTGCTCGAAGCGCCCGTGGGCGGCCATCAGCTCGTCCAGGGCCGCCTCGCCGGCGTGCCCGAACGGCGGATGCCCCAGGTCGTGCCCCAGGGCGGCGGCCTCGGCCACGTCCTCGTTCAGCGCCAGCGCGCGGGCCAGCGTCCGCGCCACCTGGGCGACCTCCAGCGTGTGCGTCAGACGGGTGCGGTAGTGGTCGCGCTCGTGCGGGACGAAGACCTGCGTCTTGTAGTCCAGCCGGCGGAAGGCCGAACAGTGCACGATCCGGTCGCGGTCGCGCTGGTAGCAGGATCGGTAGGGGTGGTCGTCCTCGCGGTGCGCCCGCCCGCCGCTGTCGGCGGCGCGGACCGCCGCCGGGTGAAGGTGCTCCTCGCAGCGGGCCAGGAAGTCGTTAGCCGGCGGTCCGCTCATCTCAGCATCTCGGCAGGCCGAGTTCCTCCGAGGCCGAGAGCAGCTCAGCCCGGAGGTCGCGCAGCGCCTGCGGGATCACCCGGACGTCGCCCAGGACGGCCATGAAGTTCGTGTCTCCGCTCCAGCGCGGCACGACGTGCACGTGGACGTGCCCGGGCAGCCCCGCCCCGGCGCAGCGCCCGATGTTGAGCCCGACGTTGAACCCCTCGGCCCGGATGGCGTGGGCCAGCAGCCCAGTGGCGTCGCGGACCAGCTCCATTATCTCGCGCATGGCCTCGCCGGGCAGTTGCTCGAGCGAGTCCACGTGCTCGACCGGGGCGATCAGCAGGTGCCCGCCGGTGTAGGGGAAGCGGTTCATCACCACCAGGCATCGCCCGGTGCGCCACAGCAGGAGGTTTTCCTCGTCGCGGGCGGTTTCGTCGCGGGCCCGGCAGAGGAAGCAGCCCTGGTCGTCGCCGCCGAGCATTCGGATGTACTCCATCCGCCAGGGGGCGTGGATGTTGATTTTCCTCTCGGCGTCGTGAAACGTATCGCCCACGGGAGTAACTATATCCGCCCCCGGGCGCCGTGCAACCGGCTTCTGAGGCCGGCGGGAACCCTCCTGGCCCCCGCCCGACTAAAAGGTCGGAATATTGACACGACCTCTCCCCTTTGCTACGGTTTGCTGGGAGGGGTAGGAGCGAAACTGGGACTTAGGAGCGAGCCATGTTCTCCAGGAAGATGGTCGTGGCGGTCTGCCTGGCGGTGGGGCTGTGCGCTATGGCGCAGACCACCCGCCCGGCCGAGGAACCGTACGTGGGAATCCTGACTGGCACCAGAGTCCACGTCCGCTGCGGGCCGGGCCAGGAGTACTACGAGTGCATCCGGCTCTCGCAACCCGACATAGTCAAGGTCCTCGGCGAGCGCGACGGATGGCTGATGATCAGCCCCCCGAAACGATGTCACAGCCTGGTCGCGAAGCGGTTCGTCCAGGCCGTGGGCGACAAGGGCAGGGCGACCGTGGACGACCTTCAGGTCCGCGCCGGCAGCGACCTGCTGCCCAGGCGGATGGACCGCATCCAGGGGCGGCTGAAGAAGGGCGACCGCGTGCTGATCGTGGGCGAGCGGGGAGAGTATTACAAGATCGCCCCGCCGCGCGGCGTCGTGTACTGGATCTCCGCCAAGTACGTCAAGCCGGCGGGGAAGGTGACGACCTTCCCGGCGGCATCGCGCCCGGCAGAGGGGCCGACCACGCGGGAGGTGATCGCCACCACGCTTCCGAGCGAGCAGATCGACAGGGAGCTGAGGGTGTGGAAGGCGGCTGAGAAGGCCTTCGACGAGGAGTTCAAGAAGCCCCACGATCAGCGCGACCTCGCCGGACTGCTGGCGCGCTACCAGGCGATCAAGCCCGCTGCTCGCAGCCCGCTGATCGGGCCCCTCACGGCCCGGGTGGAGTTCATCGAGGGCCAGATCGAGCTGGCCGAGGACATGCGAACGGTTGCCGGTCTGGTGGCGGACGTCGACGCCACCCGCAGGAAGCTGGTCGCCGACAAGGCGCGCATGCAGGTCGGCCCGCTGCGGACCCGGCGGATGTTCCCGGCCGAGGGCGTGCTGACCCCCAGCGGGCTGTTCACCGGCGGGGCGACCGGGCCCAAACGCTATATCATCACCGCCCCCGACAGGCGCGCCATCCGCGCCTACGTGCAGTGCACCACCGGGGTGGTCGATCTGGCCAAGCACGCCGGCGCCCACGTCCGCGCGATCGGCACGACCACATACGACGAGAAGCTGCGGATGTACGTGGTCGAGGCCGAGCAGATTATCGTGCTTCGCGCGCCCGCCGTGGTGCCCGAGCTCAAGCCTATTGTCGTCAGGCCCGAGCCGAGGCCTGCCGTCAAGCCCGAGCCCAAGCCAACGGTAAAGCCCGAGCCCAAGCCCGAGCCGAAGCCAACCGTCAAGCCCGAGCCCAAGCCCGAGCCGACGCCAACCGTCAAGCCCGAGCCCAAGCCCGAGCCGACGCCAACCGTCAAGCCTGAGCCCAAGCCCGAGCCGAAGCCAACCGTCAAACCCAAGCCGGCGCCGACCAGCAAGCCGGTGACGGTCAAGCCCAAGCCCGCCCCGAAGGCGACCAGCAGGCCGGTGACGGTCAAGCCCAAGCCCGCCCCGAAGGCGACCAGCAGGCCGGCGACGGTCAAGCCCAAGCCCGCCCCGAAGGCGACGAGCAGGCCGGCGACGGTCAAGCCGCTTCCGGAGACGGGCCTGCCCATGGTGGGAACCTCCACCAAGCCGGCCGCAAGCACGGAGATCGATCCGAAGGAATACGAATAGGCCGCTGGGATATGTGGCGATTCACGGGCCGTGAGCCTCCGCTCGCGGCCCGTTTCAATTGCCGCCGGCGGGGCTACTTGGCCGCTGCCCGCTTGGTCAGCCACGGGCGCAGCCGGTCGCGGATGTGCCGGCTAAGCTTCTCGCCCGGGCAGGCCGTCGCCGTGCCAGGGGCGTCGCGGTGCCCGATGACGCTGCCCGGGTCGATGCCGTAACGGTCCGCCAGAAAGCCCGTCAGCCTGCGCAGACTCGCAAGCTGCGCCACCGTCGGCTGGCCCTTGCGGAAGTCCCCCACCAGGCAGATTCCCACGCCGAAGTCGTTGTAACGGTTGTCGGGCGTCTTGCAGTGGGCGCCCCATTTCTGCTTTGTCCACCGGCCGCCTACCTCGACGCTTCCGTCGTCGCCCCCCCGCCCGTTGGTTATCACGAAGTGATAGCCCAGCTCGTCCCAGCCCCGGGCGCGGTGCCACTCGTCGAAGGTCGCCGCCGAGCCGCTCTCGCTGGCGCTGTGATGAATCACGATCCATCGCCACGGGCGAGGTAGTGCCTCGGGCGTCCAGGACTGGGGAAATGCGGCCTTGTCCCTGACCGGCTTCTTGGCGATGCGCCTCGGCGCCGCCGGCCTGGCGGGCGCATCGAGTATCGATTCCAGCGGAAGGTCGGCGATCACCGTCCGCGGCCTGGCGACACAACCGAGCGAGCCGGCCGAGACAAAGAGTAAGAGCATCAAACCCCGTCGGACAGATAGACCAGCGAACATACACACTCCTTCTGACGACTCCCCGAGAGTATCCTAAGGTAGCTATCGACAGGCCCGCCAATGTTTCTTTGGGCTTTCCCGCCGCCCCGGCCGCCTCGGAGGCTTTGGCGCGCGGTGCCGCGGCATGATATAATCACCGCCCTGGTCAACCGTGGAACTGAGGTTATGTCAGAACGGCCGCCAATGAACTCGGACGCTGCCTCCGGCGAGTCCGGCGCCGAGGAGCAGGACGACCGGCGCATCGTCGCCCGCTACGGGCGGATGAACCACATCGGCCTGTTCAGGCACGACATGGACCCGCCCCCGAACGTGGGCACGAAGGTCGTCGTGCGCACCGACCGCGGGGCCGAGCTGGGCGAGGTGCTGGCCTCCGTGGACGACGGGCCGGGACAGCGAATTGCATCCGACGTTCTCGACGGCTACATCGCCGCCTGCGGGTCGGACTACCCCTTCTACCGCAGGGGCAGGGTCGTCCGGGGCGCCACCGCACAGGACTTCAACGACCAGCTCCACCTCGACAAGTCAGCCCTCGAGGAGGGGGCTTTCTGCGGCCAGCAGGTCGCCGAACTCGGACTGGAAATGAAGATCGTCGCCGTCGAGCACCTCCTCGGCGGAGAGCGGATCGTCTTCTACTTCCAGTCCGAACACCGCGTGGACTTCCGCGACCTGGTCCGCCGCCTGGCCGGGCAGTACCACACCCGCGTGGAGATGCGCCAGGTCGGGGCACGCGACGAGGCCCGCCTGGTGGCCGACTACGAACGTTGCGGGCGGCGATGCTGCTGCCAGCAGTTCCTCAAGTTCCTCAAGCCCGTATCGATGCGGATGGCCAAGACGCAGCGCGCCACGCTGGATCCGTCGAAGATCTCCGGGCGCTGCGGGCGGCTGATGTGCTGCCTGCGATACGAGGACGCCGTCTATTCCGACCTCCAGGCCGCCCTGCCCAAGAAGGGAATATGGGTCCGCACCATCGACGGGACGGTCGGGAAGGTGACCGACCTTCAGGCCCTGACCCAACTGGTCCGCCTGGTGCTGCCGGACAGGAGCCAACTGGTCGTCCCCAACGACGAGATCGTCGAGCAGAACGTGCCCGAGCCGCCCGAGCCCGAGAAGGTTGAACGGGTCCGCGAGCGGAGGCGCCCGCCTGCCAAACCGGCCGCGGCCACGCCCCGGCCCGAGCCGGCGCCGTCGGCCGAGCCGACTGAGGAGGAGCCTCCCGCCGAAGAGGCGCCCGCGGGCGAGCAACCCCAGCGGCCCCGCCGCAAGAAGCGCCGCCGCGGGGGTCGGCGAAAGGGCAAGGCCGCCTCGGCGCCCCAGGCCAGCCCCCCCGGACACCCCGAGGCACTGTCGGTCCCGGCCAAGGTCTCCGGCAGGGAAGGCCCGGCCCGGCCTGACTCGCCACCCAAACCGGCCTCGCCCTCGCGCAAGAAACGCCGCCGCAGGCCCAAGCGTGGCCGCGGGCAAGGCGGCCAGACCGACCAGAACCAGCCAAAGCAGTGA
>CBFCZU010000058.1:0-19035 GCA_965602635.1 uncultured Planctomycetales bacterium | reverse complement strand
TCTCTCGCAAAGGTGTTCATTGCATGGACCCGGAAGGGGTCATGCAATAAGCAGGTTGGAACCGCCGGACCGTCCGGCACCGCCCGGGCATGCACGCGCGGACATCGCAGGCTCACTGGGCCGGGCGGGATTCGAACCCGCACCCCGCCTGAGCGGGAAGGGATTTTAAGTCCCTAGCGTCTGCCAGTTCCGCCACCGGCCCGTTTGCGCTCACCCACCAAGTTACGGTATTCTCCGCCCGGGTCAATGCCCGCCCGCAAATGGCCTGCCCGCCCGCCCGGCCTGGGCGCCCAGGCGGGTGCGGTTTTCTCGCTCACTGGTCAAGCCGCGTTCCTAAATGCCGATGATATGGCTGTGTAGAATTCCCGGAGGGTGTGCCTATGGCCACCGAGGAAGCCCTGCAAAAGCCATCGGGAGCAGGCAAGGCAAGCTCTCGCTGGAAGTTGGTCGTAGATCCGGTGGGGCTCGCCATCACAATTATTGTCGTGGTCGCCATCGGCGGCGCCGCATGGTGGGGAAGGCGCGCTGAGCGGATATCTCTCCGCTCCCGGCGTGTAGCGGAAGTCAGGGCCGCCACCGAGTTGATGCTGCACAGCGCGGAATCCATGCTGGCCACGGACGAACTGCCTGCCCTTCAACATCTTGTGACGAGGGTCACCGAGAAGCACCGCCTGGCCGCATGTCGCATCGTCCTGCCCGACGGCGAGGTCCTTGCAGACGCCGATCCTACGCGCATTACGGTGCGGACTCTGCCCCCCAAATGGCCGGGCGGCTCGGTGGGGCCCGCCGAGGAGTCCGTCACCGCGGACAAGATCAGCATCCGCAGCCGCCTTCATGTTCCGGGGCGTGGCCCCGCCCACCTCGAGGCCTCAGCGTCTATCGGACGCCCGATTTGCTGCACGTCGGCAGGCCGCGCCGGCTTCGGTGTTATCGCTATCGTGGCCCTGGCCGGACTGCTGCTGGTTTACCGGTGGATGCGATCCCGCCTGAGGGCCATGGCGGCCATTCGCGAATCCCTGGCGGCCTTTGGCGGCGGAAAGGCCACGACAGCCACCATGGCCGTGGGCAACGGGCTGGGCCCGGAGGCCGGTGCGTGGAACAGGCTGCTGCATGACAGCCAGCAACTACGGCAGCAGGTCTCCCTGGAGCGGGCCCGGGAGTCGCTGGAGACTCGGGGGCAGACAACGGCCGACCTGTCGGCGGCCTGCGACACGCTCTCGCAGGGGATGGTCTTCGTTGACGCCCAGGGCTGCGCCACGTTCGTCAATGGGGCCGCCTCGGTCTTCCTGCAAAGCCCCCGGGAGCAGATTCTGGGTGCGGACATCGGCGAGTTCATCCACGACGAGTCCCTGCTGGCGTCGATCCGTGCGATGGTGACGGGGCCCGTCTCCGAACGGCGGACCGTGGAGGTCGAGCAGCAAGACGCCAGCGGCGACGGCGTGCTGCGATACAGCGTCCGCCCCGTCCGGGGGCAGGACTCGGCGGCGGCCGTGATCGTCATCGAGGACGTCACCCAGCAGCGCGTGGCCGAGGGGGCGCGCAGCGTCTTTGTCGCCCAGGCCACGCACGAACTCAGGACGCCGCTGACGAACATACGCCTGAACGTCGAAACCGCCATCGATGACGGCCAGCGCGACCCGGCCCTGCGGGCGAACTGCCTGAACGTCATCAACCAGGAATCGAGGCGCCTGGAACGGATGGTGGGAGACATCCTTTCGGTGTCGCAGATCGAGGCCGGATCGTTCAAGATCACGAAGGACGACGTGCGGCTGAAGGTCCTGTTCGACGAGATCCAGGCAGACTACAAAGCCCAGGCCCAAGAGAGGCACGTAGGGATCACCTTCAGTCTGCCGCCCAAGCTGCCAACGATACAGGCCGACCGCGACAAGATCGTTCTGAGCCTTCACAACCTGATCGCCAACGCTCTGAAGTACACCCCGGCGGGCGGGCAGGTGGCCGTCCACGTGGACGCCAGCGCCAGCGAGTTGGTGGTCGCCGTGGCGGACACGGGGATCGGCATACCCCAGGACGATCTCGACCGGATCTTCGAGAGGTTCTACCGGTCCAAGGACCCCCGCGTACTGAAGACGGCGGGGTCGGGGCTGGGGCTGGCACTGGCGCGCGAAGTCATCCGGCTGCACGGTGGCGAAATCACCGTACATTCGGAGATCGACAAGGGCAGCACGTTCACGCTGACGCTGCCAATCGTTAGGGAGGCCGCTCCACATGAACATACAGCAGCAGCGGCAGGGCGCGGTAACGGTTCTGAAGCTTGAAGGCGCGCTGACCAGCAACGACGCGGCGGACTTCAAGAGCCGCATGCTCAAGGCCCAGCGGGAGAGCCTCGGGCGGCTGGTGCTGGACGCCTCGGCCATGCCTCTGGTTGACAGCAAGGGCCTGGAGGCCCTGGTGGAGGTCACCCAGGTGATGGAGCAGAGCGGCAAGGCGCTCAAGCTTTGCGCCGTAAACGAGACGCTGCGGGAGGTGCTCGAGCTGACAGGGCTGGCGGGGCTGTTCGAGCACTTTGAAGACGTCAACGCCGGCGTGAGGAGCTTCCTGTGAAGTCAGCCAAGCAAAGGACCCGGATCGGCGAGGCGCTCGTCGGGGAAGGCGCCCTTTCCGACGAGCAGCTTGACCAGGCCCTCGCCGAGCAGAAATCGTCCGGGCGCCACCTGGGCGAAATGCTCATCGAGCAGGGCGTCGTCAAGCCCGCCACGCTGCTGAAGGTTCTCTCCCAGACCTTGGGGGTGGCCGGGTGCCAGTTGCGTCACGGCCTGATCGACCCGACGCTGCTCAGCCTGATCGGCGAAGAGGAGGCCGAGCGGCTTACCGCCATCCCGATGTTCAAGGTCCACGACACGCTCACCGTGGCCATGGCCGAGCCGCAGTCGCTGCCCACGATCGACAGGCTACGGCAGCTCACCGGCTGCCGCATCCGCCCGGTGCTGGCACTGGCGCCGAGCATCTTGGAGTTCCTCCACAAGTACTCCGGTGGGGACGTGGACATCAACGCCTTCCTGGCCTCGCTGGCCGAGAGCGAGGTGGAGGTCGTCGAGCGCGAGACGGTGGACGACGGGCCCACGACCGACCTGGACAAGATGATCGAGGGCAGCCCAGTCGTGAACCTGGTGAACATGGCGCTTCTCACGGCCGTCAAGCACGGCGCCAGCGACATTCACATCGAGCCGGCCAGAGGTGGAACCTACGTCAGGTACCGGATCGACGGGGAGCTGCGCGAGCTGATGGCCCCCCCGCCGGGCATGCACGCCGCCATCGTCTCCCGCGTGAAGGTCATCGGGAAGATGGACATCGCCGAAAAGCGGCTGCCCCAGGAGGGGCGCGTCCGCATCGTGGCGGAGGGGCGGGAGGTCGACCTGCGGGTGTCCAGCATGCCCACGCTGCTGGGCGAGAAGCTGGTGCTGCGGATCCTGGACAAGGAAAATCTCAACATCCGCATGGAGGACCTCGGCTTCCGCCCCGAGGCGCTCGAGCCCCTCAACGAGATGCTCGCGCAGCCATACGGACTGCTGCTGGTGACAGGCCCCACCGGAAGCGGCAAGACCACCACGCTGTACTCGGCCCTGGACCTGCTCCGCACCCCCGAGCGGAACATCATGACCGTCGAGGAGCCGGTCGAGTACCAGCTCGACATGATCAACCAGATCCAGGTGCGAGAATCGATCAACCTGACGTTCGCCCGTGCCCTGCGCAGCATATTGCGCCAGGACCCCGACATCATCATGGTGGGCGAGATACGCGACGAGGAGACGGCCCGGGTGGCCGTTCAGGCGGCCCTGACGGGTCACCTCGTGCTGGCCACGCTGCACACCAACGACGCCCCCGGCGCGGTCGCCAGGCTGCTGGACATGGGCGTGGAGCCCTACCTTCTTTCCGGCGCCCTCAACGGCGTGGTGGCCCAGCGGCTTGTCAGGACGATCTGCCCCAACTGCGCCACGAAGTACCATCCCTCGGAGAACGTGCTGAGCGACGCCGGGCTGTCGAAAAAGCCCGGCCAGGTTTTCCGCAAGGGCGGCGGGTGTCAGCAGTGCCACAACTCGGGCTTCCAGGGCCGCACCGGCATCTACGAGGTCATGCCGATCACATCCAGCCTCCGCCTGATGGTCCACAAGGCCGCCCCTTCCCACGAGATCCGCCAGGAGCTGCGGCGGATGGGGATGCTCACGCTCCGCGAGGAGGGCGTGCGGCTCGCCATCGAGGGCAGGAGTTCGCTGGAGGAGGTGTTGCGCGTCACGCACAGCGATGACACTTCGGTGTCCGAGGGCGGTGCTCCGGAAGATGCGCCCGCGGGCCCGGATGATACGAGGAAGGTTGCATGAAGCTCGCCTACCGCGCCTATGACAAATCAGGTCGGGAGGTGACCGACACGATCGAGGCCACCGACGCGGTCGAGGCCACCCAGAGTCTGCGCCAGCGCGGGCTGTTCGTGACCGAGCTGGACGACGTGGCCGCACCGGCGCCCGTGGAGGAAGAGGCCAGCGGCAGGCAAAAGAGACAGTCGCGCCGCCAGCGTCTCAGGGACCTGTCCATGTTCACGCGGCAGCTTCACGTGCTCGTCATGTCCGGCACGCAGCTCGTGCAGGCGCTGGGGGCGCTCAAGCGGCAGGTCAAGCCCGGGCCGTTGCGCTATATCATCGGCGAGATCCGCAAGGACGTGGAGGAGGGCACCCCGCTGGCCGAGGCCATGGGCGCGCACCCGCAGTACTTTGACAACGTCTATTGCAGCCTGGTCGCCGTCGGCGAGTCCGCGGGCAATCTCTCGACCATGCTGGAGCGCCTGACCAAACTGACGCAGAAGCGCATACACGTGCGAAACTGCATCGTGGGCGCGCTCGTGTACCCCGCCCTGCTGGTGGTGGCCGCCCTCAGTGTCCTGGGGATCCTGCTGGTGTTCGTGATCCCGCGTTTCGGGATGCTCTTCGAGTCGCTGGACGTGCCGCTGCCACCCACCACCCAGGTGATCATCACGCTCAGCGACGGCCTCCGGTCGTACTGGTGGGCGCTGCTGATCCTGATCGTCGCGGGTGTAGTGGGGCTGAAATTCTGGAGCCGCAGCCCCGGGGGCAAACGCACCATGGACACCATGGCGCTGAAGACGCCGCAGTTCGGCAGCATCGTGCAGAGCTTCGCCACCGCGCGGATCACCCGCCTGCTCGGCCTGCTGCTGGACAGCCAGGTGCCCGTGCTGGAAGCCCTGAGGCTCACCCGCGCCGGCACCACGAACGTGCACTACGCCGAGCTGGTCACCAAGGCCGAGGAGGCCGTTGTCAAGGGCGAGCCGATCAGCTCGGCATTTCGACAGAGCGATCTTATCAGCCCGTCCATCTGCGAGGCTATCACCAGCGGCGAGCAGAGCGGGCAGGTGGGCACGCTGCTGCTGAACATCGCCGACTTTATGGACGAGGAAAACGAGGTCATCGTACAGGCGCTGACGAGCATTATCGAACCGGTGATTCTCATTCTCTTGGGCGTTCTGGTCGCCTTCGTTGCCGTGAGCATGTTCATGCCGCTGTTTGACTTGACCGCCATGACGGGAGGATAGCAGGATGAAGCGAAAGGGACGACAAGGGCGCTCGCCCATCGGGGTCGATCTGGGCAAGCGGTACATCAAGGCCGCCCAACTGCGTCGCTCCGGCGACGGATGGCGCGTGAGCGCGGCGGCGGCGCTGCCCCGAGAGAATCCCGACGGAGACACTGACCGGTCGGAGGTCCGCCAACTGCGCGGCGTGCTCGAGCGGCAGGGGTTCGCCGGAAAGCACATCGTGCTGGCCGTGCCGACGGAGAAGCTCATGACGGGCATCCTGGACGTGCCTCCGCGCGGCTCGGGCGCGCCGGTCGATCAGATCGCCCGCACCGAGCTGGCGAGGATTCACAAGTGCAAGCCGGACTCCCTTGAGATGGCGTGCTGGGACCTGCCCGCCCCCTCCCACGGCAAGGAGGTAAACCGGGTGATGGCCGCCGGATGCACCCACGCCAACGCGAACGCATTCGCCGACTGCTTCGAGAACGAGGGCTTCAACGTGCGGGCACTCGACATCCACGCCTGTGCCGTCGTCCGGGCGTGCGCGCCGGTCCTGTCCGGCGGAATCACCTGCCTGCTGGACATGGGCTGGTCCGCCGCCAGGCTGGTCCTGCTGTTCCAGGAGGCGGTGGTGTACGAGCGAACGCTGGGCGAGACGGGGATTCACCCCCTGTTCAAAGCCA
Organism: uncultured Planctomycetales bacterium; assembly: GCA_965602635.1. Lineage (GTDB taxonomy): Bacteria > Planctomycetota > Phycisphaerae > SM23-33 > SM23-33 > CBFCZU01. Next base: position 12,813 of record CBFCZU010000058.1, on the reverse strand, counting down.
TTGGCAAGAAGCTGGGCCTCGGGCCCGAAACCATCGATTCGATCCTCGGCGAGGTGGGCATCCAGCCGGGCCCCGATGGCGAGGGAGCGAATTGGGAATCATTCCAGGCCGTGCGTGGCATGATCCTGGCTCACCTGGCTTCCATGCTGGACGAGGTGCGTCTGTCCATCTCGTATGCCACCAGCCAGTACCGCGACGCCGCCATCGAACGGCTGATCCTGGTGGGCGGGGGCGCGGCGATCCCCGGCATCCGGGAATACATCTCGTCGGCCCTGGAAATGGAAGTGCGGACCGTGGCGCCGACCGACATTGCCGACTGCTCAGGGCCGCTTCAGGACAGGTGCAGCGACCCGGCACTGACGGCGTCGGTGGGCCTTGCCCAGTTTGCTGAGGGTTAGAACCGTGACAAGCTTCAATCTCATCCCGAAACGCAGGCTAGAAGTCAAGAGCCGCCGCGCCCGCATGCGGACCTGGATCATCGCCTGCACTGCTTACGCGGTGGGGATTGTGGGGGCCTATGCCCTTTACCAGTCAACCTCGGAGGGGCCCGATGTCGCCCTGGCCGACGATATCACCAAGGCAGCGGCGGAGACCGAGAAGTGGGACCGCCAGGTTCGCATGCTCCGGGGCAAGGTCGGGAAGGCTCGGATGACGCTGGAAGCCAACCGGGCCGTGGGCGAACAGCCCGACTGGGCCGTCGTGCTCGCCCTGCTGGCCAAGAACCTTGATGACGACCTGGTCCTGAAGCGCTGCAAGCTGGAGCCCGAGGCCGTCGAGAAGAGCAAGAAACCGACCAAGGGCGAGCCCGCGCCCGCGCCCAAGCCAAAGCGCTACATACTTGACATCAGCGGTTTCGGCCGCTCGCAGAAGGCCATCTCGCAGTTCGTGCTTCGCCTCGAAGGCTCGACACTGTTCGAGAAGGTGACGGCCGTGAAGACGAATCGGGAGGCTTTCATGGCCGGAAAAGCCATGGCGTTCCAGATCAGATGTCTGCTGGGGCGAAAGCAGGAGGCCCAGTGATGAAGGGGACAGACCTGAAGGCTTGGAAACTGTGGCGCATCGACGCGGCGGGTGCGGCCGCCCTCCTGGCCGTTACGGCGCTGGTTTACCTTGCGGGAATACGCCCCACTATGAGCAAGCGCGCGCACGCCGCGGGCAACCGCGCCCGGCTGCACGATCAGCGCCTCAAGTGTACGGAAACGTCCGATCTCGCCACTGACCTCCAGAGCCAACTGTTGGACACCCAGAAGGCTCTGGCCAACAACGCGATCCGGCTCCAGCCCGCCAGCCGCGTCAACCAGCGGGTCGCCGGCATAGCCGACCTCGCCACCAGGAGCAAGCTGAACATTGACGACGTTCGCCTGGGGCCCAGTTCCAGCGCATCGAGATATACGGCCGTTCCCATCACGCTGGCGGGCACAGGAACCTACCAGACCTGCATCACGTTCCTGCACGCGCTCAACAAGACCTATCCGGACACCTGCGTGTCCACGTCGGAGGTATCGTCCGCCCCCGGCGATCCGACCGGCCTGGCCACGTTCAAGTTCGAGTTGCTCTGGTACGCGGCCCCGGAGCCCAGGTCGGCCAGAGAATAATCCAGCTCAGATTTGCCGGCGGGTGATTCATATCGTCTGCTCCCGTTGGTATGAAGATTTCCAAGAAACAGAGGATTTCCATCTTCCTCTTGGTAGTGGCGGCTGGGGCACTGGTAGCGGACAGGACTGTCCTTCGCCCCGGCGACGCCACTCCCGCCAAGGCAGGTGCGGCCGAGCAGGCCGCGGCCGATTACCTCCCGAGCGCAGCGAACTCCGAAACCCAGGCCAGCGAAGGGTCTTCGCTTGCAGCGAGGCTTCGAGAGCTGGCCTCATCGGAAGATTTCGACTCGGGGGAAGTCCGAGACGCCTTCAAGCTCTCTCAGACGTGGTTGGCGGAGCTTTGTCCGCCCAAGCCCGAGCCTCGAGCCAAACCCAGGGGCAGAGCCAAGCCGGCCGAGCCCGTCCACAATCTGACGGCCGTGATCCTCGCCAGCGACGGCGGGCGGGCCATCGTGGACGGCAAGTGCCTCCGAGTAGGCCAGGAACTCAACGGTATGAAGCTGATCTCAGTATCTAAACGGTCCGCTGTCCTCGAATTCGGGGGAAAGCGGGTGGAACTGACTCTGGAGACAGTCCCGCAAACCGATGGTTCACTGTAACGTCCTTTACCGCAAGCACTTGTCAAACCGTCGCCGCGGCCAGGAGCTGCCTTCGGTGGTGTTGCTATGCGCCGTCGGGGGGCTTGGCCCCAAGCCGGGTGCACTGCTAAAGCGGCGACCCCAGATAGACGACGAATCTAAAGAGCCTCTGACAGACGAACGAGGGCCCGCCACAAAGAGCCCCCTTTGCGGCGTGGCGATGGCGGAGATCTCAGCGGACCCGCCTGATTCTGCCAGAGACCCCGAAGCGGGATGGTAACGGGACTATCGAACCCATAAGGGGCCATGAGAAGGAGAACGTGAGATGAACTGGCACCAGAGAAAAAGCAGCAAAGGCTTCAGTTTGCTGGAACTGGTCATCGTCGTGGTGATCATCGGGATCATTGGGGCGATCGCGATTCCCCGCATGAGCCGGGGCTCGGCCGGTGCCGCTGACGCGGCCCTGACGGGCAACCTCGCCATCATGAGGTCTGCGATCGACCTGTTCGCCGCCGAGCACGACGGCGCCTTTCCGCTTGTGGCCGACGCCGACGCGCAGTTGACCCAGTACACGGACGCCGCCAGAGACTCCCAGGCGACCAGGGACGCCACCCACATCTTCGGGCCCTACATGAGAAAGGTCCCCCCGCTGCCGGTAGGCGCCAATAAGGGCAACCTAGGGATAGCCGCGGTGGACGGCGTTGGTGTCGGCTGGATCTACAGCGAGGCCACCGGCGACATCACGGCCAACTGCGTCATCACCGAGGTGGACGCCGCGGGCAAGGCCTACAGCGCGTACTAATCGGACAGTTGAACTGCTTTGTGGCTCTTTGACGGCTGACGAGCCGTCTGGCCAGGAGACGGCAACGACTTCAGGCGGCTCGTCGAGCACACGCGGGGCCAACCCGCCCCGCCTGCGGGCAATCACAAAGCAGGCGAACGCCAGCGCCAAGGACGGGTGGAGGGATATCCGGTGGCCATCCCAACAGGCCAAGTCGCGCGGGCTGGACCTGCTGGCGGGTTCAGCCTCCTCGAGCTTGTGGTCGTGGTGGCCATCATCGGCACGCTCTCGGCCATCGCAATTCCCAGATACGCTGAGGCCGACGCCCGCTACCGCGCGGAGTCGGCCGCTCGGCGTATAGTGGCCGACCTGGGGCTGGCCCAAGCCAAGGCATACACCACCGGCGAGACAGTGACCGTCAGCTTCAACGTTGCCGGAGACATGCTGACCGTGCCGGGGATGAGTGCCCTGGAGAAGTCTTCTCTGGACTACACCGTACGGTTCGCCGAGGCCCCCTACCGGGCGCATCTACTTCTCGTCGACTTCGACGGTACCCCGGTCGTGAGATTCGACGGCTTCGGCACGCCCAACAGGAGCGGGTTCGTCGTCCTCCAAGTAGGCAAGGTTTTGAAGACCATCATGCTGGACCCGAGCACGGGAAAGGCGGCAGCGCTATGAGGCGTGCGGGCACGATAATCCGCAGCCGCCCGCGATGGCAGACCTGCCGGGGCGGGTTTACGCTGATTGAGATGACCGTCACCATCGCGATCGTCTCCATACTGGCGGTCGCCATAGGCTCGGCCATCCTGCTGGCCTCGCACGCCCTGCCTGGTGCCGACCAGTCTTCGTTCCCAGGCGCCGATGTGGCCGCGACCGCCGATCAGATCGCCGCCGAGCTTTGCTCGGCCGTGTCAGTGTCCAAGTACGAGCCGACGGCCATCGAGTTCACCGTCTGGCGACATGACGCCTATCACACGATCTCCTACGAATGGTCGGGCACGGCCGGCGACCCGCTCATTCGCAGGTACGACGGCTCGGTGGCCGGCATCTTCATTGAGAGTGTCCAGGAGTTCAACCTGAGCTACACCACGCAGGCGTCCGAGTATCTGCTCGAGACCGAGGAGCTCGAACTGGCCGCCCACCACACGCCGGTCAGCGGCGGCACTTACGACATCGCGAGCAACGCATGGGTCGGGCAGTATTTCAAACCAGCAAACCTGCCTTCAAAGGCGCTCTCCTGGAGAGTGACGCGCATCCTGTTCGCGGCGCAGGCCAAGGGCACGCCCGATGGCGTCACCCGGGTCCAACTCCGCAAGGCAACAAGCGGCGGTCTGCCCGAGGGGAGCCCGCTCGAGGAACACACGATGGTCGAAGCCGACCTGGGAGGGTCCTCCTTGAGGCAGTTTACGTTCAGTAACGTCTCGGGGCTCGACCCCGGTGAGGGGCTATGCCTGGTACTCCAATGGGTCGCGGACGTCTATTCGGCGAGTGTACGATACGACACAGCCGGCGGGTCGGGCCTGCTGGTCACCAGCAACGGCGGCGGTTCGTGGACGTGCGACTCCGGGCAGTCGCTCACCTACTACGTCTATGGTCGGGCGAAGATGCCTGAGATCGACCCCGGGCCCCACGGCCGGCTGTATGCGATCGAGATCTCGCTGCGGACGGGCGAGCTCCCGGCGTCCGGAGTGCTAACCTCGGCAGTGACACTCAACCAGCCGTATCTGGGGGAGGAGTAAGAGTGACATCCGCCTGCCTCAACGCGCGTCGGACTGCACCGGGCCGTCGTGACCGCCGCCGCCAGCGGGGGTTCAGTCTGATCGAGGCGACCGTTTCGGTTCTCATCGTGGGTGGAATGTTCGCGGTCGCCCTGAACACCCTGGGGGCATCCAAGCGCACGCAGTACTTGACGGGCACCCGTGGCCGGGGACAGTTGCTCGCCCAGGCGCTGATGGGCGAAATCCTCAGCCTTCGCTACGAGGAACTCGATGACCCCGACAGTTTCGGCCTCGAAGGAAGCGAGAACAGCGCAAAGCGCGATCTTTTCGACGACGTGGACGACTACAGCGGCTGGTCTGCCTCCCCGCCGCAGAACAAGGACGGGATCGACATTTCGAGCTTTGAGGGATGGTCGCGCGCCGTGGCGGTCACGTGGGTAGATCCGGACGATCTGATGACCCCTGTCGGGGCGGCCACGGGCGTCAAGCGGATCACGGTCACCATCAAGCGCGGCGAGATGGTCATCGCCTCCGCCGTCGCCATCCGCGCCCAGGCCTGGCCAGAGAACGAAGATGACAGCCTGAAGGTGCTGTTCGTCGTCACAGATGCGGCGGTCCTCACCCCCCAGGAATTCACCCGGAAGACGATGATGGAGTCATGGGGGTTCAAGGTGACCGTGATCGCCGCCTCCGACACGGAAGAGGACATTGACTACGCCGCCGGCAAGGCCAGGGCGGACGTGGCCTACGTCCCCGACACGATAAACGGCAGTGAGCTGGGCACCAAGCTGCGGGACACTACCATCGGCGTCGTCAACGAAGACACGGATCTGTACGACGACTTCGGCTTCTCGTCGTCGGCGCGAAGCTACGCGAACAACAATGCAGCGGACATTATCGACAACCAGTATTACATCACGTCGCTCTTCAGCGCCGGCGCCGTGACCATTTTTGCTTCCGGCCAGCATATTTGCAGCCTCGATGGTTCGATCTCTCCCGACATCCAGGCGCTCGCCAAGAAGACGGAAGGCCCCTTTTACGTGCTGACCGTCCTCGAGACCGGAGCGCACCTCTATGACGGGGCGACCGCGGCGGGCCGCCGGGTCCACCTGCCTTGGGGCAACGGCAGCTTCGACATCTATAGACTCACCGGAAGCGGCAAGACGATCATGAGGCGGTCCATCGAATGGGCCGCGAATAAGGAAGAGGAGTAGCTCCACGCTGCCGGCCGGGAAGGGCTCAAGACCGGACAAGACCATGAACCTTCATGCCAATGTCAGAGCGCTGCGGACGTCCCGGGGCGATCGCCGTCGCCGTGGCTCGGCGTACCTGGCCGTGCTTGGCGCGGCGACGATAGTATCGATCATCGGCCTGTCGGCCCTGCTGATCGCGCGGATCAATCTCCGCCGGGCGACGGACACCACCGACCTCGCCCAGGCCAGGCTGTGCGCGATGTCGGGAGTGAACATGGGCCTGCTGATGATCGAGCAGAACCGCGACACATGGCGAGACACCTTCATTGACGCCGGCGGGACCCTGCCGAAGGTTGACATTGGCTGTGGATCATTCGAGCTTAACGCCGTCGATCCCGTGGACGGCGACCTCGCCGATGGCGACGACCCCATCCTGCTGACCGCCAGCGGATACGCAGGCCGGGCATGCTACAAACTTCAGGTGCAACTGGAGCCAAACGGCCTCCCGACCCCCGGCACCTGGAGGCAGGTGGTCGATTGACAAACGCGGCTTGCCAGCTCTCCACCCTTCGGCGGCGCGGCCGAGGGGCTGAGCCCGCCCTACCGGTAGAAGTAACCCGCCGTCTGCTCGACCAGCCGGGCGACCGCCTGGACGTTCTCCATCTTCGCAGCCGCGGGTATCTCCTCGTGGCCTAGCATGAACTTGCGGTCGCCGAGCATGACCTGAAGCGTCCCAGCCACGTGGTGGGCCATGTCCTCCGCGCTCGCCGTGGCGTAAAGCGACGGATCGACCCCCCCTATCAGCCAGATGTCGCCCAGGCTGCGTCGCATCTCGCCCAGGTCGGCGCTGCCCAGCGGCGGCGGCGTGATCGCCTCGATGCCGTCCAGGTCCACCCCGGCGAGCACCTCGCTCATGCCGCCCAGGTGCCCGCACATGTGCGTGATGAAGAGCTTCCCGGCTGCGTGCGTGATCTCCGCGTAGTCGTTGAGATGCGCCACGCAATGCTCGGCGTACATGGTCGGGCCGGTCAGCATGGCCGAGGTGTCCTCCATCGGGCGGAGGATCTGCCCCGGCCCGGCCGCCGCCAGGCGGTAGAACTCCTTGTTCTTCTCGTGCATCGCCGCCATCAGCTCGACCATCTCGCCCGGGTAGTCCATCATGGCCAGCAGCGTCGGCTGGGCGTCCATTATCCACAACAGCAGGTGCATGAGCGGCGTGCCCGGTACGTCAACGGTCGCCAGCCCGCTGCGTTCGATATCGACGGCCGCCTGCTCGTAGGCGGGCTCGTAGCGCTCGTCCTCGACCATCGCCTGATATGCGGCGAAGTCCTCGGGGCCTTTGATGAGATGCTCGCGCCTGAAGAAGGTGCCGCTGTTGGGGTCCCACTGCTGGACCTGGCGGAGGTCGCCGTCCGGCGTGTGGATGACGGTCACGCCCGCCGCCTTGTCGGTCTCGGTGCCCACCCGGTCGCGGGTGACGCGGACGCTGTGGACGCGGTGGAGGTGGTCGGCGCCGATAGCCTCGGCGCAGGCGGCCTCCAGCTCGAGCTGGTCGCCGGCCAGCTCCTCGTCGGGCAGGTCGCCGACGGCCTCGGTCGAGGCTGTCCGCTGCAAGTCCCCCGCCCGCAGAGTCTTACGGATGAATCCGGCGTTCAGCTCGGGTACCCAGGGCAGCCTGTCCGGCGTCCGGCCGGCAAGCAGGTCGGCAATTCGCTCGCTCTGCATTTGGCGTCCTCCACGCATCGGCCGGCATACGATACTCGATCGCCCGCCGATGCGCCAATCCCCTGCCGCCGGCTTTCCGCCGATAGGTATTGACCCGGAGCCCTCTTGAGGGTATCATTCGGTTCTGGTGCCGGGGCTGGATGCTGCACTCATCTATCCGTCATGTCCCAGCCTCGGCGGTTCCGGCACGTCCCGCGGTAGCCAGCCTCTGTAGTCCTGGCACATCCGAGGGTAGAACGAAGCAGCTAGGCTGTCCGCAAGCGGTGGTCCGCGCCGCCGGTACATGCAACGGCCGCGGAAGCCGCGCGCTTTCTGAAGGTCTAATGGCCTCGGTCGAAGTCATTCAGGGCCCGGACAAGGGCCGCATCTTTCGGCTCGGCAACGACGATACGATCATCGGGCGGCAGAGCGAAGCCGTGCCGCTGAGCGACGGCACCGTTTCGCGCCAGCACGCCCGCTTCAGCGCCCAGGACGGCGCTTGGCACATCGAAGACGTCGGCTCGGTCAACGGGACGTTCGTAAACGGCATCCGCGCCGGCCACCCCACGCGGCTGCACCTGGGCGATCAGATTCGCATCGGGCGGACGCTGCTGGTCTTCTCCGCCGGCGACGGCGCGGCGCCCCGCATGGACGTGGACGAGAACGGGCGCCTTGTCGAGGCGTCCATCATGGCCACCGTGCCCGCCTCAGACGAGTCGATCGTCATCCCCACCCTCGAAGCCGGTGCCGAGGCCATCGGGAGCGTCCGGATCCTCTACGAGCTGGCGACCGAGCTGTCCTCCATCTTCAGCCTCGACCGGTTGCTGCACCGGACCCTCGAAAGGGTCCTCAACGTGGTCAAGGCCGACCGGGCCTATATCCTGCTGGTCGGCCCCAACGGCAAGCTCACGCCAAAGGCCACCCATAACAGCACTCACCCGGACGACCAGACCGACGTCCCCATCAGCCGCACGATCATAAACGAGGTGGTCACCAAGCACGTCGGCGTGCTCTGCTCGAACGCCATGCGCGACAAGCGCTTCAGCTCGGGCAAGAGCGTCCACGAGTACGGCATCCGCTCGGCCATCGTCGCCCCGATCAAAGGGCGCGAGAAGGTCCTCGGCGTCATCCACGTTGACTCCAGCGTCTCCGAGCACACCTACACCACCGAGCAGCTCCGCCTGCTGACGGCCATCGGCTACCAGACGGGCCTGGCGGTGGAGAACGTCCGGCTGTACGAGGCGCAGGTTGCCGGCGAGCGGCTCGCGGCCGTGGGAGAGACAGTCGCCCTGCTCAGCCACCACATCAAGAACATCATCCAGGGGCTCTCCGCCGGCTCGGAGCTGGTCGAAAACGCCCTGGCCCAGCAGGATGCCGACAAGGCCAGCCGCTCCTGGCCGATCATCCGCCGCAGCCTCGACCGCATCAACGCCGTGGTGCTGAACATGCTCGCGTTCTCCAAGCAGCGCCGCCCCCTGCTGGAGAGCGTCAACGTCAACCTCGTGCTGGGCGAGTGCGTGGACCTGCTCATGCCCCAGGCCGACGAGCGGTCCGTGGCGATAATGACCGACCTGGCCGACATGCCGCCGGTGCCCGCCGACGCCGACGCCCTCCACCAGGCAGTGCTCAACTTGCTGACGAATGCTCTCGAGGCCGTCCCCGACAACGCCGGCGTCGTCACCGTCTCAAGCAAGTTCGACACGCTCGATCAGCAGGCGGTGATTGGCGTCGCCGACAACGGTGTGGGCATCGAGCCGGAGCAGATAGACCACATATTCGACATCTTCCACTCGACCAAGGGGCAGAAGGCCACCGGCCTGGGCCTGGCCGTCGTCAAGAAGGTCGTCGAGGAGCACGGGGCCGCGATCGACGTCGACTCCGCCCCCGGCAAAGGCACGACCTTCACCATCCGCCTGCCCATCCGCCCCGGCCGCTCCGGCGACACCACAACGCCGTAGAGATTTCGGATTGCGGAATTCGCATTGCGGATTTGCCCCCCGTCGGTCGAACGATCGCGCACAAAACCAGCCTGTCCCCTATCCACTCCCAAAACCAGCCTGTCCCCTATCCACTCCTGTCCCCTATCCACTCCTGCCTGGAAGACCTTAGGTCCTTGGTCGGGCTGACGTACACTTCCCGATTCTGAGCAGTGTAGACCTTGAACACGCCCGTTTTTCTCAACCAAACAATGTCCCGAACTCTGCCGACAATAACTTTCCGCGCGATTTCCTTACCTTCCGCTAGGCGCCAGACGCTCACCTGCTGCGCGTATCCCGCTGCTTGCCCCCCCCAGCTACTGGCAGCCAAGTAACTCCCAGTGTGATCCAGACAGACGTTCCACACGCAGTAACGTCCCTTCAGGCGCAGAGCAGCCACGTCCTTTCCATCGGAGACACGCCACACCCGAATGAAACCATCGGGTTGCTCGACGTCGGGATCCTTGACGTTCCATGCCATGGACCCGGACCCACCCAGGAAGGACCCGTCTTCCGAGAAAGCCATGCTGACGACCGTTCCTCTGTGGCGCCTCGCCTCGGGTAGGCGCAGCTCCCGAATGAAGTCCCCGCACTGGGTATCCCACAGGGTTACGCCGGATTCGTATCCTCCCCGAGGCGAAAGTTTCCAGTAGGACGTTGCGAGCATCCGAGAGTTATCCGATAGTGCCATGCACTTGAGGCGTACGGTCGTTGGGGCGTCATCCGTATTCCCCGCCGGCCCTAGTTTCGCCGCGGTAATGGGCAACTGCTTCCATATCTTCAGATCAGCGGTTTCGATCAAAACCACTCGATATGTAATCGTGCTGCCACGGGACAAAGCAATAGCCAACACCTCGCCATCGGGGCTCAACACCATGGACGCTGCTTTCCCGATGAGAGGAAGGGATGTGCATCTCTTGCCTTCCCGTCTGGTTACCGTCGTACGGAAACTGTCGCTAAGCGCCTTGGTAGAAGTATGACAGCGATACTCGACTTGACCATCTCGGCTTCTCAACGAAATGGGGCGGTATGTGTATCCGCAACCGTGCAGTGCTGTGATAAGTGCACCAACGGCAATCAAGGCGTAAGGACGCCAAGTGCCCTTACGCACGAAGATGCTCCCCTTTGAAGCAAAGGGGCAAGGAGCCTGTGTTTGGCGTTGCATTGGCGGCCCTGTCCTTTCTGGCTCGGCCACGGGGCACGCGCCGTCTGCTGCCGGGGACCGGAAATGAAGTCCCCCGCCCCGTCCTATCGAGGGCACCATTGTAGCCTCTCCCGGCGGCGGGCGGCAAGGGGGGGGCCGTCTCCGGCGCCCCTCCGGGGCTTGTCCCGATGCGCCGGCCGGGAGCGTGGGCTCACGCCCACGGCCACTCTCCCCCGGCCCGCCGGGCCGGAAGTGGGCGCCCGGTGCCGTGGGCTGCGAAGCGCAGCGGAGCAACCACGCTGTCGCCGGGGGGGCAACGCGCTGAGCCCGAAGGGCTCAAGCACTCCAGCCCTTTGGGCTGGGGCGGTTTCAGAGCGTTTCTCCCAAGGGCGCTTCAGCGTCCTTGTTTTTGGTGGTAATAGGCCACGGCTTCAGCCGTGGTTCAGGGGCGTCCCCCCGCGAGGCGAAAACCCAAGCACCAAACCCTCAAATCACAAACAAGCATCAAATCCCAAACGCCCAAGTGACCGAAACGCGCGCGCAAACGCTACCCCTCGCCCCTCGCCGGGCGCGTCGTGCCGCGCACAGTCGGCTCAACGTGCACACCGGTCGGCGTGATGATCAGGCCGCGAATGGACTCCTTCAGCTCGGTCTTGAATTCCTGATTTTTCAGGCCAGGCGTCTTGAAGTAGACCTGAAGACTGAAGTGCCGCTTGTGCAAACCCGTTATCCGGAAAGGAATCCTCTCGCCCCGAACACGGGTGTGGATCGACTCGCCGCAGGGCGTCGTCGACCGGGATGATGACCCTCGGTGCTTAGTCGTGAAGGTCTGATGCCACCGCCCTGAGACGCGCTTCAGCACTTCGGGACTTGCCCGTATCTCGCCTGAAACTTCAATGGGAGGTGCCAGTTTGACCTCGCCGAATCCTTTGCCGGCTTGGAACGGGCCGACCAGCCTGGGGGCGAAACCATCGGCCGAGACCTCGAACCAGTAGTCCCAGTCCTTGCGCAACACGTCCAGGCTTACACGCCCCTGATCGTCCGACCTGGCCCACACCGGCCCCCTGCCCACGCTCCAGCCGCACCCACCGTGGGAGACGTCCGCCGGGGGGCTGGACCAGACGATCTTGAGCCTCGCCCCGCGGATGGGCTTCCCGGTTGCGCTACTGAGTACCTTTCCACGCGACGGGACGGCCGGGGTCAGGTCAAGGTACCCCACCTTGTTAGCGGCCAGGGCGACACCTTTGAACTCACGATGCTCGAAGGGCGAGGCACGCACCTGCAGGTCCAGCGGGATGGAAGGACATCGCAGGATGCGGGCCTGGCCGCGGGCATCAAATCGAAATTCCCCCACCTTTATGCCCCATCCAGCGGTCAGGGCATGGGTGAGGCTGGCGGTGACGACCCCGACGCCCGGTTGTTTTCGGCCCTTGCTCCGTAGCTGAACCTGACCGGTGAAGCCTCGCGTGAGCTTGATCTCCAAGTCGGAGACTTCTTCCCCCGGCCGAAGCGGAAACGGGCCCAGCAGCGCCACTGCGAAACCAGGGGCCTCAGCAACGATACGGACATCGCCCCGCGGCACCTCGCGGGCGAAACGCCCGTCCTTGCCCACCGGCGAGACGCCCGCGTGGGCGTGGTCAGCGTTTCCCACCTTTCTCCGGCTGTAGACGGTCACGTGCGACCCGGGCGGCAAGCCCTTCTGGTCGGGCACTATGAGCCTCCCGCTTACCTTCCCGCGTGCATGCGCGTCGGCATCGCCAACGGCCGGCTCACCTGCCGTCGTGGTGGTCAACGGCCCCGCCACAAGGGAGACGATTACAAGGCTACGAAGCCACTTGCTCATGGTCTCTTGGCCCCTTTCCTCGCCCGTTTTGATTCCGGTTCTCATGTCGCCTCGATCCGCGTGGTGCAAAGGATCGGGAGCTTATCCACGTGTCGCACAGGCCGCTCTGCCCTTTCGCGGCGATTCGACTAAGCCGTGCCTCGCCGGCTAGTCGCTGAAGCCTGGCACGGGCCCAGCAGAGGCGATTCGAGATGGACCACCCCACGCCGGAATATGTCGAGGGCGATTCTACTCCGGCCAAGAGGTGATCTGCAAGCATGGCGAGTCTGCTTTGGCAACAC
>CBFCZU010000057.1:0-19185 GCA_965602635.1 uncultured Planctomycetales bacterium | reverse complement strand
CTGACTCATCGACCCAGACCCGGCTTGCATCGAACGCCTTCATCGCCCTTTCCTCAACCGCTACATGTCCCGTAAGAGCCTTCATGCCGCCTCGCGGTAGTAGCTCTTGAGCAACCCGCCCAGCCGCTCGTGGCACTTGACTTCGCCTTCCCGAGTCGGGGGAATGTCCGGTTCGACCGGTCGGCAGTAATCCAGCCCTTTGTGCGGACGCTCGAGGTTGTGATGTTCTGCGTACTGCTCGACGACAAACCGAACGTGCTTTTCTCCGAACAGGATCATCTTGTTGAGGACTTCGGCCTTCACTGCCCTCACCCAGCTTTCCGCGTAGGGATTCAAGTTGGGCGACCACTTGGGCATCTTCAAGCACCGCACGCCAGCCGCCCCAAGCGTCTGCTGGAACTTCTTGGTGAACAGCGGATCGCGGTCATGGATCAGGATCCGCTTGTCCTTGAGGAAGCCGTCCTCGGCGTCGGTCAGATTCCGGGCCCACTGGAGCATCTGGGCCTCGCACGGATCGACATGAATGCCGGCGATCTGGACGCGCCGCGTGGCTAGGTCGATAACGAAGAAGACCATGTAGCGGGTCAGGCCCTTCAGCCCCCAAGCCTCCACGCTGAAGAAGTCGCAGGCGCTGATGCTCTCCCAGTGGCTCTGGATGAAGGTCTTCCACGTCGTCTTGTAGGGCTTGTCCGGATCGGGCAGCAGGCCGGCGTCGAGCATGACCCTTCGGACCGTCTGCCAGTGGACCTCGTAGCCGAGTTTCTTCAGCTCGCCGTTGATCCGGCCGTAGCCCCACGAGGGGTTCTGCTCGGCCATCTGGAGCACCAGCTTGCGAATCATGTTGGCCTTGGTGGGGGCAGGTCCTCGCTTGCCCCGGCGGTCGGAGCCGTCGTACTTGCGGGCCACCAACTTGCGGTGCCACGTCAGGATGGTCTCGGGCGAGAACAGCGTGCCGAACTGGCGCAGCAGCTCCCTCCCCAGCTTCATGCCCGTCGCCGCGAGCCGACGCCTTTGGGAGTCGTTCAGGATGATCCGCTTTTGGCCAAGCTTCTCCCGCAGGATGCGGTTTTCCTCGCGCAGGTAGGCGATCACGTCCTGCTGCTGCCGGTTCATCCAGCCGGCAACGGCCACAACGAAGAACTGCCAAGGTGTGAAGGTCATGGGGTGGATGGAAGCCAAGGGGTGACTTCGAGAGCAATCTCGCTCAGCATGGCACCCGTGACACCACGGGATTGGTCACCCGTTGGCCGCTCCTTTCATCGATGGCGGCATTATACCGGGCCATTGCGTCGAGGCCAGTTCCGCCGGCTCAACGCCTACCGAGCTTCCTTGCGTTGTCGCGCCGGCGGGGGAGACAGTCTGCCGAACCTGCCCGCGCGAGGAGAGTCCGCGGGAAGCCGCCCGTTGGCGTCGAGGGTTACCTCTTCGAGGAAGCCCTTGGCGTCGTACCCGGCCGCCTTCATGATCGAGAAGTCCGTGAACCGGTTCCAGAGCAGCTCGATGCGGGACTCGGCGTCCACGACGTTCTCGTCCCAACGGACGAAGCGCCATCGCTCGGCGAAGTTCCTGTTGTTGGGCAGGCGGAGGATCACGTGCACCCGGCGGTCGCCGGCATCGGCCGGCGGCGCGGCGATCACGTTGCGGTAGAAGTGGACGAGCCGCTTGCCGGCGGGGTACTGGCGGATCGCCCTCGCCGAATCCGCCGTCGTTGCTCTCGAGAAATCGCCGGCGCTCTCATCGAGCTTCTCGGGGACCTTGGTTCCGCCGCCCATCAGCGAGACCGTTCCGCGAATCGTGTTATGGTGGATCCAGACGTTCCGCAGCCATCCCGGCTGGAGGCCCGCCCGGATCTCGCCCTCGACCGTGTTGTGGCAGATCTCGATCTCGTCGTTGTTCCACTGGCCGAGCAGCGAGCACCGCCCGCGCAGGACGTTGCCGCGGTAGGTATTCCCGTAGCCGTTGTCTTTGTCGCCGAAGCACTCACCGCGCTGGATGTTCTCGATGACGTTGTCTTCCACGACGGCGTCGCGAACGGTGTAGAAGACCATCGCCCCGCCGTGCCCGCCGCGCGGGGCGACGTAGAAGCGGTCGTGCATCCAGCAGTCCTGGATGACGAAGTTGCGATAGTAGTCGCACTCCGGCCGGACGCCCCAGGCCTGGAAGTCGCCCTTGCGGTTGCCGGCGAAGGTGAAGATGAAGGCCGGGTTCTCCGCCCAGTCGGCCCAGAGGTGGTGCAGGTTCATCCGGCGGAGGTGGAGGGTCTTGCCGCCGTCCCACAGGACGAACATGTAGTAGCAGGCGTTCTTCACCTCCAGGTTGTCCATGTAGACGTACTCGCAGCCTCGGCCGACCGCGATGCGGTGGCCGTAGCCCTGCGTGCTCGGCGCCTTGCCGGCCCCCGCGAGCTTGTCGGCGGCGGCCTGTTGCTCGTGGACAGCCTTCTGCCTGGCGGCGCTCCAGCCGAGGTCGATCACCGGCTTCTCGCCCGGGTATGCGAGCCAGTACCGCGGCGATCGGGCGTCGAGCCGCAGCACGTTCTCGTTGCGCTTACCGGGCGAGGCCGGGGCCTTCACCGTGTACCGGCCGCCGCGCAGGACGACCATGGCGCCCGGCGGGTAGGAGAATCTCTCCGGCGGGTTCGCCGCGCGCATCACGGTCCGCCAGGGCCTGGCCGCCGAGCCGTCGGCCCCATCGTTGCCCTCGGGACTGAGGAAGTAGAAGCCTGCCTTCGTGACCGTCAGCGTGAACGCCTGCGCGGCCATCCGGCCGCCGGCGTCGCGCAACGAGATCTCGACCCCGTGGGTGCCCTCTGCGGCGGGGGCCGGCCAGGTGATCGCGCCGCTGCGCGCGTCGATCTTCATTCCCGCCGGCGACTTGGTCAGTGAGAACCTGTAGGGGTATTCGCCGCCCTTGATGGCCGGGCGCATCGAGTACTGGATCCCGGGGTAGGCCTTCTCCACCGGCCGCGATGTGAACCGGGGCCTCGCGAAGCCTGGGCACTCAAGCGGGGTCGGATATCTCGGCGCGTCCACCCCTGCGGCCCCACACGCCGCAAGCGCCAGGGCGATTGTCGATCGGGTCATTCGGATAGCCTTAACCTGGACGTTGGGAATGCCGCGTCATTGCTGCCGGATTCTTGCGGCGGCCGTCGCCTGGAACGTCTTGGCGAGCCGTAGCAGTCTGATGTTCACGATGTCAGACACATAGATGTAGTCGTCGGTGGCGTCCACGCTGCTGGGCCAGGCCATGGGGACGCCTTGGACGGGCACGAGGTCGCCCGGGAGGCCGCCGGTGGAGTCGCGATTGCCGTACGTGCCGAAACGGAGGATCGTATTGCCCTCGTTGTCGATTACCGACACCTGCGGCAGAAGGGACGTCGGATAGTAGATGCGGCCCCAGCCGTCGACGCCGAAACGCGGCGTTCTGCTGAAGTGCGGGCCAATGACGCCGTAGTGGATGTCGTAGACCTTGGCCGGCTTGACCGGCGCCGTCGGGAACAGGCCGCCGGCCGTCAGGGACCCCGTGGGGGCATACTTATAGATGCGGCCGGTGCTTTGGAGGAAGTTCCTGTCGACCTCAAAGCCCTTCGGTGGGTCCTTGGGCGGGCCGTCGTATTTGCCGGCGTATAGGTTCCCCCGGCGGTCGAAGCGGACACCCGCGGCGCGGACCTTCTGGCCGAAGCTCCTGAACAGAAGGCCATCCCATGGTGCCTCGTTTGTGTCCGCCTGGAAGAAGCGCAGGTACCCGCCGTAGTCGGGGCCCGTGCCCAGCGCGCCCAGGGTTGCGAGGCTGCCGTCGGGGGCGGCGGCGATGCCCCGGTCGCCCTTGCCCAGGCCGATGCGCCAGTCGTTGCTGAGCTTCGGCGTACAGGCGTTGGTCCCCGATCCGCCGACTGGCCCGGGGGTAAGGAAGTCGCTGCCAAGCCTGTATCGCATGACCGGCTTGCGGTCGTCACGGGTGTAGAGCCACCGGTTCCGGGCGTCGATCGCCAGGGCGATCGCCCGGACGGGCTTGCCTTCGCCCTCCAAACAGGGCAGGAACTCCGGGTTCGCCCAGTCGGCGATCCTCGAGCAGAACCCGAAGCCGTCTGCGAAGTAGAGACCCTCGGTCTTCGGGTCCGCGGCGAAGTGTTGGAGGTCCAGGGCGCGCTGCCGGCCGGCCTCGTAGAAGTCCTTGACCAGCGCGAGGTCCGCGCCGCTGTCGCGGTAGACCCGAACCGGAAGCGCCGAATAGGCGACCCAGACGAACACCTCGCCTCGGACCTCGACTGCGACAAGGTGCGTCGGCTGGCTGAAGTGGCGCACTTCGCACAGGGGCAAAGTCGCCTGGGGGGACGTATCGCGCGTCCAGTCGCCGAACCTCAACAGCTTGAGCTCGCCCTTGCCGTGGTAGTGGCCGGTGCGCGTCGTCACGTAGAGGGCCTTCGAGTTGGGGTGGACGGCGATCGCGTCTGGATGCGCCAGGGGAATCTCGCGTAGGAGCTTGCCGGCGCTGTCCAGCACGACGATCCGCCGGTTCTGGCGATCGCAGACGAACACCCGTCCCTCGGCGTCCGCGGCCACGCCTTGCAGGGCCGCGTAATTGCCGTATCGGGCGTCCGCGATCGGCGAGGCTTCGCGGGCCTTCAGGTCGCGGATCACCTTGTCCTCGTCCAGCGCGAAGAACACCTCGGCCTTTCTTGTGGTCAGGTCGACCTTGAAGACCTTGCCGTCCCGCCAGAACCCCGTCGCCTCCGCGCCGATGTGCCGTCTCCTCTCGCCCAGCGTTCCCGCGAAGAGGCCGGCGATGTAGAGATGCCTGCCGTCGGGAGACAGGCAGGTGTGCATCTGGCCCGTCAGCTTCCAGGGGACCTTCCAGGTGTTCTTCTCCGGGTGAACCATGGGCGGCTCGTTGACGAACCTGCCTTCAAGGACCGGTTCGGCCGGGATCGTTCCGTCCGTGTTGACCGTCATCAACCGGTACTCGTGGGTCAGCAGGAGCCGGTCCCGGCCGGGCGACGGAATCAACGTGGCGATCCTGCCCCGGTTGCCGCAGATGAACGTGCTCGACAAGGCCGGCGAGTCCAGATCGTTGAACTGGAAGCTGTACGTGCCATCCTCTCTCGCGTGGATGCCCCACCCCTTGACCTGGTCGGCCTTCTTTCCGGCGGGGGGCGGATACACTGTGCTGAGATAGCTGCCGTTGGCGTCGTATCGGCGGAGGGCGGCCGGGCCGTAGTTGTTGGCGTTGCCCAGCACGTACACCGCGCCGTCGGGCTTGGCCTCCAGGCCCGTGATCCGCCAGGCGGCATGATCGCCCTGACCCATGTCCCTGGAGTAGTACGCGTAGGGATCGCCACCGGCGATTCGGTCCAGCCTGACGCCCATGCCGGCCCGCACGCGGACGGAGCAGGCGGACGCGTCGGCGACAGGTTGGCCGTAGTCGTCCTTGCCGTCCCATGTCAGGCGCTGGCGGAGGCCGAGTGCGAGCGGCGCCGGGGGCGCGGCGCCGACGCCCAGAACGCCGGCGGCGAGATGACGCACTACCTTGCCGTGGGCATCGAGGATCGCCACCTCCACGTCGGTCGCGGCCCGGACGGCGAATACTATGTTCGTTCCGCCGTCGGCTTGCTCGACGGTCAGCGAGGTGACGAGTTTGTCCGGCGCCTTACGTGCCGCCGCCCGCAGGCCCGTAGCCGCGAACAGCACCAGGGCAACGACCACTGTCATTCGTCGCATTCGGATTCCTCTCGGCGCCCGCTCGCTCAATCACCGCCGGCACGGGCCGTCGGGGCGTGAAGCTTCAGCGCGTAGACCTGGCTGTTGGTGTCCGTGCCCCAGATGAGCTTGCGCTTCGGGTCGAACATCACGCCGGCGGAGTGGCCGTGCGGCATGGCCCGTCGGGCGCGGTAGCGCGCCGGCTTCACGTCGTACTTCAGACTCAGCGCGGTCCACTCGTTCCGGGCGCAGTCGTAGGCGGGCGTCGGCGTCCACCGCTGGCTGTCGCGGTCGAGATACGTGGCCATCAGGACGACGTCGTTGACGGGGTCATAGCAGCACCGGTCGATCCACGCCGCCCGGGAGGCCAAGGCCGCGTTGGCCGGCGATAGGGCCGCGACGCGGCCGGACTCGAGGCCGAACTCGTACACCTGTCCGTCGTAGGGAGCCTTGCCGTAGGCTTTGACGAAGAACAGCACCCGGCCGCGCCGGGAGTCGAACGCCAGCGTCGAGTGGTCCACGACGGCGCCGGGCAGCTTCGCGCCGGTCGCTTCCAATGCCGCCCATTCGCCGGCGGCGTGCTTGTACAGGTACAGCCGGCCGTCTTTGGTCCAGCAGAGCAGGCCCTTGGACGTGGTGCACAGCGTGAGGGTGTAGAAGCAGGAGTTGTATTGCATTCCCTTGGGCTTGGGCCCGCGCGAGACCCAGTCGGCGCGGTTGGGGTCGTAGACGTAGAAGTGCTCGTAGTGGCCGGTCTGAACCATGTTCCCGCTGATCGGGTCGAAGCCGTAGTTCTGGTACGTGTGCCCCGTCATCCCCGGCCGGAGGTTGAGGTTGTACCCACCCGGATACGACGTGTTGCTGTAGAGCTGGCCGAGCGGGAACTCGACGGGGTAGGCCAGCTCCCAGCGGTTGGTGGCGAAGTGGAAGTGCGGCACGTCCGTGCCCCCGTGGGCCGAGTGCCCGCCGCTCCAGCGAAGCAGCATGTCGCGGCGCGTGTCGATAACGGCCGTGCCCCAGTCGCGGTTGAGCCGCGGCCGGTACGGCGGATCGGTCGCCACCCATTGGTTCGCGGGCAGTTCCTTGAGCGTCGCTTCGAAGGCCGCGGCGTCCGGCCGGTCTCCCTGCATGTAGAAGCCCGGATGGAACGGCCCGGTGCGATAGACGCGCGCGTCGCCCGGCTGGAGGCGAGCGCCGCGCCAGGTGTTCTTCGCCACGTCGTACGTGTAGTCCCCATCGGAGAGGTCCACGTACTGCCCGCCGCAGTAGTCAGTGTTGGAGTAGTACGTGAAGCCACCGGTGAGCTTGATGGTTCCGTCGCCGCTCGCAGTGAGCGTATGCCCCGCCCGCGGCGCGGGCGCCGAGGTCGGACGGCGCTGCCGCCACTGCCGCCCGGCCGGGTCGAACACCCACGTGTCGTTGGTCAGGTAGTCCAGGTGGTCGCCGCCGAAGATCACGAACAGCTTGGTCCTCGGGTCATAGGCGATCGGGCTCAACGCGCGGGCGGGCGGTTCGGCGTCGAGCGCCTCGGCCGCGACGGCGATGCGGACCTGGCACTCGCGCATCGCCCTGATATCCGCCGCCTCGACGCGCCGCTGGATCGGCCGGATGAGCTTCCCGGCCGCGGCGAAGCGGGCTTGCCCCACCTCGTAGTCGCCCAACCCCTTGGCCGCCCGAAGGTCGCCAATCAGGGCGCCGAGGGCCTTCAAGAAAGCCTGCTGCGCCGGGCGGACCTGCCGCGCCGCCATGCCGGCCTCCTCCTCGGCCGGCAGGCCCCGGAACCAAAGCCGCCGCGCGACGGCGCGGATGTCCTTGATCTCGTTGCGTAGCCGCCACGCTCGGTCGCGAAGGCCTTGAAGGGCGTTGGCCTTCCGAAGCTCACGATGGATGGCCCGCCAACTGCCGTCAACAAGTACCCTCGTATGCGGTCGGCCATCAGCGCTGCTGCGGTCCTGCCCGCCGAAGGCCAGACCGCGCCCGTCGGGCAGCCTGCACTTGGCGCCCCACAGCAGGGGCTGCTTGACGCTCAACGTCTTCAGCCGGTAGGGCCTGTTCTTCTTGCCGTCCCTGGCCCGGGCCGCTGGCCCACAGACCGTGCCCACCAGGAAGCAAGAGCATAGGACCATGCCCCGTCCGCTCACGATCATGCGCGCGTTCTCCTTCACTTGTCCGCCAACGGCCGGCCTTGGCAAAGCCACGCTTCGTTGAACGCCACGCAACGCATTCGGGTGCCGAACAGGTAGATCACCCCGTTGGGCGCCTGGGCGGCGGACAGGTATCGGCTCCTCAAAGGAACCCAGTTGTTGTTCGCACGCCAGGTTCTCGCCTACGCGCCGACCACCGCGCGACGCAGACTAGCGCGAGGGCTTGGCCGTAACCCATTCCAGCGGGAAACGGGCGAGGACGATGGTCCGGTACCCGTCCTTCTCGTACAGGCAGCCAATATCGCCGCCGGGCAGGACGGTCAGGCAGGAGTAGGCGCTCCCGCCCTCGCAAAGGACCCTCGCGACGGGCCAGGTGCGGCCCTCGTTGCGGCTCATGCGGATGGTCATGTGGTCGCGGCCGCGACCGCCGGGACCCGAGTAGAGGAGGATGTTCTGACTGTCGCCGGCGTCGACGGCCGAGTAGCGAAGCACGCTGGCCTGGCAGACCGGGCCCGGCTGGGCCGGCTCCATCGCCACGGCCGACCAGGTGGCCCCGCCGTCGGAGCTGGTGGAGACGGCTCGGCAGTGTTTGCCGTGGTAGCTCCGCATGTTCAGGTAGATCCGCCCGTCGACCAGTTCGACGGCCTGGCACTCGTTGGTCTTCTCGTCGGCCACTCCGCCCAGCCTCCAGGTCTTGCCGTGGTCGTCGCTGTAGATCACGTGCGAGCGGTACGGGTGCTTGCCGTCGTCGTGGATGCTGGTGTCGCAGGGGATCAACAGTCGCCCCTTGTGCTTGCCCCGTTGCAGTTGAATGCCCACTCCCGGGCCGGTGGCATACCAGCGCCACTGGGGCTTCTTCGTCGTCGCGGTAATGTCGACGTGCTTGGACCAGGTCACGCCATCGTCGTCGCTGTGGCTGACGTAGACGCGGCGCGTGTCCTTGCTTCTGCCGGCCTTGATGCCGCCCTCACCATCTGAGCCGAGGTTCCACGTAAGCAGCAGCCAGATCGTGCCTGTGCTCTGGTCGACGACCGGGCACGGGTTACCGCAGACATTCCCCGCGTCGTCCCAGATGATCCGCAGTGGCGACCAGGTCTTCCCGCCGTCAGTGCTGCGGCGCATCACCAGGTTGATGTCGCCGGTATCGCTCCGACTGTTCTTGCGGCCCTCACAGAAGGCCAGCACCGTGCTCTTGCCGGTGACGATGATCGCGGGAATGCGGTAGGAGTGATGGCCGCCTTCGCCGCTGGTGAAAAGCACGGTCTCGGGCACGGGCTTCGGCAGAGGCCGGAGGTCGCCCTCGGCGCTGAAGTCGGCGATCTCCATCGTGCTTCTCCAAGGGCGGAAGCCGAACGTTCCGAGCCGTCCGGTCGGGACCTTGGTGCGATACACAACTGCGCCGTCGATCTGAAAGGCCAGCTCACCCCCGCGCCGGATCACCTCCAGCAGAAACGCCTTGCCTTCGGCCACCAGCGCCTTGCCGGGCCGCACGTAGCCTTTGTCACCGGCCGGACGGAAAGGCGGCCCTTCCACGAACGGTCGTCCGTGGCGGCCCTCAAAGCCGAAGTGCCCGCCGCCGATCTGAAATGAGGCGGCGCTCTTGGCGAGGTTGCGGATCGTCAGCTTCGCCCGGATATGGAACGCGCCGCCGCCCAGCTCCCGCGGCGCTATCAGCACTGGACCCGTGCCGCCGCAGGTCAAGAGCCCATCCCTGGTCAGCCACCCCTTACCTTCCTGCCGGACCTCGATGAGCTTACCGTCCTCAACAAAGACAGCGCGAGACACGGGCTTCTCCGCCCGGGCAGCCCCCGATACCGCCAGCATACCTGTGACCCAACAAAGCCTGATCCGTCCGACTGCCGAAGCCATGTCTTCCGTTTCTCCTCAACCACGACGATCATATGCTAGAGTGCGAACGTGCCGGCGTCCATGGTAGCCACAAGCTGGCTTCGAAAGCGATCTTGTACGGGACGGGACCCGTGACCCCAAGTCGACGACCGACGTACAGAAGACACCCAGGCATGGAAAGGAACCGATGGCGGGCATGCGATCATTTTGGCTGACCGGTGTGGTGTTCGTGTTCTGCTGCGAGGCCGTCGCCGCGCCGCGGCCCTGCGACGTGGCCCGGTCAGTGGCCCGGCCGCCCGGGGCGCCCCGGGCGTCGGACGTCATCATGCGGAGCCTCCGTCTGCACCCGGCCAACGCGAGGGACCCGCACGACACCATGGCGGCCCTGAAGGCCTTCCATGTCACGCGCCTGGAATGGGCGTACATCACCGACAAGGCCTTCATCGGCCGCGTTCGGGCGAGCGGGCGCGTGTTCGGCGGGGCGGCGGCCGCGCCGTCGTACATCCCGGTTGAGAACGCCCCCGATGACTGGTTCGAGAAGGTCGTGGTCGTTGACCTGGCCGGCCGGCCGTGCATCGCACACTGGAAGCGCACGTGGAAGCGAACCATCTGGGGCTGCATCAACAACCCCGAGCTCGAGCGCGGCTACATGGCGTATCTGAGTCGGTACATCGACGCCGGCGCCGAGGTCATGCAGCGGGACGAGCCGAGCGCCAACCACTTCGCCTGCTTCTGGGGCGGGTGCTTCTGCAAGTATTGCGTGGCGGCCTTTCGCCGACACCTCGCCCGCACCACCGACGCCGAGCAGCGCCGCAAACTCGGCGTCGCCGATCCGAATACGTTCGACGTACGCGAGCACTTCCTCGCGCGCAAGGCCCCGGCCGGCGACGCCTTTCGCCGTTGGAGGGGCGGCGAGATGAAGGAGCGATTCGAAGCCTTTCAGATGGAGGCCACGATCGCGTTCCACCAGCGAACGCGCAAGGCCCTGAACGCCTACGCCCGCCGGCGAGTGCCGATGTCGTGCAACAACGGCGCGCGGCGGTGGTCGAATCTGGAGAAACAGTTCGACTGGGTCTTCGGCGAGCTGGCGTTCAGACACGCCACCGCCGTGTACCTGCACAACCTCTACGCCAGCGCACGCAAGTCCGGCCGGGTGCAGGTGATCACCATGCCCAAGAAGGGCGACCGGGGCGACCTTCCCGGCTGGCTGAGGCGCACGCGACGGACCATCGCCACGGCCTACTCCTGCGGCGGGTTGTGCATGGCGCCCTGGGACGTCTACATGCCCCGCGACGCGCCACGCTACTTCGGGACGCCCGAGCAGTATGCGGACCTGCTGGGATTCGTCCGGGCCGCACGGGAGTATCTGGACGGCTACGAGTACGCCGGCGCCGTCGGCAAGGGCATCCGCTGCGACCTGTACGGCGACCCTGGCCCGCCGATCTGCCTGCCGTCGGACCACCCGGGCCTGTTCGCCTTCCTCCGCGCCAAGCCCAACCTGCCCGAGGCCCCGGTGGTGGTCCACCTGGTGGACTGGTCCGATCAGCCCCAACCGGCGGTCGTCAAGCTGGACTTGCCGCGCATCGTCAAGGCAGGCCCTGACTGCGCGACCTTGCTGACGCCGCCGCCCTACGAGAAGGCCCTGCACGTGAAGGCGGACCGGAGCGGCGAGTACGCGGCGCTCAAGACGCAGACCCCCCTGAAAACTGGTCCGGACGGCGGCATTCGCATTCCGGCGTTGCGACCGTGGGGGATCCTCGTCTTACGGGGCAAGGGGAAGGAGGAACAGTAAGTCACCAAGCCTCCGCACAGCTGACGCTCGATTCCTGCGCACCGTACGCAGATTCTGGGAACCCGGAGGCTGACCGTGAGACCGCCAGACGGGTCGCCCATGATGACAATGAACTGGACGTCTCGCTCATTCTCTTCGCGATCTCGGCAAGGGAGCTGCGAGACGGCGGCACTCCGGAGGACCACTGACCGATGCGATCTCTAGCGCTGTGGGCCATACTACTGCCCGCCGGCAGCCTAGATGCAGCGACCCCGGGCAGCCCCGCCTGGCGCAATCTCGGGCCGGGCGGGGGCGGCTGGATTCAGTCGATCTGCGCCGGCCCGCACGACGCGAACGAGTTGTTCGTGGGCTGCGACGTGGGCGGCTTCTACCGATCCGCCGATGGCGGCCGAAGCTACTCGATCCGGAACGCGGGCCTTCAGGACTACTGGGTCGAGTGCATTGCCCCGCATCCGCGGGACGCGAACGTGATCTACCTCGGGTGTGAGAGCGGGGTATACAAGTCAAGCGATCGCGGCCAGAGCTGGCGGTGGCTGCGCGACGGCTTCCCGCCGAAGGGCCGGTACCGCTGGACGGCCCCCATCGGCGCGTTGCTGATCGACCCGAAGGCGCCCGAGACGCTCTATGCCGGCATCGGACGCCCGCGGCTTCGGGACTACGGCGCGGGAGCGGTCTTCAAGACGACGGACGGTGGAGCGCACTGGGCCCGCATCAACGAGGCAGGCAGCCTGCCCGCGAACGCCTGGATCAGCGACCTCCTTCTCGACCCTCGGGGCAGCGGGCATCTCTACCTCGCCTGCCAGCACGGTGTCTTCCAGAGCCGCGACGCGGGCAAGACGTGGAAGCCGACGGTCGAGGGCCTGCCGCACGGTCACGCGCGCCGCCTGGCCCTGTGCCGAGAGCGACCGGAGGTCATCTACCTGACCGTGCGCGCCGCTGCCGGCAGGCAGCCCTGGCAAGGCGGCGTCTACAAGTCCACCGACGGCGGCAACCGTTGGCGGCCATGCCTGGACGGCCTCGCGCAGCGAGTCAGCAAGCCCGGCGAGGCCGAACAGAAGACGTTCAACTACGACCGGCTGGCCGTGCATCCGAGGAACCCCGACATCTCCTACGTGGGCGGGCTCGGATGGGGCAATCACAGGATGTACAAGACCACTGACGGCGGACGGCGGTGGAAGTCGATCACGAACATCGCCGACCCCGGCTGGATCACGTTCAACGCGGCTTCCGTCACGTGCCTGAGCATGTCGCCTTTCGATCCCGACGTCCTCTATTGGGGCAGCTCGATGCACGTCTTCAGGACGTCCGACGGCGGAGCGACGTGGCGGCAGCGGTACTGCCGACAGCTCGCCGACGGCCGCTTCCGCGGGACAGGACTCGAGGTCACCTGCATGTTGAACGTCTTCGTGCATCCTGGGGATCCGAAGCGGCTCTACTTCGGGTATGCCGACCTCGGGCTGCTGGTCTCAACCGATGCGGGCAGCACGTTCCGCCGCAGCGTGGAAGGCATCGATCGCCGCTTTCGAGAAGGGCCGCTGGCGATGGCGTTTGACCCGGCTGACGCGGAACACTGCTGGGCAGCCTTCGGATGGCGATCCACCTCGGGCCGCGGCGGAGTGGTCGCCGAGTCCACCGATGGGGGCAGAACGTGGCGCCAGGTGGGAACACCGAAGACCGGCCTGCCCGCCGGCCTGCACAGGGCGTTGCTCGTGGATCCCGCCAGCTCGAGACAGGCCAGGCGCCTGCTCACGATTGCCACCGGCCATGGGGTGTACTCCAGCGAGGATGGTGGCCACACTTGGGGAGCTAGCAACAACGGCATCGCAGCCCCGGGCAGCGTCCGCGATCTCGTAGCCCATCCCACCCGGAAGGGCGTTTACTGGTGCGTCACCAGCGGAGCCCCGGCGGCAGTCTACCGCACCGACGACGGCGCCCGCACCTGGCGTAGAGCCGGCCGGGACCTCCGGGCCGGCACCGTCTGTCAACTGGTCGTGGCGGCATCCGACGCCAGACGCATGTATCTCACCGCGCGGAGCCGGTACGTGGAGGGCCGCGGGGTAGTATGGCCGACGTCGTGGATTGATTCTGACCATGCGAGCGTCCTTGATTCGGATCTCCTCGCGAAGGAGTTGGTTCTCCTGCTTGAGCTGCTTGTTGTCGCTTGCGAGCCGGACACGTGCGTTGATGCTGTTGGCGGCCCAGCCGCGGGCCGCTGCGATGGCGTAGTAGGCGAGGGAAATGACTTGCAGGATGGCCGATTTGACGCCGCTATCCCATCCGGAAGGCAGCGGAATGTCTGGAAGAGATTGATCGCACAAGGGAAAGCCTCCGTGGCCTCGTTAGTGTCAGTGAAGCCACAGCTTACCGCGTGGTTCTGTTCGGTCAAGACCCCCAAGTCTGTTCGGGAAGTGTGCGGGCCGAAACTCGCTGGACCAGGACACCGAGAGTCGCTCTGCAGGCCGACGACTGACTTCTGAGAAAGGACGTTCGCAGGGGGAGTACGAGTAGTCACCAAGAGTGGCTTTCGCTCACGATTGGCCGTATGATCACTTCACGCAAAACGGCCTTGTCGATCCGACTGGGTAGAAAGGAGGTACCACGTGATACTCAGATTCAGCTTGTCGGGGTTGCTGGCTGTCGTGCTTATGGGCTCTGGAACTCCCGTGGCGGGTGCCGCTACGGAGGGGTTTGGGAGTGAAGGGCCGTTGGTCTGTTACACCGTGCCGGCGTTGAGTTCGTGTCCTCGCCTGCCACACACCCTGCCCCGTGACGGGCGATTGAGTTCGCAACTGCGGATTGTCGCAGCCAAGGGCGCATTTGAACCGGTTTCGTTCGTGATTTCGCCGCGAGTGAACGTGGCCAGGCTCGAGTTAAAGGCGTCACCACTGCTAGGGCCCGGAGGTGCGATTCCCGCGGCCAACGTCGACATCAAAGTCGTCAAGTGCTGGTACCAGGGTGGAACGGCATGGTACAGCTACTTCGGCGATAGCAGTCGTCGCGAACTCGTGCCCGAACTGCTCCTGAACGATGAAACGCTCGTACGGGTCGATCGCGAGAAGAAGGAGAACTATCTCCGCGTGGGTGACGAGTACCAGTCGATCAGCTATCCGAAGGACCAGGCGACTGACGCGTTCAACTACCTGACGGAACCCGTTGCGGATAGTAAGACGCTCCAGCCCGTGCGTCTCAGGAAGGGCGAGAACAAGCAGATCTGGATCACGGTCAAGGTCCCTGGAACGGCCGCAGCGGGAATCTACAGCGGCAAGATCACGCTGGTTGCCGATGGCAAGGGCGTCGGGGCGATGACTGTATCAGTGCGCGTTCTTCCATTCGAACTGCCCATGCCCAGGACGTACTACGACCTGGACCTTCCCTATCTGGTTACGCTCTATGGCACGGGCGTTCTTGACATCTGTAATCGACTGGGGATAGCTCCTGAAATCGCGGATCGACAGCAGAAGGCCATATACCGGAATCTCCTTGACCATAACGTCTACAACTGTCGTTCCGACCTGACGCTCAGTCGGCAAAAGGACCGTGCGAAGGCGATTGCGAATCTGCAGCACGAGTTGCACATGATGAAGGCTGCGGGATTCGTAATGAAGCCGCTCATCTCCAGGGGCTGGGCATATCCCGCGGGCGAGAAGACCATCGAGGAGTACAAGTCTCGCATCGACGCTTTGGTCAAGACGCTGACAGGCGAGGTCGGGCACCGCGACGTCTACATCACCAGTTGGGACGAGGCCGGGGTGGACCGCGTCAAGATCATGCGCGAGCGGGCGGAGTACACAACCGCCCTGGGCGTCAAGCTTTGGGTGACGACACATCGGGGGAGACATTTCGACCTGGCGGGCTACTGCATCAGTTACGCTAATCACGGCGGCTGGCCGAGCCGTGAGAATGTTGCCACGTGGCATGCCTTGGGAGCCAAGGTCGCAAGCTACGCCGGCCCGCATACCGGCCCTGAGAATCCCGATGTCTTCCGACGCATGGAGGGCCTCGCCAGATACAAGGCCCACTATGACGGATCATTCAACTACAAGTACTACTCCGCGTTGCATCCGACGCTGTACAAGAAATACAAGCAGAACGTGTGGAATGACTTCATGGGAGGCTCGTTCCGACCGATGAACCTGGTCTACCCGACCTCACGTGGCGTGATTGACACCATTGCCTGGGAAGGTTACCGAGAGGGGATCGATGATGTCCGCTATGCGACCAAACTCAAGCAGGTTGCGGCAAAGGCGATTGCCACGGGCCAAGTGCGAGCCGTCTACGCTGCGAAGAAGGCGCTGATGTGGCTGGAGTTGCTCGATGCGAAGACAGCGGACCTGAACGCGGTGCGCATGGAGATGATTGAGTACACTCTGAAGATCCAGACGGCGATGGAGGAGTAGACCATGAGAGTAGCCCTGTCAATACTCGCTCTGGGTGCGGCGTTGGGCAGTGTGGGGGCGGCCGAGAAGCCGCGCCGCAAAGTCTACGAATGTCGCTATATGGAGAGTCCCCCATACGGTGTGGCCGCATGGTCACAGTCGAAGATGGTCAAGATGGGGATTGGCAAGGAATCACGCTTCGTTCCCTACAACAGTGCGGCCGCCAAAGGGCTCATTCTTGATGCGACGGTGTCACGCGAGGTGAAATCTGACCCAAAGCTCAAGGGCCGTGAGACGTCCTTCTACATGGTGTATGACTCGAAAGGCTGGTACATCTACATTCACTGTGCCGAACCACAGATACAGAAGTACGTCGATGATCGCAAGGATGTCGCGCTGGAACTGTTCTTCGCCCCGGGGCTGGAGAATGTGCCCTACTATCAGATGATCGTAAGGCAACTGGCGGGCAAGGTCACTCACTATGACTGGGCCATGCCGCATCGGTATTACCGGTCTCTGAGAGACAGCGTGAGAGTTGAATCGCGAGCGATCAGAACGGGCTTTGCCACATTCCTCTTTATTCCATGGGATCGCCTCTACGACCGCCTTCCACTGACGGATGAGAATTGGCGCTTCAGTCTCATGCGGTGGGGGCCCTCGATGACTTGGGGCGGAAAGGTCCATGACACGGGCAATTTCGGCCTGGTCCATTTCAGGGCCCCAACGGCCAAACAAAGGCTGGAGATCGAGAAGCGAATTCTCAGAACTGCGTGGTTCAGCTTCCAGGCGGTGGCAAGGAAGATGGCAACGTTCTGGAGCGACGAGAAGATCGGTGATCTGGACTTCTATGACGGAACCCTCAAGCCAGTGATCGACCGATACACTGCCCTGGGGAAGAAGATGGGCCCACCCGATGGCTGGGATGCTGACACGGTCAGGAAAGGCCAGAAGGCCCTGGGGGATTGGATGGAGTTCACCTACAAGGTCGCTGAATTACGCACTGAGTACCTGATGAACAAGCGATTCAAGGACAGCAAGTAGGGGCAAGTACTGTTGGCCGCTTGCGAAGCACGACATTGGGGCGGCTGTCGCCGGGCGCAGCGAACAGTTGTCGGGAAAGTGAGTTGAACATGAGAAGAAATGTTCTCGTAGTCGCCCTCCTGTGCTTTTGTGGAGCGCGGGTGTCGGCGGCATTGCTGGTTGAGAAGGGCAAGCCCGCGGGCGAGTTCGTCTTGTCGGATCGTCCGGCGCAGGCGGAGGTGTTTGGCACGAACGACATCTGCGGCTGGATCGAGAAGATCACCGGCGCGAAAGTGCCCATACTCCGCGCTGCGAGCGAGAAGGCCAACGAGAAGGTGTTTGTCGGCACGGCTTATGCGGGCGAGTTCAAGAAGGACTTGGCCAGGCTGGAGGGCAACGACGGGTATGCCGTGCGGCGCAAAGGGAACAGCGTATACGTATTCGGCAGTCGACCGCGAGGGACGCTCTACGGGCTTTATGCTCTACTCCAGAAGAACACCGATATCATCTTCGCTCGTCCCGATGATACATTCGGGACAGTACACGGGCAGGCGAAAGATCTATCGCTGAAGGAGGCTGACTTCATCGATGTTCCCGTCTTCCTGAATCGCTGGTTGGGGCCGGGCTGGCCGCGCCATAGGCCGACCGGAATGTGGCTGCTGCGGAATCGCGACAACCGTCGCGATCTTCGGGCATCGTACAAGGGATTCGAGAAACTCGACCTCATCGAAGCGTACAACAGGACTTTCGCCTCCCCAATCAGCAGTCACGCGAAGGATCATCCAGAGTACTTTGGATGGGACCCCATCACCAGGACCCGCCGCTTCGTCCGTCACGGCGAAGGGACAATGTGCCTCACCACGCCGGGCCTGCCCGCGATATGGGCCCGAGGGCTCGCGGACATGGTCGCGGCCCACGAGAAGAAAGTCGGCCGCAACGTGGATAACGTCCGCATCGGCCCGGGTGACAACTGGTTCTGCTGCCAGTGCACCAAATGCCTCGCACCCATTGCCCTTCCCAACGGAACTACGCTGGCCTGCAAAGACCCGGATTCCATCAAGGACCCGCTCTTTCGCTCGACGCAGATCTTTATGTTCATCAATGAGGCGATGAAGACGTGGCAGGAGTTGCGCCCTGACATTCCACTCCACGTGTTGGCATACATTCACTTCGCCGAGCCTCCGCGCGTGAAACTCCATCCGAAGATGGGCATCTACTTTGCGGCCTACCCCACGAACAACATGCACTTCCCGCTGCTTGATCCGCGACAGTCGGCCGTCTGGCGACGGAGATTCGCCCAGTGGCTCAAGGTCAGGCCCTGCCTTGGCTTCTACGAGTACTACTTCTCCAAGCCCACACCGCTGGGGTTCTATGCGGCTGCGAATCTAAGAGCCATCATGCGATGCCCCGACTACAAGAACGCCATCGTCTACTGCGAAATGGACAACGACCGTGGCGCAAGAGGCATTGGGGAGAATCGTCTCGGGTGGGACGTGGGCCTGATGAACATGTGGGTGATCACCCGCCTCTTCTGGGATCCGACGCAGGATGTCGACGCGCTGTACCACTACTACATCAAGCGGACCTTCCGCGAGGCCGCGCCGCAGATGCTCGTGTATTTCGAGTTGATAAAGGCCAGTTGGCTCGCCCCGGACAACAAGGCGTGGGACGGCGCCCACGGGAGCATTGCGGGCAACTACGACAACCTGATCGTCAAGAGGGGGCTTGAAGGCAAGTGTCTCAAACTGCTCGCTGACGCGGAGAAGACAGCCAAGCATCCCAACTCCAAGGTCATGATCAGGCGAATGCGCGAACAGTACGCCGGTTTCTCCAAGAGAATGGCCAGGCTCATCGTCCCCGCAGTGCCCGAGATGAAGGCCGACCGCGGGGCCTTCGATTCGCTCCAGTGGGAGAAGGCTCCCGCATGTGACGATTTCAAGGTCACCACCCGCACTGCAACCGCGAAAGCCTCGTCAGAAACAACCGCCGTCAAGGCGGCCCATGACGGGAAGAACCTCTACATTCGTTTCACTGCATCCGACAAGGCGGTCTACGCGCAGAACGCGACGCAGCCCGTCGCGGGAGAAGAGCGCTGGCCGCAAGGCGACCACATCGAGTTCTGGATCTCCGGTGGGCGTGACCGTTATGTGTTGGCCTTGAACGCCAACGGCGCGAGCTATGACGCAAAGAATCTGGACCGCCGCTGGCAATCCGGCTGGGAGGTGAAGACCCGCAAGCTAAAGGGCGGGTGGGAGGCCATCGTGGTGATTCCGATGTCCGCGTTCAACCTCGTGGCAGGCAAAGAAACC
>CBFCZU010000056.1:0-19309 GCA_965602635.1 uncultured Planctomycetales bacterium | reverse complement strand
TGGGCCGGCTGGTGCTGGAGTTCTGGGCAACGGCCGCCCGCGAGGGCCAGCAGGGAGAAATGACGCCGATGTTCCGCGAGATGTACAGCCGGTCGCGCGGGACTGTGGAAGCCATCCTCGCCGAGGGGGTCGAGTCGGGCGAATTCAACCGGGAGCTCGACCCTCAGGTGGCCGCCTCGCTGATCCTGGCGATCCTCGACGGCGTCGAGGTTCAGTCCATTCTCGGCATGGGAATCACTCTCGACAGCGAGTTCCTCGCCGCCTTGAGGCGCACGATCCTGGCGGCACTGAGCGCCGGGGCGGGCGCGGGTGAATCAGGAAACCATACATGACTGAGCGGCAGAGACAACACGAAGGCCGGCGGATGAGACCGGGCAAGCTCCTGCGGCGGCTAGTGCCCGCCCTGGTAGTGCTGGCGGCCTTGGCTGCGGTGGTGACCATCTACTTTGCGGTGCCCAAGAGGAATGACGACAAGCCCGTCGAGCCGCCGCCCCCGATGGACGTGAAGACGGAGCGCGTCGGCGCCCTTCCTGAGGTGGTGGAATCGTTCGTGCTGGTGGGCCAGGTTAGTCCGGACCGGGTGGTGGCGGTCTCGGCCGAGGTCCCCGGGCGGATCGAGCGGATTCACGGCACCGAGGGCCAGCCGATCAAGGCGGGCAAGCCGATAGTCCGCCTGAACACCGACCTTCTCCAGGCCGAGTACGACGCCGCCAAGGCGACGGCCGAGTACGACGGGCGCCAGCACGAGCGGATCGCCGACGCCGCCAAGGACGGGGTGGCCACCGACAGGGAGGTGGACATGGCCCGGGCCAAGGCCGCCGCCAGCAAGGCCCAGTACGATGCCGCCAAGGCCCGCTTGGCGCGAGCGACGATCATGGCCCCCATCAGCGGCAAGCTCGACGAGGTGGTCCCCGAGCTGGGCATGTACGTCAACGTCGGCAGCGTCGTCGCCCGGATAGTGGACATGGAGCCGGCCAAGGTCGTGGTGCACGTGCCCGAGCCCGACGTGCCCTGTCTCACGCTCGGCCAGAGCCAGAAGATCATCCTCGACGAGGAAGGGAAAGACGCCCTTACCGGGCAGATCACTTTCATCGGCGAGCTTGCCGATCCCGCGTCCAACACCACCCGCGTTGAGATCAGCGTGCCCAACGAGCCGCGCGTCCTCCGCAGCGGGCAGATCGTGCGCGTCAGCCTGGTCCGCAGAAAGTTCCGCAACGCGATCATGATCCCGCTGGAGGCGGTGATTCCGATGGAGAAGACCAGGGCGGTGTACGTCATGGGCAAGGACGGCAAGGCCGAGCGGCGAGACGACGTCAGGCTCGGATTCATCAAGGGCGACCGGGTGCTTATGACCGAGGGCCTGGAGGAGGGCGACCTGCTGATCGTCGACGGGCATCGCGCCCTCTCTCCCGGCGACGCGGTCAAGGAAGTGCCTGCCGAGGGCGCCGGCGCCGCCAGCCGGGCGACCACTCGAGCCAAAGGATGACGCGGTCCAATGCTGCTTTCTAACGCTGCCATCAAGAATCGCACGACCGTGCTCGTGCTCATACTGCTGATCGTGGCGGCCGGGGCTTACAGCTACGTCACCCTGCCCCGCGAGGCGGCGCCCGACGTGCCTATCCCCGTCGTGCTGGTGACCACCATCTACAAGGAAACCTCGCCGGAGGACGTCGAGTCGCTGGTGACCATCAAGATCGAGAACGAGCTGAAGGGCATCAAGGGCGTCAAGGAGATAACCTCCATCAGCGCCGAGGGCCAGTCGGTCATCACCATCGAGTTCCAGCCGGAGATCCGCATCGAGGACGCCCTCCAGTACGTCCGCGACAAGGTTGACGTCGCCAAGGGCGAGCTGCCGCTCGACGCGGAAGAGCCGACCATCAGGGAGATCAACATCGCCGAGCTGCCCATCATGATGGTCAACATCTCCGGGAACGTCTCGCCGGCCGTGCTCAAGGGCATCGCCGACAGGCTGGAGGAGGAGATCGAGCAGATCCCCGGGGTTCTGGAGGTGGACGTGCTGGGGGCGGCGGAGCGCGAGATCCGCCTGGAGATCGACCCTTACCGGGTGCAGGCGTACGGGCTGACGATCCCTGAGCTGGTGAAGCTGATCCCGTCGGAGAACGTCAACGTCTCGGCCGGGGGGCTGGAGACGCCCGGCACGCGGTTTAACGTCCGCGTGCCCGCCCAGTTCGTCAAGCCCGACGAGGTGGACAACCTGCCCCTGACCACCCGAGGCGGCAAGACGATCTACCTGACCGACGTGGCCAAGGTTACCGACACCTTCAAGGACCGAACCAGCTTCGCCCGCCTCGACGGGGCCGAGAGCGTCACCCTCAGCGTGCGAAAGACCGTCGGCGCCAACATCCAGAAGGTGGGCTACGGCGTCAAGGCCGTCGTCGCCGCCTTCCGCGAGCAGCTCCCGCCCAGCATCCGCATCGAGTTGACCCTGGATCAGTCCAAGGACGTGGACATGATGATCAGCGACCTGGAGAACGGCGTCATCTCCGGGCTGATACTGGTGGTGCTGGTGCTGGTGGCCTTCATGGGCTGGCGGACCAGCGCCATAGTCGCGCTGGCCATCCCGATGAGCATGCTCATCAGCTTCGCCCTGCTCGACGCCCTGGGCTACACGCTGAACATGGTGGTTCTCTTCAGCCTTATCCTGGCGCTGGGCATGCTGGTGGACAACGCCATCGTGATCGTGGAGAACATTTTCCGCCACCGCCAGCTCGGCCTGGGGCAGATCGAGGCGTCAATGGCGGGCGCCGGCGAGGTCGCCTGGCCGGTGATCACCTCCACCGCCACGACGGTCGGGGCGTTCTCCCCGCTGCTGTTCTGGCCGGGGATCATGGGCGAGTTCATGAAGTACCTGCCCATCACGCTGATCATAACCCTCACCAGCTCGCTGTTCGTGGCGCTGGTGATCAGCCCGACGGTATGCTCGGTCCTTTCCGGACACGTCAGGCAGGTCAAGGCCCGGCACCCGTTCATCGAGGGCTACCGCCGGCTGCTCGGGACGGCGCTGAAGCACTGGCCGGCCACCCTGTCGCTGGCGGTGCTGATTATGGCAGGCGTGGTCATTCTCTACGGCAAGCGCGGGCGCGGGGTGGAGCTTTTCCCGATCGCCGATCCGAGGCGGGCGACGATCAACATCCGCGGCCCGCAGGGGATGAACATCCACAAGTCCAACCGCCTGGCGCAGCGGGTCGAGAATCGCGTAAAGAAGTTCCGCCCCGACGACCTGGAACACGTTGTCGCCAACGTCGGCTCGGGCGGCGGCGGGATAAGCCTCTCCGGCCAGGCGTCCGGGCCGCACGTGAGCAACCTGACGCTGCTGTTCCACGATTTCGAGGACCGGCCGCGCCCCTCGGTCGAGGCGGCCGCCGAGATCCGCAAGCTGCTGGGCGGCATTGCCGGGGCGGAGGTCAAGCTGGATAAGGAGAGGCACGGCCCGCCCACCGGGGCACCCATCGCCGTCCGCATCATCGGCGACGATTTCAAGACGCTCCGGAAGCTCTCCGAGCGGGCAAAGCGGCTGATCTCCGACGTCCCTATCCGGGGGCTGGTGAACCTGCGCAGCGACCTGGAGCTGACCCGCCCCGAGCTGGCGTTCATCCCCAACCGTCTGCGCGGCATGCTGCTGGGCGTCTCGCCGGCAGTCAGCGGCGAATACCTCAAGACCTGCATCCTGGGGCGGAAGGTCGGCACCTACCGCGAGTTCAACGACGAATATGACATCACCGTCCGCCTGCCCGAACGCCACCGCAGCGAGATTCAGCACCTCTTTCACCTGTGCGTGCCCAGCGACGCCGGCCAGGCCGTTTCCCTCCGCTCGCTGGGAGACTTCCAGTACCGCGGGGGGTTCGGGACGATCAACCGCGTCGATCAGAAGCGCGTCGTCACCCTCACCGCCGACGCCGAGGGCCGCCTCGACACCGAGGTGCTCAAGGACGTCCAGGAGCGGCTCAGCCCCTTGGGCCAGTCGAGGCTCCTGTCCGCCGACGTCCTCGACTGGGGCGGGTTCTGCCGGGCCCTCCGCGACGCCGACAAGCAGACTGACCCAAGCCCCGCCCGCCGGATATGGCGGCTGCTGAAGCCCGGCGGACTCCTGGGCTTCACGAAGAAGAACCCCCAGAAGCTGATCGAGCGCCTGGCCGGGGGCGAGACGGCGGAACCCGAGGCCCGGGCAGAGGTCCTCGCCGCGGTCAACCAGGTCGTCAAGCGGGCGGACCTCTACCGCGCCGAGGACTTCAAGGGCATCGAGCTGACCGACGAGGCCAAGGCCTACATCGAGCGAGACCGCAAGGACCTCTCCGACAAGGAAGTGCAGCGGCTTAACCGCCTGCTGCTGGAGGCGACCTTCCCCGGCGTCCTGGCCAAGCGCGAGCTGCTGGAGCTGCCCGAAGGCTACCGCATCGCCTATGCCGGGCAGAAGGAGTTCCAGGAGGATGCGGAGGCCTTCCTCGGCAAGGCATTCGGCTTCGCCCTGCTGCTGATCATCCTGATCCTGGTGGCGCAGTTCAACACGATCTCGGCGCCGTTCATCATCATGTTCACCGTGGTCCTGTCGATGATCGGCGTCCTGACCGGGCTGCTCATCTGCCGGCGGCCTTTCGGGATCGTCATGACCGGTGTGGGCGTGATCGGCCTTGCCGGCGTGGTGGTCAACAACGCCATCGTGCTGCTGGACTACGCCCGGCGGCTTCAGCGTCAGGGCCTCGACGTGATCGCCGCCGCCATCCAGGCAGGAGCCACCAGGCTCAGGCCGGTAATGCTGACGGCCACCACCACGATATTGGGGCTGCTGCCCATGGCCACGGGCGTGAACCTGAACTTCCGCAAGTTCAGCCTGGGCAATCCCCTGGCTATCATCTCCACGCGCAGCGAGACCAGCCAGTTCTGGTCGAGCATGGCCATTGCGGTGATCTTCGGCCTGGCCGTCGCCACGGTGCTGACGCTGGTGGTGGTGCCGACGCTGTACGTGACGCTGTATCGGGCGTCCGCCCACTTCGGACTTGGCGGGCTGAAGAAGCGAGAAGCCGAAAGCGAAGCCGCCGGGCACGTCGAGCCGACCCCGGCCCCGTGACCCGGCGCCTGGGAGCCGACACAGAATCGGCCGATGAAGATCGTTCACGTCATAACGCGGATGATCCTGGGCGGGGCCCAGGAGAACACGCTGCTGACCTGCCAGGGGCTCCGCGCCTGCGGGCACGAGGTGACGCTGATCACGGGCCCGGCTCTGGGGCCCGAGGGCGAGCTGCTCACGCGGGCGGGCGAGGGCGGATACCGCGTGGTCGTGGTCGATTCACTCCGCCGGCCTATCTGCCCGGTGCACGACGCGCTGGCGTATCGGAAGCTGCTGCGGCTGCTGGGCGAGATCGGCCCCGACGTCGTGCATACGCACTCGTCCAAGGCGGGCATCCTCGGCCGCCGGGCCGCCTGGAAGCTCAGGCGCCGTGGCCGGGCGCCCGCGGCGATGAAGATCGTGCACACCATCCACGGCCTGGCGTTCCATCCCTACGGCAACCCGCTGGCCAACCTGCTCTACGCCGCCCTGGAGCGCCGAGCGGCGCGGCGGTCCGACGCGCTCATCTCAGTGGCCGACGCCATGACCAACCAGGCCCTCGCCGCCGGCGTCGGCACGCCGGAGCTTTACACCACCATCTACAGCGGCATGGAGATCGACCGGTTCGGCCCCCGCCCCGAGGGCGTCGAGCAGTTCCGCTCGTCTCTGGGGCTGGGCGCCGGCGACGTGCTGGTCACGCAGGTCTCGCGCCTGGCCAGGTTCAAGGGGCACCGGTTCATCCTCGCCGCGGCCGGGCGGATTGACGACCCGCGCGTGCACTTCTGCTTCGTCGGCGACGGGCATCTGCGGGGCAAGATCGAGCGGCAGGTCCGCGCCGCCGGCCTGGGCGGCCGGGTGCACCTCGCCGGCCTGGTGCCAAGCGAGAGCATCCCGGCGGTCATGCACGCCAGCGACGTGGTGGTGCACTGCTCGCTGCGGGAGGGGCTGGCAAGGGCGCTGCCCCAGGCCATGCTCGCGGGCAGGCCGGTGGTCAGCTTCGACGTGGACGGTGCCCGCGAGGTGGTCGATGCCGGCGCCGGCATGCTGCTCGAGCCGGGCGACGTCGGCGGGCTGAAGGTCGCCGTCGAGACGCTCGCCGCCTCGCCCGAGCTGCGCGACCGCCTCGGACAGGCCGGGCGACGCAAAGCGGCGGGAATGTTCGACCACAACGTCATGGTGGACAAAATCGAGGCGTTGTACGAGCGGACTTGCCCGTAACGACGCTGAACGGCAAGCCGCTTCGGTTCGACTTTTGCGCCTACTCGG
Source organism: uncultured Planctomycetales bacterium (assembly GCA_965602635.1). GTDB lineage: Bacteria > Planctomycetota > Phycisphaerae > SM23-33 > SM23-33 > CBFCZU01. Next base: position 12,978 of record CBFCZU010000056.1, on the reverse strand, counting down.
CAAGTCTCTTGTGAAACGGCCAGCGATCGTAAGGGACGGTGAATTCGTATTTCCCGGGGGCAAGCCCGTGCTTCGCGAAGTTGCCCTCGATGTAGGCGATGCACGTCTGAACCGACGAGGGGTCGGACTTGAAAACATCAAGCACATCGGCGCTGAAGACCGGATGATCCGCGGGAACGAGCTTGTCGGCCGAGAGCTTGTCCTTCGCCGCCTCCCTGAAGAGCCGGTGCATCTGTTGCCCCTTAAGCTTGTGCTTGCAAATCAGGAGATGCACGTGGTTCCTCAGGACAGCGCAGGCATAGCAGGTGAGTCTGTGCCGGAGGATTACCTCGGCGCAGGCCTCCGCGACGCCCTTCCGCTGGGCATCATCGAACCAAAGGACATCATGCGCCAGATAGCGCCGGGCCCGCTTGTAGAAAGCGCGCAACTCCGCCAGGGAGGGCTGCCGGGGTTTCCGTCCGAAATGCGCCTCCGCCAACCGGGCGAGCTGCGGAGAATATACCTTCAAGGACATGCTCCCACGCGGGTCATTGGGCAGCCAATGCCCATATCCGGTCAAGATCAAGTGATGGGCGATTACCATTGTCCCTTACCGGCTCCCCACTGGCCCGCCCGCGCCTGGCTCGGGCTTGCCGTTCAGCGCCGTCGAGTCCCTATGCCAGACCGTGGCGGGTGGCTGAGAGCTTCATTTCCCCCGGTTCGCTGGACTCGTCGTCGGCGATTACGCCGGAGGCGACCAGCTCGTCCCAGTGCCGCTGATTGAAGGTGCAGCCGGGGTCGCCGGCGTCGAGCCGCCCGAAGTAGGCGTCGGATCGGGCGCGGCACCCGCCGCAGTAGTTGGCGAAGTCGCACTCCCGGCAGTGGTGGATGCGGTCGGTGCGGTCGTTGAGCAGCTCGTAGTAGCCGTTGCGGAATATCTCCTCGATGCCGGCCCGGCGGAGGTTGCCCATCACCCGGTGCGGCAGGTACACGCAGGGCGTGACGTCGCCGTTGGGCTCGATGCAGACGTACGTCCGCCCCGCCCCGCACCCGCCGAGGTACTTCGCCACGACGCGGGCCTTGGTCCCGCTGCCCGAGCCGGCGTGCGAGCAGGCCGTCCGGCCGTCATCCCCGGAATGCATCAGGCACACCCGGCCGAGCTGGGGGGCCGTCGATATGACCCCGATCCTCCCCGACTGCATGTACTCGTTGAGCAGCCCCAGCAGATCCTCGTGCTGGGCCGGCGTGATGTCGCCGGAGACCATCTTCATCCCCCGCCCGACGGGGATGAAGTTGAAGTGGGCGAAGCAGCCAGCGCCGATCGAGATGGCGAACTCGATCATCTCGCGGACCTCGCGGAAGTTGCCGCGGTGGACGCACATGGCGATCCCCAGCCGCAGGCCCTCCGTGGCGACGACGGTCCTGGCCCCGCGTACGGCCCGCTCCCACATGCCCGGTACGCCGCGGAAGGCGTCGTGCCTGGCCGGGTCCACCGAGTCGAGCGACACCTCCACATACCTGGCGCCGGCGGCGGCGATCTCGCCGGCGAGCTTCTCGGTCATCGTCACGCCGTTGGTGGCGATACTGATGTGCATTCCGCAGGCCTCCGCCCGGCGCACGACCGGCAGCAGGTCGGGGCATATGGTCGGCTCGCCGCCGGCGATGGCGACCATGGCCACATGGGCCTTGCCCAGCTCGTCCACCACTTCAAGGCGCTGCGGGGCGGTCAGCTCGTCGGCTCCGCCGGCGCCGTCGCTGCTCTGATAGCAATGGCGGCAGCGGAGGTTGCAGCGGTTGGTGATGTTCCAGACGGCGAACAGCGGCGCGGTGAACCTCTGGGGCGTGGTCAGCCCGAACTCGGCCACGCTGCGGGCGACGATGACCAGCCCCCGAAGCGTGGGCCGGTGGCTCGCCAGGCGCTCGCGGAATGTCTCCACCGACGCGCCGCCGCGCATCCGGTCGATGAACTTGTGGAGAGGCCAGTACTTGACGCGCTGCCAGCGCGGGGCGTCCGGGTTTCGGTAGGAGGTGATGGCCCGCTCCAGCGGGGTCGAGCCGTTCCGCTCGCGCGCCAGCCTTCCCAAGAGCCAGCGGAACGGGCGCCTGGACAGGTAGTCCTCCAGCGGGTGGTGATGGTCCGCTATCAGCGTGTCTTCTCCGTTGCGGCCCCGGTCTCGAAAGTCCCGGCCGGGGGTGCGACCGTCTCTTCACGCGCCTCGATGCGGTGCAGCGACTCGACCGCGGCGCGATACTCCGGCCCGCAGTTGTACGTGCAGAATGGGAAGATACCCTCGGGCGTGGAGCACAGGATCACGCACCGCTTGGCCCGCTGCACGTCGTAGTTGTGGCAGTCCTGGAAGTGCATGCCCGCGCACAGGAGCGTCTTGTAGGTGGTCTTCTCGCCCTCGCCGCGCCCGACGCCCTTGTCCACAAGCCCCTGGAGCGAGCGGATGAACTTCCTGACGTCCAGCCCGGGCGGGGCGTCCTTGGGGCGGAAATGGCGCTTGAACATCCGCAGGATCGCCATCCGCTCCAGCCACCCCAGCCGGCGCTTGCCGGCGAACCGCCTGGCCAGGCGGTTCATGTCGCTGAACATCCCCTCCACGTCCACGACCTGGGGGAAAGGATAGGCCTGCCCCTCCGGGGAAACGAGGAAGTACGTCCCGAACGCGCAGTCCGGGTGGCACGAGGGGCGTATCTTCGGCCGCCCGGTGACGGCCTGTAGGAACTGGCCAAGCGGGACGATGAACGACAGCGGGAACATGTCGCGCAGCGGCGAGGCGCCCGACGCGGCCGCGATGTCGTGCGCCAGGTCGCCCAGCGTGTAGCGCTTCGCCGCCAGCTCCGCCGGGTCGGTCCGCCCCGAGAAGCTCACCGGCTGGTAGCTGATGGCGCTGACCACGTCGATGTTGGCGACGGCGTAGCGGAATACCTCGCCGACCTGATCGTCGTTGACGCCCTTGATGATGGTGGGCACCAGGGCGATCTTCATGTCGAACTTCCGGCAGTTCTCGATGGCGGCGAGCTTCTTGGCCCAGATGCCGGGGTAGTTCCTCGTCTGGCGGTGCGGCTCCTCGCCGACGCCGTCGAACTGGAGGTAGAGCGTGTGCAGGCCCGCCTCGGCGGCGGCGCGGGCGAAATCCTCCTCGGCGAACCGCAGCCCGTTGGTGGCTACCTGGATGTGCGAGAAGCCCATGTCCCGCGCGGCCGAGACTATCCGCAGGAAGTCCGGGTGGATGGTCGGCTCGCCGCCGGTAAACTGCACCGCCGTCGCCGGGGACGGGTCCATCTCGCGCAGCGCCCGCATCGCCTCGACGGCCTGATCGTAGGTCATCTCGCAGGTCTTGCCGGTGACGCCCGCGTTGGCGAAGCAGACCGGGCAGCGCATGTTGCACCGGTTCGTCAGGTCGATCTGCGCCAGGCATGAGGCCGACTGGTGCTGGCCGCAGAGCCCGCAGTCGGAGGGGCAGCGCTTGCCGCCCGCCCGGGGCGGGCGCTTCTGCCCGGCGTGCTCCTCGAATGTCCACCAGGCGGCCTTGGAGTACAGCACGGCGTCGGAGCTGACCCGGTCGCGGAAATGGCCGTGGTCCGGGCAGGTCTTCTCCATGAACACCGCGGCGTCCTCGACGAAGCACCTGCCCAGCACCACCGCCCGGCACTGCGGGCAGAGCGTCTCGACGGTCTTGGGCAACCGGCGGATGACCGGCTGGATCGGCTCGCCGCATAGCGTGCGGGCGGGGCTGCCCGGGAAGTCCGAGACGAGCTGCGACCAGATCGCGTCGGCGTGGACCTCGCGCAGCTCGCCGCAGTCCGGGCAGCCGTAGCTCAGCACGATCTGCTCGCCGATGCGGTCGAACCGGGAGGGCACAACCTGCCGGCACTTGGGGCAGGTGGCTAGGGTATCGACGGGCAGGCGGGCGTATCGGCCCGACAGTCGGCGCATCGACGCGCGCAGGTCCTTGAGCGCGCCGCGGCCGCGGGCAGACGCCGCTCTGGCCCCGCCGGAATTGCCGACTCCTTCGGTCAATACAGGCCTGGCCATTTCAAGCCTTGCCGCCTTTCACTCTCTGGGCTCTGCCTTAGGCCGCCAGCGTCTGGCGCGATCACTTGAACCACGGCGGGTACCGCCGCCGCTTCTTCTTGCGTCGGCTGTAGGAAATAGCCAGCTCCATGAAAATGTCGAGATCGCGGTCCATGTTGGAGCTGCTGGCGTCGAAATAGAAGTTCCGGATGGGGATTCCATCGTGGTCGCGTGAGATCGCGTGATAGACGGCCTCGGAGATTATGCCGTTCATGCACGAGAAGGGGCTGATGTCGATGATGCCGTCGGCGCCCTTCTCGTAGAGATAGACGCTCTTTCCCACCGACAGCGCCATTTCGCCGAGGGCCCCTTCCGCCGGCAGGTAGGGCCGCCCAGCATCGAGCACCTCCGCTTCCAGGTCGTGGGGCTCCTCGTAGCCGATGAAGTCCTCCGCGAACGGCGCCAGCAGCTTCTTCTCGTAGCGGCGCTGGAGGAAGTTCTTGACCAGGACGGCGAGCATGGCGGGGCTGAAGCGCTGCCCGTCGCGGGTGAGCAGGAACTTCTGCGACCAGTTCGTGTACCAGACCCACTCGCTGACGTCTGATATCCACGCTTCGCCGCCGTGGGCTTCGACGCGTCGGATGGCCTCGCGGTTGACGAATGTGTTCAGCCGGCAGAATATCTCGCCCACCATCCCGATGAGCGGTCGGTCCTTGGTGTAGGTGGCGCTGACGCCCCGGAACAGGTCGCGCACGCGGACCAGGGCCTGGCCGGTGGCGGCGAAGCGCTTCCGCCCGCGCAGGTCGGGGTCGGACGTGACCTCGTCGAGCAGGTCGAGCGACCGCTCGAAGGCCTCGTCCGCGTCGCCGGCGGTGTTCTCGTAGGGGCGGGTCTTGAGCAGCATCTTCCGGGCGACGTCCGAGGCCACCAGCGCCCACCACGCCCGCTTCATCATGTCCGGGGCGTGCGTGGCGAACCCGTCGTAGCTGTTCCGCGACGTGGGCGAGACGACCGGCACGTCGGCGTGGCCCATCTCGGCCAGCACGTGCTTGAGGTACGGGGCGTACTGCCCGAAGCGGCACGGCCCCTCGGCCGTGGGCATGAAGAACGCCGTCTTGTCCGCCTCGAAATCCTCCGAGTGGACCAGCCGAAGGAAGTCGCCCAGGGTGACCTTCTCGGGGTAGCACTCCTCGCCGCCGGTGTAGAGCCCGCCCAGCTCGAGCGTCTTTTCGTCCGATTCGGGGGTGACCTCGGCGTCGAACCCCACCGAGCGGAACACGGCCGCCATCGCCCGCGCCCCGGCGTAGGTCATCCGCGGGATCCAGAGCTTGCGTCCGGCCAGAAGCTCCCGGACCGGCATTTTTCTCTGCGCCGCCGAGGTCATTCCATGCCCGCCACCGCCGCCCCCTCGGCGGTGAAGTCCTTTCTCCATGGCCGGAGGATGCCCTTGCTGTCCAGGTACGCCTGGCAGCGGGTCATCATGCCGGCGTCGTTGCCGTGCTCGTCGAACTGGAGCGACAGGAACGGCTTGACCGAGGCGGTGCGGATGAAGTGCCTGATGAACGAGTCCGGCCCGCACTTGAAGTTGGTGATCTGGATGATGTGCAGGTCGGGGGCTTCGCCGACGATCCTGGCCGCGGCGATCATCTTCCGCCCGTAGGCCCAGTACATGTTCTCGTTAATGTCGCGGATGTCCACGCCTTCGGTGTCGAGGCAGTCGAAGGGGATGCAGTTGACGCCGTAGTAGTCTCTCAGCTTCCTGGCGACGCCGAGGTTGACTCCGGCGTCGTGTACGTTGTACGGTCGGCCGATGATGACGATTCCCGGCTCGCCGGCCGCTCGGAGGGCATCCAGGGCCCGCTGCCCGGCGGCGATCAGCCGGCTGCGGAACTCCCGCTGGACCCGGTAGGCCTCGCCCAGGGCAGCGTCCACCGACCTGCCCTTCACGCCCAGAGGCCGACACAACGCCCGCAGCGCCTTCCGCACGTAGGCGGGGCCTTCACGGAAGAGGATGCAGGGCGTCAGGAACCGGTCGATGTGCGGCTCGAAGGCGGGCACGCGGCGGAGCACGAAAGGCAGCGTCTGGCCCCAGGGGCAGATGTGCGACTCGTTGTCCATCCACCGCGTTTCGGCCGAGATGGTGTTGGGCACGAAGACGTAGTCCACGCCCGCCTCCAACAGGGCGGCCAGGTGCCCGTGGGCGACGATCACCGGGAAGCACGGCTCGGCGACGACCTGTCTGATGCCGGCGGCGACCGTCCGCCGGTTGGTGGGCTCGGAAACCTCCACGGCGAAGCCGCAGTGCCGCCAGAATGCCCGCCAGAAGGGCAGGTAGTCCATGGCGAACATCGCCCGGGGGATGCCGATCGTCGGCGCCCCCGCCGGCGGGTCCGGGAGGCGCGAATCATCGTCGAAGAGCCGCTCGCGCATGGCGAACAGGTCGTCGATGACCGGCGCCTTATCCACCTTGCTCCGCTTGCGGTAGCGGTCGGAGCACTTGTCGCCCCAGTAAGTCTTCTCGTTCTCGACGGTGAATTCCTGGATGGTGCACCCGTTGGAGCAGCCCTTGCAGGTGAACTCGCGCAGGCGGTAATCGACCTTTGACAGGTCGTAGCCGCGGAACCGGCTCCTGGGCGCCGGGCGCTTCGCCGGGGGCTCCTCGGCCGCCGCGGCGTCGGGGGCCGCGACCGCGACGTACCGCCCGGAAGGCTCGTCCAGCTCGCTGGGCGGCGCCTGCTCGGCGGCGGGGCCCGCCAGGGCCTTTTCCTGCGCCAGCAGGGCCGACCCGATCGCCCCCACCACGCCGTTGTGCGGCGGGACGATGATTTCCTTGTCAAGCACGGCCGTGAATGCCGCCGCCACCGCATCGTTGTACGCCGTGCCCCCCTGGAAGAAGATGCACTCGCCTATGTGCCGCCCCCGGACCACGCGGTTGATGTAGTTGTACACCACCGAGTACGCCAGCCCGGCCACCAGGTCCGCCTTGGCGGCGCCGCGCTGGAGGTAGTCGTTCACGTCCCGCTCCATGAACACCGTGCAGCGCTCGCCCAGGCGGATGGGCGCCTTGCTGGACAGCGCCAGCTCGGCAAACTCGTCGATGATGGCGATGTCCAGCTCTTCGGCCCGCTCCTCGAGGAACGAGCCGGTCCCGGCCGCGCAGGCCTCGTTCATGGTGAAGTCCACCACCACGCCGTCCTGGAGGCTGATGAACTTGGAGTCTTGCCCGCCGATCTCGAAGATGGTGTCGGGCACCCGCCCGTCGAGCATCCGGTTGCCCACGAAAGTGGCGCCGGTCTTGTGGGCGGTGATCTCGTCGTTGATGGTATCGGCCCCGACCAGCTCGCCGATCAGCTCGCGCCCGCTGCCGGTGGTGCCCACGCCGCGGATGACGACCTTCTCGCCCACCTCTGCGGCGATCTCCTTCAGGGCGCCGGTGACGACCTCGATCGGCCGACCCTGGGTGCGGGTGTAGATCTCCTTGATGACGCTGCCCTCGGAGTCGATCACCGCCAGGTTGGTGGAGACCGAACCGACGTCGATGCCGAGGTAGGCGTCCACCTTCGCCCCGCCGTATGGCAGCTCGACGGGCTCGACCCGGTCGCGCAGCAGCAGGACGCGGTGGGTGCTGAGCGGCTCTGCTGTGGGGAACCCTCCGCGGTTGGCGTCTGAGGCCGCCCGGAGCCTGGCCATTGCCCCGCCCAGAGCGCCGCGCGTCTCCTCGCCGCCGGGGCCCTGCCGGCTGGCGGCCAGCGCCGCGCCGATCGCGGGCAGGTGGGCGTGGTTGGGCGGCACGGTGAACTCGTCGCCGTCCAGCTCGAACGCCTCGCGCAGCGAGCGGACCACCGCGGCATTGGACGCCAACCCGCCGATGAAGACCACCGGCGGCTTGACCGGATGCGACCGCACCACCGCCATGCGGAAGTTACGCGCCACCGCGTTGCACAGCCCGGCCAGCACCTCCTCGGGGACGTAGCCCTTCTGCTGGGCGTGCACCATGTCGCTCTTGGCGAAGACGCTACACCGCCCGGCGATCTGTGCGGTCCGCTCCGCCGCCAGCGCCAGCTCGCCCACGTCCTCGACGGCGAAGCGCAGCCGCCCGGCCTGCTGGTCGATGAACGAGCCGGTCCCGGCCGCACAATCGCCGTTGGTGGCGTAGTCCACGATCGAGACGCCGTCGGACGTGTGGTCCAGCAGCAGGTACTTGCTGGACTGCCCGCCCATCTCGAAGACCGTCCGCGCCGACATGCCCATGCCGGCGACGCCCAGGGCGATGGCCTTGAATTCGTTGACGGTGCCGGCGGAGAGTTTTTCGGCGACCAGGTGGCTCGCCCCGCCTGTCAGGCACACCCCCGCCACGGCCTCGGCTCCGGCCGCGGCGATTATCTCGTCCAGAATGGCCGTCGCCGCCGCGATCGGCCGGCCACGGGTCCGGCGATAGACGCTCAGGAACAGCTCCCCCGAATCCAACTCCCCGGCCTGGCGGAAAAGCTCAGCCGGGAGGTCCGGCTTCGCCCCGCCTTCAGCGGGTCGGGCCAGCAGGGCCGCGGTGATGCTCACCGCCCCTATGTCCATGCCCACATAGTAGCTCATCCGTCCGTCAGGCCCTCCACCGGCGCCCGTGCCAGGCCGGGTTGCGACCCCCCGCTGTCAGGCAGCAAGCCTCGCCTGCCTCCGCCGGAAGTCAGGACACTCGGCAGCATTATGGCGATTGGGGGAGATTCCTTGCAAGACAAAACCGCCCGGGCGGGCGGATTGCGGGCGAGTGCCGAGAAGAAAATGGGCGCCGGGGCGCTGCCAGGGCCCTCCGGACGCATCCGGGCGATACTGTACGTACTGCCACCTCCGCCGATATTGCCCAGCGATGCGCCGGCGAGCCCTGGCAGCGGCCCGACGCCCGTGACCAGACTCCGGGCATCGTGACTCGCAGCGACCGGGGCGCCGGGGCCGGGGCGCCTGCGGCTACCTCAGTGCGACCCCGACGGCTGCGAGCCACATGCCTCGTCAGAGTCCTCACGCTCTATAACTGCTCCCTCCGCCTAGCCCACTGAGGCGACCCTCCCCACCGCGCCTCAGTCCCGGCGGGAGGCCTCCGAATAGAGCCTCTCGCTCGGAGACCTCCGATCCGGCCCGGCTCTGCCCTCCCTCGCTTCGGTGGAGCCGCCCTGGTCCGGACTGCCGGGACACACTCCGGGCGCAAGGCATGGCGCCCGGCGGCCTCGAAGACTGCAACGGTGCCGTTGGGACCAAGGCCCTGAGACCTCGGCGCCAAGATACGTATGCTGTTTTTGTCCGCGCTGGCTACGAGCAGTCGAATTGCCAGATGTGCTCGGCCGGTTGTTTTGGCTCACTCCACCGGCCCTGATGATTCCCGGAAATGCCTTCCACTTTTATTATAACGCGCGGAAGTGTCCACTTGGCGAAAATCGCCGGGCGCTTGCGAGCATGAGGTGAGACAAGAGGCGCCGGCCGTCAGGGGGCGGTCTCTACCTCGAGACGGACTTCTCGCAGGTAGGGGCAGCGCGACGGCTCGGGCACGAACAGCTCGATCTCACACGCGCCGTTCTCGTCGAAGCAATCGCGCGGGACTTCCACCTCGTATCGCCGGAAGCGGTCGTGCCCCAGCATCCAGGCATATTGCCCGACGTCGAAGCGATGCTCCCAGGCCTCGACGCCCTTGGGCAACACTTGCCGCGCCGGCGAGCGGGCGGCGCAGCGGACGATGAGCGGGCGGCGGACGCACATCTCCGTGCCCGCGAAAATGACCAGCACGTGGCGGTCGCCCGAGCGGCCCTGAAGCTTCAGCCACGTCCGCTCCACGGGCGGCTGAAACGCCTGCTCGCCGTTGTGGGTGGAGTTGGCGCCCAGCGCGGCGACGGTCAGGCGGGCGACTATCTCGCGGCGGGGCAGGTTGGGTAGGTCTTCGCGCATCTCCCTGGCGAACGCCACGGCCTGCGGGCCGAGCTGGTAGTTGCTCCCCCACTGCTGCCCGGGGGCATCCCGCGTCTGCCCGAACTCCTCGCGGACCTTCTCGCCGGCGGCCTCGATATCGTCAACGGCCCCCGCAAGGGCGGCGGCGTTGGCCTGCGAGGGTTCGTACATCTGCCGCTGCCTCGCCACCAGGGCGGCCACCAGCGCCCGGAACGTCCGGCTGGTAAGTTGCAGCAGCCGCACCCGCCCGCGGAGGTCCGCGTAGTCCGCCCGCGCCAGCTTCGCCTCCAGCGCCTCGACGGCGGCGGCGGCGCGGTCGGCGTACTCAACCGCCTCATCCTTCTCCGCCAGCGGCGAGGGCTCGTCGTACTCGACGCAGCGGTCGCGCTCGGCCAGGAAGAAGTGGTGGCTGTAGCCCAGCCGGAACGAGTCGCCGATGTAGATCTTGTCGTTGTGATACGTTCGCAGCGTGGCCCGCCAGCACCGGCCGAGCACGTCGTACTGCATCTGCCCCAGGCCCTCGTCGTCCAGCCCGTAGCGCCCCCGCATCCAGTCCACCAGCGCCGACCCGGGGTGGGTGCCCTCCGGGTCGTTGAGCCACTTGCCGACAACGGCCAGCACGACCTCGTCGGGCCCGCCGAGCATGCTCACGCCCTCGCGGTCGATTCGCAGGGCCGCCCCGGTATGCCCATGCTTGCCCGCAAAGGCCAGGTTCTCCGTGTAGTACCACGGATGCGCCACCGGGTGCCGCGTGCAGCCGTGGAACTCGCAGCTCGGGGCCAGCTCCACGTGCTTGGTCATGCCCCTGAACTTGCCCAGCAGCGGGTCGTAGGGGAAGTACAGGCTCCAGTCCATGGGCACGCCCTTGCTCTCGACGGGCACCGAGGGGCGCCACTGGCGAATGGCCTCGGTGACGACGCGGTACTCGTGCTCCCGCCAGGCGAAGGTGCGGACGATCCACTTCTTGCCCACGCGCTCGTGAGCGGCCTCCAGGCGCTTGTACTGGTCCAGCAGGGCGGCGACCTGCCTGGACATGTCGTCGAAGAGGCAGTAGATCGGCACCCGGGCCTCCTGGATGGTCATCACCGTCCCGTCCAGCTCGGGGCATTGCTCGAACGCCTCGTCGAATTTGGCGTCCATGAAGTCCCAGATGGGCGCGCCGCCCTCGACCCGCGGCACCAGGCCGCCGTGGACGCGGAGGTCCCTGGTGAAGCGCGTCTCCGGGACGGGCACGAACCAGTCAGGGTACACCTCCGCCAGCCGCTCGGGGTACCACAGCTCGTGGTGCCAGTAGTACACCTCCAGGTCGTGCTCGTGGGCGGCCCGGCATACCTGGCGCAGAATCTCCCGCCGCCGGCGGACGGCTTCGAGGTCCTGAACCTCGTTTGCCTTGGGGAAGCGCACAAACTCGGTCAGCCCGTCGAGGTTCCCCTCGCCGTGCGTGTCGCCGCAGATCTGGATGGCGTTGAAGCCGTACCTGACCGCCGCCTCGACCACCCGCAGCAGGTAGTCCAGGTCCATCGGCGTGGCGTGATTGGGCGAAAGGGCACGAAAGGCGAAGGGCTTAATCATGTTCTGGCCACCTCAGTACCAAATGCCCCGGTTCTGTGCCCCCCCCTAGACCTGCCAAGGGCTGCAACAGTATGAGCGCGGACCCTCCGCCTGTTGAGCGAAAAATCCGCGCTCCGGGCGGATGAACCGTCGCCCGCCCGCTCAGCGGTTCTTTTCAAGCAGTTGCAGCACGCCTTCCTTCAGCTCGCAGAAGCCCTGTGCGGTGAGCGTGCCGAAGCTGATGGCGGCGGCCTCGTCCAGGAACTGCTGTCGGAAGGTCGCGGTCAGCGGCACCTTCTGTGAGATCAGCAGCCCGAGGTGCTCGCGCGACCAGCCGTTCTTTCGCTGAAGCATCCGCAGCAGCTCGCAGTCCTGTGCCCCGCGTCGCAGGGCGTGGACGCGGAAGCTGGCGACGGCCTGCCCGTACCTGCCGGTGTCGATGATCAGGGCCGTGGTGGTGCGCTTGCGCATGGCGCCCGCTCCGCCCAGCGACTGCCAGGGCAGCACGCCGTCGGCGTTGAGGGCCAGGGCCTTGAGGCACCAGGCGGCCGACTGCCAGTTGCTCTGCCCGACGGCGTTGCAGCTTCCGTAGAGGTACAGGATGATCGGCCCGCGGACCTTCGTGTTGCGTATCAGCCGGGGCATGGAAGCGGCCGACCCGCCGATGTACATGATGTTCATCAGCCCGTCCGAGACGTTGCCCTGCCACATCGGGCGGGAGATGTCGCCGCGGTAAAGGAACGTCGGGCGCTTGCGCTTCATCGCCGCCAGGCCCTTCACGTCGAACTCCCGGTGCCACTTGGGGTCGTACACCGCCGGGTCGGCGATGCCCTTCTTGTATAGCTCGCCGAAGAAGTTTATCGCCGCCCAGTCGAGGTACTCGAAGGGCTCGTCCAGCGTCCAGACGGTGTAGCCGTAGTTGGGCTTGTTGTTCAGGTAGAACTCGAAGACGGTGTCGTTCCAGCCTTTTGCCTTGGCGTGGGCGACGAAGGCGCGGGTGCAGTTGACGAAGGCGTTCTTGTAGGCCCGGTCGAAGGACTCTTCAACCGGCTTGGCCAGGGTGTCGTGGCGGAGCTTCTGGTCGGGATCCTTGACGGCCACGGGCACGCCCTCTCCGGGGTTGTAGTGCTTGCGGAAGTTCTTCGGCCAGCCCTCGAACAGCGGCAGGTAAAACGATGGCACGGGCACGCCGGCGCGGGGATTGCCCTTGAAAAGCGACCCGTCCAGCAGCGACCCCAGGTTGGCGTCGAATGCGGACCAGTCGGTGGCCCTGCCGTCGGCGCCGATCTTGGGTATCCAGTCGCCGTGCACCCGCCCGCCCTGGTTGTAGGGGACTCGGTTGATCGTGCAGCGGTGGTAGTGAGCCAGGCGGAAGCTTTCGTCAAACTTCTTGCTGCCGGCCCGCCCCGGGCCGCTGTAGCAGTTCAGCTCGGGGTTGAAGCTGACCTGGTCGGGGATCACCACGTCGTAAACCTTGACCTTCAGGTCGAGCTTGAGGC
>CBFCZU010000055.1:0-19458 GCA_965602635.1 uncultured Planctomycetales bacterium | reverse complement strand
CGCTCCACACGTGCTGTGGATCGGACGGATCTGCGAGGTGAAGCGCCCCGAATTGGTGCTGGACCTCGCTGGGCGCCTGCCGGAGTGCATCTTCGACGTGATCGGCGACAGCAACGAACAAACCGCTTTCGCGCGCGAGTTTCGCCGGCGGGCAGGCGCGTTCGCTAATGTCGTCCTTCACGGCAAGGTCTCGGAGGAGCATGTCGATCGGGCGTACAGCGAGGCGGCGTTGCTGATGAACACCTCCAGTGTTGAAGGCTTCCCAGTGACCTTCCTGGAGGCCTGGAGCCGTGGCATCCCGGCGGTCTCTATGGTGGACCCAGACGGCGTGATCGCCCGTCACGGCCTGGGAGCCGTCGGTTCCGACGGGGCGTCGCTGGCGGCGTCTGTCACCCGCCTCCTCGATAACCGGGCGGCGTGGCAAGCCTGCTCGGCTAACGCGAGAAGCTACTACCTGGCCAACCATACGCTGGATCGGGCTCTGGACGCCCACGAGTCGCTCTTTGTCTCGCTGGCACGCAGGGCTAGGCGGCACAGCGCGCTGGCCCGTGCGACGCGCCAACCGAGACAGCAGGCATCATCTTGAAGGTCGCCTTCTTCAGCCGGTATCCGCAGGATCCGAGTTGCCCGCGCGGCGGCGTGGAGTCAGTAGCCGTCGTACTCGCCCGAGCCCTGGCCGACCTTGATGACCTTGACGTGCATGTGATCACGTTCCAGCGAGGTCTGCTCCATGCGCGCACGGAAGGGGACGGCCCAGCCACTGTGCACCGGCTGCCGGGCAGTGCGTGGCCGCAGATCCTCGATATCATCGCCGGGCCGGGCAGGAAACGCCTACTTCGGTGCGTCCACGAGCTACAGCCGGACATCCTACACACGCACGAGACGCATGGGCTGGCCCTGGGCAGGTGCGGTATCCCCCACGTCTTCACTATGCACGGCTTTGACCACGCAAACATCCTGGCGGACCGTGCATGGTTGGCCGGCATCCGGTCCCGCTTGTGGCGGCGGATCGAGCGCCATTGCTTGTCATACCAAAGGCACATGATTTCCATTACGCCGTACGTCCGACAGACGATTGAACCCCTGACTGGTGCGCGCATTTTCGACATCGAGAATCCCGTGGACAGACGTTTCTTCGACGTCCGCCGCCGCGAGGAGCCCGACAGGATCCTATCCGTTGGCTGGATCAGCGCCCGAAAGAACACGCTTGGGTCTGTGAAGGCCCTCAAAGGCGTCCTCGACGCAAGACGCGAAGCAATTCTGGTGGTGGCGGGCGCCGTGGCCGACGAGGACTACGCTCGGTGCGTCCGGCAGTACACCGAGGAGAATGGGCTGTCCGATCGCATTGAGTTCGTGGGACACGTCGCCCAGGAAGAGCTGACGTGCCAGCTCGCACGTGCTAGTGTGTTCCTGCTGCCTTCGCGCCAGGAGAATTCACCGATGGCCATCGCCGAGGCGATGGCGACCGGCATGCCCGTCATTGCAGCGAACCGCTGTGGTATGCCGTACATGCTCGATGAAGGGAAGAGCGGCTTCCTGATCGACCCAGAAGATACGGCCCAGATCACTGATCGCCTCCTCCGGCTCCTCGCGGATCAGGATCTCAGGGTCCGCATGGGCCGGGAGGCGCGCCGGCAGGCCATCCAGCGCTTCCATCCCATCAACGTGGCCCGCAAAACGCGGGACGTCTATAGAGCAGTTGTCGCTTCGTGTTCCGCGATGGGCCGCCCCGGGCCCGTCCCCAGCTGACGGCCTTGCGAAGAGTCGCTCAGAGTGATATCTGTTCTGGCATATGGCTTCATTGCGTTCGCCTATAGCGCGGTCCTCTTGGTAGCTGGATTGGCCCGGATCGTCCGGCAGCGGCGCTGGCGGCGCACGGGGCGTATCCTCGTGACGGGGACGTTTCACAATCCCAACTGGTATGTTTCACACATCTCGCCGTTGGCTCAGTGTGGTATTGGGGAGGTCATTGTCGTGGCAGACCGGCCGGAGGATCCGATGCCGGGGGTACGATTCGCATGTCCTCCGAGATGGTTGGCGAAGGTGGTGAGTAGGGCGGTCGCCAAGCTGATCTGGCTGGTCATCACAGGGCTGCGGTGTAGGCCGGACGCATATATGGGATACCACATCGTTCCCGCGGGATGCGCCGCTCTGGTCGCGGGCCGGCTGCTGGGACGGCCCGCGTGCTATCAGATGACTGGGGGCCCTATCGAGATCCTCGGCGGCGGTATCCACTCCGACTGCTGGTGCAGAGGCAGACTTGGGCATCCGTCGGCGTACCTGGAGGCGCTGGCGGCGAGGGTCATAGGGCAGATGGACCTGGTCGTAGTCCGCGGCGCGGCGGCCAAAGCCTTCCTAGCTGGCCACGGCGTCAACGGGACCGTATCGATCATCACGGGAAGCGTGCGCCCGTGTGAAGCGAAGACGAGCGTCAGAAGAGACGAAGACTTGGTATTCCTGGGCCGGCTGGCTCCTATCAAGCAACCCGAGCAGTTTGTCGATGTCGTTGCGGCGGTCGCGGATGCCAGGCCGTCGGTCCGCGGGGTCGTTGTTGGTGACGGGCCCCGGAGACAAGCGATGCGGGCTCGGGCGGCGGAACTGGGTGTGAGTGATCGGCTTCGCTTCATGGGTAGAAGAAAGGACGTAGAGGGAGTTCTGCAGCGTTGTCGTGTGTTTGTTCTGACGTCCCGGTCGGAGGGTCTATCGATCGCGATGGCAGAGGCGATGGCGAACGGCGCCGTTCCTGTAGTTCCCGACGTGGGCGAATTGGATGAGCTTGTGCGCGACGGCGTGAACGGCTACTTGGTTGAGCCGAACAACGTACGTGAGTACGCAGCGAGGGTCACCTCGCTGCTGAGGGATCCCGATCTGTGGCAGAGGTGTTCGCTGGCTGCAATGAAGGCAGCCAGGGAGAAGTGCAGCGTGGCGGTGATCTCAGCGCAATGGCAGAATGCGCTGCAGGATGTCCTTGAGCGCGGCGGGGCGCAGAGACTAGGGCCTCAAGATTAGCATGGGCCAGGCGGTCGCAGACAGGCTCGTGAGCGTGGCAGTCGGAAAATCACGGTATGGGTGCAGCGCCCCCTACGGACCGTCGTCGAGGCATGCGGAGTACCCATTCGGCCAGCCGGTACAGTCGGCTGGCACCAATCCGGCCTACGACCGTGTGAGGGATGCGCTACGGATACTGGGTCTCGACGTAGGCAGGTTCGGGGATAGCGAGTGGAACCCGTTTGGGTACCTGATCTCGCCTGGCGATACGGTTGTCGTGAAGCCGAACTTCATCCGTGATTTCCGAGAGACACAGGAAGGTGACGGTGAGTGCCTTACCACGCACGGTTCGATCATTCGCGCGACGCTCGACTACGTGTACGTCGCTCTCCGAGGACAGGGCCGTATCGTCATCGCGGACGCGCCGCAGAACGACGCCGACTTCCAGGCGCTGTGCGCCATGGCCGGGCTTGACGAGATCCGTGAGTTCTACCGTCGGTACGCCGGGTTCGAGGTGGAGGTCGTGGATCTGCGTCCGGAGAAGGCAAGGAAGCTGGACGGCGTCATTGTTGGGCATGATGCCCTTCCTGGCGATCCCGCCGGCTATGTGAAGGTGGATCTCGGTGACCAATCCGCCTTCATGGGGGTGCGGGACCTATGTCACCTGCTCTACGGCGCGGAATACGACACAGGCGAATTGCGGGAGCACCACCACGACAACGTCCACGAGTATCTTCTTTCAAGGACAGTTCTTGAAGCGGACTGCGTGATCAATCTGGCGAAGCTGAAGACCCACAAGAAGACGGGCCTGACGGTTGCCATGAAGAATCTGGTGGGGATCAACGGCAACAAGAACTGGCTGCCGCATCATCGCCAGGGCACGCCGTCGCAAGGGGGCGACCAGTTCGCGGACGACCGGCTCAGGAATCGCCTCGAACGCCGAGCGGTCGAGGCCTTCAAGCGTGTGTTTCCGTTGGTGGGGCCGCTTCGGCCGCAGTTCGCGAGATTGGCGAAGAGGGTAGGGAAGCGGATGTTCGGAGACACCAACACGGATCGTGTCCGTTCCGGCAATTGGTACGGCAACGACACGACCTGGCGGATGGTCGTTGACCTGAACCGGGCTTTCCTACGAGCTGGGGCGAATGGCCGCCTTGGTAGACAGCCGAGTAGGAAGTCGCTGGTGATCGTCGATGGCATCGTTGGTGGTGAGGGGAACGGGCCACTGGATCCGTGCCCGAAGCCGGCCGGCGTGGTTCTGGCGGGCCGCAATGCGGTGGCGGTCGACCTGGCGGCCGCTCGCATCATGGGCTTCGACTACCGGCGCATCCCCCTGCTCGCAAGGTCTCTAGGTGACCCAAATCTGGCGCCCTTCACCTATGGGGACGTGCAGGTGCGATCGAACGATCCGGCGATGAATCGCAGGCTCTGCGAATATGCCGGTACTATGCTAGGGTTTAAGCCCCACTTCGGTTGGAAGGGGCATATCGAGATTGGGCGGTAAGCGGATGAAACAGGCGATCTCTCGCAAGAACGCGTGGGATAACCTATCTGCCTCACTACGCGCTGTGGCGAGTGTGTTCCTCCGGCCGGTCCCTGCGCCCTGGCTTCTGGGAAGGGCATTTCGTCACCATGAAGGCCTAGTGAAGGCGCAGGAGTGGTGGTCGTCCGAGGAGGCCCGGGAGTATCAGTTGGGACAACTTCGGGGCATTGTCAGGTTGGCCTACGAGAACACGGCTTACTACCGGCGCGTGTTCGACTCGGTTGGTTTCAGGCCGGACGACCTGCGCTCGATCGATGACCTGTCGAGGCTGCCGATCATCGATCGAGGCACGATTCGCTCGCACGTTGAGGAGATGTGCGCCCGGCCGACGAGCCACCGGAGCGTCGACTACTGCTCGACGGGTGGGACGGGCGGAGAGCCGCTCTTCTTCTACATGGGGCGCGAACGATCGGCCATCGAGTACGCGTATCTGACGCAGACCTGGCGACGAGTGGGCTACCGACTTGGCATGCCGATGGCGGTGCTGCGCGGGCGGCCCGTGAGGCAGCGCCGAAACGGCCTGCGCCACGAGTATGACCCAATCCTCCATCACCATCACTACAGCAGCTTCTTCATGTCCGACGAGGACCTCCGACGGTACTTGGATCACATTGGCACGATCGGGACGTGCTTCCTGCACGTCTACCCGTCGACGGTGGCAGCGCTGGCGAAGTTCATCCGGCGAACTGGCGTGCAGCCGCCGGTCAACATTCAGGGCATCATTGCCGAATCGGAAAGGGTTTATCCTCGGCAGCGCGAGGTGGTGGAGAACACATTCGGCTGCCGGTACTTCTCCTGCTACGGACACTCCGAGAAGCTCGTCCTTGCGGCGGAATGCGAGCACTCCAGCGACTACCACGTCTGGCCGACCTACGGTTACTTCGAGTTGCTGGACGAGTGCGACCGGCCGGTCACAACGCCGGGGCAGCGCGGAGAAATCGTCGGGACGGGCTTCATCAACACTGTCGTGCCCTTTATCCGGTATCGCACGGGGGACTTCGCAACATATGTTGCTGATCGCTGCGAGTCCTGCGGGCGGCAACACGTGATCATCCGGGACATCCATGGGCACCGAACCCAGGAGGTGCTCCTGGCCGCGGACGGCTCCGAGATCCCGTGGGCGGCGGTGAACATGCACGACGACACCTTCCTTCGGGTTCGACAGTTCCAATTCTACCAGGACACGCCCGGTCGGGCCGTCCTTCGGATCGTCCCTGCAGAGGCGTTCCGTGATGAGGAGCGGGAGCAGATCGTCCGGCGCCTCGACGAGAAGCTCGAGGGACGGATCGCGATCCGAACCGAGATCGTGGACTCAATCCGTCTCACCGCGCGGGGAAAAGCCATCTATGTGGAGCAGAAGATGGCCACACGGCGTGGCGCAGGTCTTGCGGCTACTTGAGATGAGGAGACTGGCCGGGTGGGCAGGCAGTGGTAGGCACGGTAGCGGATGAGTCCATTTGGGTTCGGAGAGATTGAACGAGCGCGGGCGCTGCTGCCGGCGCGGAGGCCAGCGGGAACGTGGTGCGATGCTTCTGCTTCTGGCGTAGGTGAGTGATGCAGAGCTTCCGATGGTATCTCCGGCGATTGCGGGCCATGTCTGCGAGTGAGGTGGGATGGCGGGCCCGATCGGGCCTGCGCGATGTGGTTGACGGCGTGCTCGTGAGCCGGCGCCAGAGGCCCTTGCCGCTTCGGAAGCTCGTGCATGAGGACGGCGCAGGGCTCGGGTCCGGCTCCATCAGGCTCTGCGACCTGGAAGTAGGGCAATGGGCTTCCGCGCGCCCGGGAACG
Source organism: uncultured Planctomycetales bacterium (assembly GCA_965602635.1). GTDB lineage: Bacteria > Planctomycetota > Phycisphaerae > SM23-33 > SM23-33 > CBFCZU01. The sequence continues at coordinate 13,142 of CBFCZU010000055.1, read as the reverse complement.
AAATCCGGAGAATGGCGCGCCGAGCTGCTGCGTCGGGCCGACGCCATCGCAGCGCACAGGCTGTCGCTCTTCGACCTTGAGGACAGGCACCTTGGCACTCCCATTGACTGGAACAGGGATCACAAGACCGGGAGACCGGCCCCGTTGAGGTTCTCAGCCGGCATCGATTACCGGGATCCTGACGTTACAGGCGACTGCAAGTTCGTCTGGGAACCGAACCGTCATCACCATCTGGTCGTGTTGGCCCGGGCATACCGGGCCACCGGCGATACGCGGTATGCCCGTGCGATCGCCGCCCAGGTGGATAGCTGGCTGGACGCCTGCCCGTACGGCATCGGCATGAACTGGCGGAGCCCCCTGGAGTTGGGCATACGCCTGATCAACTGGGCCTGGACGGTGGACATGATCCGCGAGTCGATGGCAATTGACCGCGGGCTCCAATGGAGGCTCATGCAATCAGTCTACCGCCACGTATGGGACATCTCGAGAAAGTACGCCCGCAAGTCGTCGGTGAACAACCACCTGATTGGCGAGGCCGCTGGCGTCTTCGTTGCCACGAGCTGCTTCCCGGCCTTGCACAACGCACAGCGATGGCAGGCGGAGAGCTGGCAGATCCTCTGCGAGCAGATCCTCGCCCAGACGTTCGCGGACGGAGGCTCGCGCGAACAGGCGCTGGGCTACCAGCTCTTCGTGGCCCAGTTGTTCCTTGTGTCGGGTCTCGTCGCGAGAACGTGTGGACGGGAGTTTCCCCGAGCCTACTGGTCGCGGCTGGAGAAGATGTTCGAGTTCGTCGGGGTCCTCAGCGAAGGGGGGCAAAACCTGCCCTTCTTCGGGGATTGCGACGACGGCTATGTCCTCGATCTGGGGCGCAACGGTCGTGACCATCGCGAATGGATGTCCGCCGCCGCTGTGTTGTACGGCCGCCCTGACTTCAAGGCCTGGAGCGGGGAGTACTCGGAGACGGCTCGGTGGCTGCTTGGCAGCGCGAGCGAGGCGGCGTATTGCTCGATCCCAGACGCGCAGGGAGAGGAATTGACCTCGCGGTGCCTGCCCGACAGCGGGTACTACCTGCTCCAGTGGGGCCGACGCGGCAGCCACGACCGGGTCAGCGTGGTGTTCGATTGCGGTCCGCTGGGCATGGGTCCACTGGCGGCTCACGGTCACGCAGATGCCTTGAGCTTCACGCTTCGCGCCTTCGGCCAGGATGTCCTCGTCGATCCAGGCACGTACGACTACTTCAGCCATCCCCGCTGGCGAACCTACTTCCGAAGCACTCGCGCCCACAACACCGTCGTGATCGACGGGCAGGACCAGTCCGTGATGGAAGGGCCCTTCCTGTGGGGGCAGAAGGCAACCGCGCAATGTGTCAGTTGGCAGCCCCAGCCGGGCGGCGGCACGGTTTGCGGCGAGCACGATGGCTACGCCCGTCTGCACGATCCCGTCACGCACCGGAGAGTGCTGGAGCTTGACCGAACCAAGCGATGTCTTGTCGTACGAGACAGACTGCTCGCCGCCGCGCAGCACGAAGCCGACGTGTTCTTCCACGCCGCGGAGAGCTGTCGTGTGCTGCGCGTCAACCGAAGCCGTTTCCGCATTGACACCAGTTGCGGCTTCGTAGTCCTGGAGCTCGACTCGCGTCTGGCCGTCCGCGTCGTGGAGGGAAGCGAGGATCCCATCGGTGGCTGGGTCAGTCGGGGATACCATCGCAAGCTCCCAAGCGTCACCCTGATCGGCCATTCTACCTTCGAGAACGACCTGACGCTTACCCACAGGATCCTGATCGGACAGCCGCATTCATCCCCATAGGGACCGATCGGCGGCGCCCCGGGGGCCCGGATCGCGTCTGGGCCCTGGCCGGTGGCGTGAAGCGCCTCGGCGAGGGGCCGCACCTGGAGGCTCGAACAGACATGTCGCCGCACTCAAGACGCCGCGCGTTCCTCTCTGCCTGCATGGTCACGACCGCTCTGTTGATCGCTGGCGGGGCAGGTTACCGGACCTTGGGCGCCTACCTGGGGCTCAGCGACCGCGCCCCGCTCGGGCCGATCAAGCTGCCCTCCACGATCGCCGGTTGGCAGGGCACCGAAGACAAGGTTCCGGAGGACATCGGCAGTCTGATCAAGAGGGACTGGGACCAGTTCCTCAGTCGCGTCTACCAGCGGGACAACCGGAGCGTTCGTCTCTACATGGCCTGCGGCACGAACGTCTGGAAGCTCATCCGTCACAAGGTGGACACGTGTTATGTCCTTGGAGGCTGGACCCTTACGGGTCGTCAGGAGGGCGAGATCGCTCCGGCGCAGGGCGCAAAGGTGCGCTGCACGGTCTTCCACTTCGCCAAGGGACCGCGAACCCAGACCGTCCTGAGCTACTACCTGGCCGACGGACAGAGCTACCCGAACACGAGCTTCTGGCACCGGAACATCCTGCCGCCCTCGTTCGAGTACGTTGCCAACGTGCAGATCTCCTGGACCGCCGCCAGGCTCTCGCCGAGCCGAGAAGAGGTCGCCTCGTGGGTTCGGGACTTTGCGACCGCCTCGGCAACGCACGTTCGGGCGGCGATGCCTGGGGAAACGCAGCCGGGAGATGGGGATGCGAGGCCGTCGGACGCCTCGCCCGGTGGACCTGATGGGCACCGCAAGAGGGACAAGAGAGGTTAGACTAATGGGCACCATCCAGACCAAGGCGGTCGCGGCAACGGGTAGCGGGACGACCCGCGCCGAGCTGGCTGTCTCTGTCGGCATCGTGGGCCTTGTCTTGGCCGCGCTCGTCTGGTGCTACAGCGACGTGATCGGGCAGCTAGTCAAGGACTGGCAAAGCAGTAAGAACTACTCCGTCGGCGTGTTGGTTCCGTTCGTGGCGCTCTACCTGCTCTGGCTGGACCGCGGTCGCCTCTCGGGCTGCCCCATCAAGCCGTGCTGGTGGGGGCTGGGCCTCGTTCTCCTCGCGCAACTGGCCCACCTCTATGCACTGCCGTTCCTCCAGGAAGCCCTCGATCGCTACTCGCTGATCCTCTCCGCCGTCGGGGCCGTGCTGCTGATCGCCGGCCGGCGCGTCGTCTGGCGGCTCAAGTGGCTCTTCCTGTTCCTCTTCCTGATGTTCCCCTTGCCCGGTCGCGTCCACAACCTGATCATGATGCCGCTCCAGGAGATAGCCATCTCCGGGGCCGTGTTTCTGCTGCAGGTCTTCCTCTTCGGGCTCACGGTCACCCGCTCCAACACCATGGTCGCCATCGGCGGCGTATCGGCCGACGTCAGCGAGGGATGCATCGGCATGCGCATGCTCACGGCCTTCATCGTCGTCGCGGCCACGCTGGCCTTCCTGGTCGCTCGGCCGCGCTGGCAGAAGACCGTCCTTGTCCTGTCCAGCATCCCCGTCGGGATCGCCTGCAACATCGGCCGCCTTTGTGCCACGGCCATCGCCTTCTATGTCCTCGGCGAGAAGGCCGGCAAGGCCTGGTTTGATCTCTACCATGACTGGCTGGGCTATGCCATGATGCCCCTGGCTGTCCTGTTCCTTATGTGGGAATTGTGGATCATGAAGAAGCTGGTCGTCCCCGAGCCGCAGCCGGCACGTCACGGCAAGGCGGCGTCGCCGGGCAAGCACGCCAGCCGCCCCGGCCGCAACGGCAAGAACGGCCACCGGCGCCGCCGGCAGCTCGCCGCATCCCGGAGCGGCGCGTGACCCAGCCTTGGCGCCCATTCTTCTGAGACCGAGCGAGCGAAAGACTGGAAACCACTTGACAGCCGCGCTAAGATTCAGTTTGGTTTTCGCCACAGGAGCAAGAGGGATCGCCGACCACGCACTCAGGGAGGACAAGGCCATCCGTCGAGGCCGACGCCATGCGAATTGAGGGCGCATGTTTGCGGGCAATCGTTACCGGAAGTCCCGGCGTTGCGGAATCTCCGGGCGCGGACCCCTCGCCAGCGCCCTGGGGGCTGGTAGTCCACCGTCCGGCGCGCGGCCGATCCCGCGGACCGCCCTGTCTGTCCGGGCAGCCTGCTGGTCGCGCGAGCTACCCCCGGATACCCAGCACGGGTGACACAAGGGGCTCTGCGCGGCAGGGACCATACAAAGCGCCTACGGAAAAGGACGAGGACCATGCGATCTCTTACGAAACGAAACGGCTGTATCGGCGTCGCGGCGCTGTGCCTGTTGATCGCTCCCTTGGCGCCGAACGCACAGGCCGATTACACAGAGTCCGTCATCTTCGATCAGGACGAGCCCTATCACGTGATCGACGAGATCCGGGGGCACGTCGCCAGCGGCGCCGACATGGCAGGAATGCGGGTCACGGTGACCTTCACCGATGGCGCCTCCGAGGCGGTTACGTGGGAGGCCACCGTCGACGACAGCGGCCAGGCCGTCGGCACCGGCTGGCTTCTGAGCCAGACCGGGGACACGTGGAACTGGTATGGCAAACCCTGGACGCTCATGAACATCTCGGCCAAAGCCATTCGCGAAGTGGAACTGGACGGAAGCCCCGACGACGCCCCCGAGGAGCAGCTCGACACTGTCTTCGATCGAACCTGGGGTGGCGACCCGGACCCCGGCACGGAGGGATCGGAGAAAGGCGGCAACTTCGAGGGCTGCGGCGCCCTGCCCGACGTAGCCGTCGTGGCCACATACGACGAGCCGGTCATGCTCGCCGAGGCCGATGTGCCGGTCTTCGACGTGTACCGGTTCCTGAGGATCCGATTCATGGACGACTGCGGGCTAGGTTCGGGCCAGACGCTGCAGTTCCTAGCCGACACGGACGTCGTCCCCGCCCCCGGGGCTGTCGTCCTGGGGATGATCGGTCTGGGCATGATCGGGCGGGTCCGGAAACGCTTCGCCTGATTCCCGCGTGTCGGCTATCGCGCGGGTTGCCGGTTCCGGCCCGGTTGCGGTCGATCTCGCGCGGCGTCTGTCCCGGTCGGGAACCTGCGGGACAGCGCGCCTCGAGGCAGCCCCTGTCACGCCACAACGTATCGTGAGGAGGATGGACAGTGCGGAAATCAATGGGACGATGGGATGTCGCGCGTCCCCTAGCGGTCGCTGCTGCCGTTGTCGTCGGCGCCGCGGGAGGGGCTCTCGCCGATCTGCCGGCGAGCTACGCGAAAGCCGATGCCGTGGACTGCGACAAGTTCGCCGAGCCGACGGTCGTAACGGAAGGAGACGAGGTGAGCTACAGGTTCGATAGCGACCCGAAGTACCGTAACGCCTGCGGCATGGCCAATGCCGCCGCGGCGCTGTGGGGCTCGGGGTACCGGAAGGTGAAGGACGCGGGCGGGAACCCGAAGGACGCCGCGGATCTGAGGGAGTTCTTCGAGTGGGTCTGCGACGACTACGCCGCCATGGTCGGCGGTGGGGACGACCCGTATCCCGGCATGGGGCTCGCGCAGCAGATCGCCTACATGAACAGGTACACCTCCGATCCGAAGACCAGCACGAACCCCAACGAGAACCCCCGTCGGAAGGCGGATGGACACGCCAACGTGGCCGACGGGGCCAACTACCCCCTCACCGGCCAGCAGCAGAACGAGGTGAAGCAGAAGCTCCACGACTGCTCCATGGTCAGCCTCATCCTCAGGGGCGAAGGCGGCCTGGCACACGAGACGCAGATGGCGGGATGGGCCGAGGACGGCACGTTCCGAATCTACGACCCGGATACGGATCGGGCCGTGTGGGACGATGAGAACCAGACCTGGACGTTCGAGGACATGGAGTTCTGGACCAGCTCCCTGACGGACGACAGGTGGCGGCTTACGTCCGAGAGCGGGGAGACGTTCGACGTGATCGGCTACAAGACCTTCGCCATCCCGGCCCCGGGAGCCGCCGTGCTGGGCCTGATCGGTCTGGGCATGATCGGGCGGGTCCGGAAGCGCTTCGGCTGATGCCCGGCTCGCGCCGGTGGCGCGGGTCCCAGGGACCGACCGGCCCACGGCGTCGGCCGGGTGGCCCGACGGAGCCCCGTCGGCAGGTGCGACGGGGCGGAAAGGAGAGACGAAATGACTGACAGACGCTCCATGATCTGCGTGGCGGCGTTCGTGGCCGTGGCGTTGGCGGCGCCCATCGCGGCCGAAGCCGACGTCTACGACTTCAAGTACGCCTTCACGCGGCAGTGGGACGATCAAGCCCAAGGCTACGTCACACTCATCCAGCACTACTACGAGGAGGATGCCGAAGGCAATCCCCTCCACACGCACTGCCTGCCGATCTACCGACTCGAGGACGGCGTGCCCCAGGATGTCCTGTGGCTGTGTCCGGGCCAACAGGTGGCCGTGGGCCCGGGCGGGGCGGTCGGGCAGGCCGGGCCGATCGGCGGCGGACAAGCCCCTCAGCCCCCTCCCCAGGGCTGGAGCAAGAAGATCCTGCAGGTGAACTTCCACAAGAAGGTCACCATCGCCGGCGTCCTGGGCGGCCCCATCCAGGGCAGGCCCGTGGGCGGGCCGGATCCTCCCAGCGACGACGATTGGGTCGACGTCGAGAAGAACAGCTCGTTCGGCGCCACGAAGGAATGCTGGCAGTTCCGCGGCCCCGATGGCGAGGACACCAAGCTCACCTTCTTCGGCTGCCGGGGAGGCATCACGAATCCCGCAGGCGAGGACTTCTCCGGCGTGTACTTCATGGCCAAGGGCGACTGGCCGGTCGGATACACGCCGCCGGCCTTCTTCGACGACGTCAACTGGTCCTACTGGTACATCGGCGAGTTCGCCTTCAGCCCCGCCGAGCCCGGCGTGGCGCGGGTCCAGGTCGAGTGCAATGCCGATGACTTCCTGTCCATCGCGACGGACGGCGTGTACGCCGGCTGCATCCCCGCGCCGGGAGCCGCCGCGCTGGGATTGGTCGGCGTCGCCTTGGTCGGTTGGCTCCGGAGACGCCCGACCTGAGGCGGCCGGGCGCTTGACGCCGGTGGTATCGCCCCAGCGAGAATCTTGACCGGCCCGGTTGCCGTGAAGGCGCCCGCCTCGTGGATGAGGTCGCCTAAGTGAAGCTCAAAAAAGAAGTTGGCATGAAAATGAGTGTGAAAGCGGCTCCGGCGAGCTGTCGAAAAAAACCGGTCGTTCCGCCCGATTCGCGCTTGACAGACCGCCGTTCGGGTGTAGAATCATGTCCTCAGCCAAGGGGCTGCAGAAAAAGGAAAGAGGATCGTATCCGTTGAAGAGGCCGCAGGTCATCTTGGTCTGTGCGCTGCTTCTGTTCGCCGGCGCTCACGTGCGCGCGGATCTCGTCGCGCCCCAGCCGCCCACGGTCCCTCCCCCGGCCCAACGGGCCGACCGGACCTCGCCGGCCGCCTTTGATGAGCTGGGGGTCCTGGGCTTCGGCGACGGGCTGCCCGCCCGCGCCCTGTCGGCCGAGGGCCAGCCGGCGCCCCAGGCCCAGGTCCTCCCCGGCGCCCCGTCCAGTCTGGCGCTGTTCCTCAGCGCGATGGGCAGCCTCGGGCTCTGGCAGCTCGGGCGGTCCGCCCGGCGGATGCACCTGAGCCACGCCCCCGCCTGGTTCCACACGGGCGGCCCGGCGCAGATCGGTCACAGCACGCCGATCGACCCGGACCTGACGCCCGGCCTGCCGGCCTGCTGCTTCGACCAGCCGGCCGAACGGCCACGTGTTGACTTCACCCGCCACATCGAGCGCGATGCGCTCTTCAAGTCCCAAATCCTCCTCTCCGTAGAGCCCATTCGCGGCCCTCCGCCGGTTTCCTGAGCTCCGATCTGTCGTGGGTCCGCCGATGGCGGCGGATTCGCATGCAGCATCACTTGGAAACGGCCCTGCTAGCTCCCGTGACAGGCACAGCTTGTGTTCTGTGGCCTGACCGGGTTGGCAGGGCAAGGAGACGGAAGCGATGAAACGGACACTAGTCCTTTTGGCGTTAGTGGCGCTCGTGGCTGCCCCCGCCATGGGGGACGTCCTGGGCAAGGTGCGCACGGCGCACACCGGCGTCACGCCGAGCCAGACTGGCACGATCTACGGTCGGAATTTCGAGAACGGGATCAGTGTTTACATGGGTCTTTACCGACAGAAGTACGACTTCGAGCACTCCGACGATACCGGCTACCGTGAGTTGAGACCCTGGGGCTTCTGCATCGAGTTCAACTACTCCACGACCGCCTGGAAGACCTATGACGTCCGCACACTCGAGCAGTCCCCGGAAGATGAGGGGCCCGGCGGCAGCTTCATGAGCGGTGCCAAGGCCGATTACCTCCGCGAGCTGTGGGCCGACGTGGACGCTGCCGTCGGCGTTGGTCCCGGGATGGACGCCACGGAGGCCGCTGCCTTCCAGGCCGCCGTCTGGGAGATCATCTACGAAGACGCCGAGGCCTCTTGGGACGTCACGAGTCGCGACGAGGCCGACAAGTCCAACAGCTTCATGGTCACGGGGCTCGCCCAGACTACACAGGACCTCGCCAACTCGTGGCTCGGCGAGGTCGACGGCTCTGGCGCGACCCCTGGCCCGAGCCTTGTGGCGCTGGTCCACGAGGATCATCAGGACTACATCGTAATCCCCGCCCCCGGCGCGATTCTGCTCGGGCTGATGGGCCTGGGCTTCGTCGGCACGTGGGCAAGGAAGCGCCTTGTCTAGTCCGCAACGGCTCTTCGGGGGTGGGCGCAATGTCTGCCCAAGAAGAGCCGGGGAGGAAGTGAGCGATATGAAGCGATACCTACTGAGTATGCTGGCTGCGGCCTTGTTGATGGCCGCCCCCGCGATGGCCGACCTCGTGGCCGTCGGAGAGCCCGTCGAGGGCGACTCGTGGTGTCAGGCCTTCCAAGAGTCAGGCGTCGGTACCTTCGACCTGGTCGCCGTCCAGATGTACTCGGCGGACGACGCGTTCCTTAGCCCGACGCATCGGTCCTTCAACCGGGGCAGCTGGGCGACCCGTGGCGAAGACGGCCCGCCGGTTACGGCGGCGTGGGCGGATGGACCCGGCACGACCAACATGACCTGGTCCATCTGTTTCGACGAGACCAGCAGTGAGCCTCTGACCTTCGACTTCGTGGCGTTCGGAGGAGAGACGCTCTTGGAATCGGCCCGCGCAGCATGGAGCGGATCGGGATGGGACATCAGGGTGGGCCACTCCGACCCGTGGCAGCCCACGCGGGCCGAGGTGGAGGCGATCCCCGCCCCGGGCGCGATCGTGTTGGGGCTGATCGGCCTCGGCGCGATCGGCATGTGGGCTCGGAAGCGTCTGGTGTAAGTACGAGTTGATGCAACCGCGGGACGGCCCGGCCCGCCCGGCCGGGCCTCCGCGAGACCCAAAAGGAAAGGAAGATACACGTGAAGAAGATCCTAGCATATACGGCACTCATCGCCGTTCTAGCCACGCCAGCCCTGGCGGACAACTTCGACGGACTGGGCGACAAGGGCCCGGGCACGGGCTACCGCATGTACTACACCCGAGTTGGAGGTTACTACCAGGGCCGCGGCGGCGAGTTCACGCTGAAGAAGGACGGCTCGACCATCCTCCTCAGCAACTCGGCCTACGATGCCGAGGCGAAGGCAATCGGTACCACAGGCTCCCAGTCGTTCCAGACATTCTGTGTGGAAACCGGCGAGTTCGTCGCCAGCCCGATGGACCTGATGGTCAGCGAAGAGGACGTGGCAGGCAGCGGGTACGGTTCCGGGTCTCACGCCTGGAAGGGCGGCACGGGAACCGGCGACGACCTGGCTGCGAAGACGGCGTACCTGTATAACCAGTTTGCCACCGGGAGTCTGACCGAGTACGCCTACAGCGGCACGAATGCCCATGAGCTTAGTCGTGCACAGTGCGCCGGCGCCCTGCAGAGACTCATCTGGAATATCGAGGGCGAAGGCGGCCTGCTCGTGGCAGACAACAGCTTCATGGACATCACACTGACGCAGGAGCAGGTCGACACGATCGACGACTGGAACGACGCGTACGACGCGTCAAGCTGGTCCGGCATCGGCAACGTCCGCATCATCCAGACCCTGAAGACCAACGGCGACCTCGCGCAGGACCAGCTGTACCTGATCCCCGCCCCCGGCGCGGTGGTGCTGGGGATGATCGGCGTCGGCATGGTCGGCTGGGTCCGCAAGCGACGGGCATAGCAACAGGCGGCAGTGACGGTCTCTCGCGCCCCGGCTGGGGCGCGGGAGGCACTCGAGCCGCCCCATAGGAAAGAGAGAAGCTCATGGAGAACGCAAGGCGTTACGTGCTTGCGCTCCTCATCACGCCCTTCGCGATCGGACTGCGGCTGGCGCAGGCGGACATCACGAACGTCCGCCCGGTCGGGGTCTCCGGGACGGCCCTCCAGGACGCGTTGAACGACGTGACCCAGAGGGACCAGAACGGCGATCTCAGGGGCGGGATCGACGTGGTGAACGATCAGTCCCCGTTTGCCATCTTCCACAACACCAGCAGCGGGGCGTCCGTTGCCACGATGGTGGTCGAGGTTGCCAGTTACGCGACCTATGCCGACAACCGGTTCGGGCTCTATGACTACTATGACCCGACCAACAGGATTGCTATCTACGACGAAGACGTCGCCCAAGGCACGCAGCGGCTCATCAGCTTCGCCGCCGATGGGAAGGTCTTCGTCAACGGCAGTTGGGTCGGCACATTCCCGGAGAGCCCCCTGCGCTTCGGGTTCTACCTGGAAGTGTACACCTCCGACGGCAACCCGGATAGCCTGGACTACACCAGGTACACACAGGACTGCCTAAACGTGGATGCGTACCTCAAGGACGGCCCGGGCGGGCCGGCCGCCCTGGTCTACCGGGGCGACGAGGAGACGATGTTGACGATCCCGCCCTGGCACCCCGGCTTGTTCACGTCCAACGAGTGGATCGTGGCTTTCGAGGATGCCGACGACGGTGATTTCGCGGACATGGTGGTGCTGGTGGAGTCCATCAGCCCCCTGCCCGCCCCCGGCGCCGTGGTGCTGGGGATGATTGGCGTCGGTCTGGTCGGCTGGGTCCGCAAGCGAGGAGCGTAAGCAACAGACGGCTTGGGCTGTCCCTCGCGCTCCGCTTGGGGCGCGAGGGGCAGCCGGGCCGAGTCATTCAGGAACACACGGCCTGATCCGGCCGGCTTCGGCCGGAGGGCCGAGAAAGGAAGAACCCATGAAAAGAGCATTCACGGCCGCCGCGCTGCTGGCCCTCCTGGCCACGCCGGCGCTGGCGGACTACAGCACCATCAAGGCCGGGTCCGCTTCGGAACCGGATCTGTGGCAGGTCCTGGATTCCGTCGCACCACTGGGCGGCAGCGGGTGGACTTCCACGGCTGCCCTGAACAGCAACACAAGTGGGCGGCGCATACATGACAACGCTGCCGGAACCTGGAGCCCAGGGGATGGCATCGACCAGCTCTGGGAAGACGGCATGGTCACGGTCACGGCAACCGCCCTCTACTGGGGGGGTGGGGCCAATCCGATGGACAGGAACTCCCAGGATTTGGTGTGGGACACGGACCTTGCCGGTGGGACGCTGCCGCGGAACAAGCCCGGCGTTAGCTTCGGCACCCTTGGGCAAGCAAAGACGTTCAACGTTGCCACTTCGCCCCCGTACTTCATCCTGGGTGACGAGGCCAAGAACATGTTGGCATGGAGCCGAGATGCGCTCAATGTCCCGTTCTCTGACGGTGTCAAGGACCGCATGGTAACGTTCGACGTCAGCGGCCTCGGCATCAAGTACTGGAATACAACGTCGGGGGCATTCGTGGACCTGAAGACGGCGGGTGACGAGGCCTACGTCATCTGCTTCGATCCCGGGAGTGATCACGACTACCAGGACATGGTCGTTTTGGTCGAAGGCGCCAATCCCATCCCCGCCCCCGGCGCGGTGGTGCTGGGGATGATCGGCGTCGGCCTGGTCGGCTGGATCAAGAAGCGACGCCTCTGAGCAAGAACCGGCGGCTGTCCCTCGCGCCCCGCCTGGGGCGCGAGGGGCGGCCGGGCCGAGCCATTCAGGAACACACGGCCCGATCCGGCGCACGTCTGCCGGAGGGCCGAGAAAGGAAAGACCGATGAAAAGAGCATTCACAGCCGCGGCGTTGCTGGCCCTCCTGGCCAGTCCGGCGCTGGCGGATTTCACGACGCCCGTGTACAACACGTCCTACGGGGCGTCTTCCAGCTACGGTGTCGAGTGGGACTTGCATTCGGGGCTGTCGGACAATCCCGCCAACCCGGGAGGCGACAACACGGTTGGGGCGGGAGACATCCTCGATTACCACTACGGCACGCATTGGACGCGCATCGACGACTACAACGTGCCGTCGAACAAGGATGATCAGTTCTGGTGGGACTTGGATGGCGGGATCCAGGTTAAGGCGATTTACACAAGCGCCAACCTGAAATTGGGCTACGCCACGGACGAGGGCGACGGTCTTCCCGTCACCTGGATCGGCGGTTCGGGGGGTGGGGACCTCGACACCGTGGGCGAGACCGGCTCGATCGACGTCATACCAAACAGCGACGCCTTCGTCTGGGTGGTGCCCGGGTCGTACAGCCGGCAGGCTCTCAACGGCGGCAGCGACAGGATGATTTCGTTCCGTATCAGCGGCATACTGAACACGCCGGGCAATCCTGCGCTCGGCTACTACACGCCGACAGAGCCTACGTACGTCCTTGCGTTCGAGGATGGCTCGGATTTGGATTACCAGGACTTCGTCGCGGAGGTATCGAACGTGGCCATCCCTGCCCCCGGCGCGGTGGTGCTGGGGATGATCGGCGTCGGCCTGGTCGGCTGGGTCAAGAAGCGACGGGCGTGACGCGGGGCGGCTTGCCGGCGGCAAGCAGGCCTCGACGCCGGGCAGTTGGCCAAGCAAAGCGGTTAGAGACAGATCGGTTGGTTGTTCTCCCTGGGGACGGCCGAGTGCCGGTTGTCCCCAGGGAGTATCGTTCCTCGTGACAGACAAGGGGCGACGGCTCTCCGTCAAACCGGCAGTTCCCTCCAACCTGCGACCGGCCCGCCAGATTGGCGGCCGTCCTCTTCGGGCGAGCGGACGGCGTCTGCCGACCGCGGGCTCGCGCGTTGTGATGCCCCCAAGCGATCCCGGGCCGCACGGCGTTCCCGGCAAGCCGCGCCGCCCCTTCGCGCAGTGTGCCGCGAAGCCGCGGAACGGGGGCATCCGGGCCCGCCAGGGGCCTCGCGGCTGCGCACTGATACGATCCCCGTGTTATCCTCGCTTGGCGACCTGGCCCCGGCCTGC
>CBFCZU010000054.1:0-19463 GCA_965602635.1 uncultured Planctomycetales bacterium | reverse complement strand
GCAGGGCGAGCCCACACGGTGGGACTACCGGCCGTGAGCGCGGGAGAGGCCTTGGAATCTCACGGGCGCCCTCCGCCCGCGGCGGCGCTGCATCCGGCCTGAGGAAGACCCTTATCTCGGCACCCGGGATGAACTGCGGTCCGGATCTCCACTTCGCAACTGGCGTTTCCGTCCCCGCTCGTCCTCCGAGGCCGGCAGATCGATGGCGAGGCAGAATATCAACGTCTTGCCCGCTTCCATGGCGGTGTCGGATGTGTTCCGGATTTGGCGGAGCAGCGGTTCCTTCGCCACGTCTGCAAACGACTCAACGTGCCCGGTTACCTCGGACAGGAGGGAAGGGCCGGGGATCGAAGCGACGACCTGGCCCGGCTTGGGGGCAGGCCGCAGTACAACGGTCTTGGCGGGATGATCGCTGGACGCAATCAGCAGCGCGACGACGACGCAGGCGGCAGCGGCAGCCGCGGCGATGCCCGCCGTCAGGCGCAGGCCGCTTCGTCCTAACGGGCCCGCGTAAATCGGAAGCGTGGCCGGCCCAGTCTGCCGGCCCGGCCGGGCGGCAAAGGCCTCCGCCTCCGCCCGTAGCGTATGCTCCAACAGTACACTTCGTCGGTGGAACAGGCGACACGGCTCGCACTTTCGCATGTGCCGCAGCGGCAGGCGCCCGCCGGAGTCCAACGCCCGCGAGATCATCCATTGGTAGAAGAAGCATCTCATGTAACACCTCGCTTGGGGGCTTGCCCCGTCGATCGGGCCGCGGGGTGGAACTTGGCGAACCCGGCGGAGGCGAGCAGCCTCTTCCTTGCTCGATGCAGCAGCACCTTCACGTGGATCGTCGTGATCCTCATGGCCTGCGCAACCTGTTTCACCGACTTCTCTTCCGCGTATCGCAGCCATAAGGCCGTGTATTGGCTCTGCGAAAGCGCGCTTCGGGCCTCGACCCAGAGGTGCCTTCGCTCATCTGCCTGCGCAGCCTGCACCGCAGGATCGCTCGCGGCCGGGTCGGAGGGGTTCAGATCACCGGCGGCAACCTGCGGGCGTCTCGTCCGCCAGTGGCTTGCCGTGAGGCGGGCCGCGATCGTGAACAGCCACGCCGAAAACGGCCGAGCGCGATCGTAGGTGCTGATCCGGGCGTATGCCCTGGCGAGGGTCTCCTGGGCGACGTCTTCGGCGTCGGCTGGCGGGAGCTTCTTGGCGGCGAGGTACCGCAGCAAGCGGTGACGGTACCGCTCCGCCAGCACACCAAAGGAAGCGGAAGAGCCTCTCTCCACTTCGGAGAGAAGTTCCTGCTCGCCCATGTTGCGCAGATTGACTTCGATCGGCGACAATTCACTTCTTGGCCGGTTCTGTCGGCGCAGCGAATAAAACTACCGCTAGGTTCCAAGCCAACGATTCAGAACCTTCATTCCTACTGTGCGGGTTCAGCAGCAGTCACTGACGCCGCTTTGGCGGCTGCCTTCTTGTGCTTGATCATCCACTGCAGCAGGGAGATCACGTCGCTGGTACCGGACCGGACATTCGCCTCGACGGTACGGTCCTTGACGGTTACCGAAACGCCCTTCAGCACCGCCGCCATCTCGGACGGAAGGACTGGCTTACCATTTTCCTCGATCTGCTTGGCAATGTCCAGAAAGGCGAGGAACCCCTCCGCCATCTTGCGCAGATCGGTGGCGATCCGCGGCGTCTTGGCCGTGACGGCCAGGCGCACGAAGACCTTGTCCTCGCTCTCGCCCACCTGGAACCTGGCGGAGCTGATCAGGGCCAAGACGGCCGCCTTTGGATCCTGCTTGGCGGCCTGGGGCAGGTCGACTATGGCGGCCGCCAGGAAAATGCCCTTGGCGGGCGCCGGCAGCAGCTTGGACTCGCTGACCTTGTCCAGGCTGTCGGCCTTCTTGTCCAGGACGTCCAGGGCCAGCTTGAGCATGGCCAGGCTCGGAGCCACAGCCGCCAGGTCCGCCCGGTGGAAGCAGCCGAATTTCATTTCCCCCGGCTTGTCCCCCTTGGCCTTGTCCGTCCATTGGTGAATGACGTGGTCGCCGTACTTCGATTCCCGGTACGCCTCGTTGGTCTTCAGCAGGGCCAGCAGCTTGTCCTGTTCCATCGTTGCGCGGATTAAGGCAATGCCGTTGTCCTTCTCGAAACCCACGCCGTAGACGGTGACACCCTTGAGGTCCTTGCTCGGGTCGATGCCGACGGCGTTCTTCACGACGACCATCCACTTATGCAGTCCGCTCTTCTTGAACTCGGCCAGGATGAAGCCGCCGGTCTTGGAAGCCAGAAAGGCTTCCATGTCGGCGTGGAGCACCCACTTGGCGCGAGCGGAAACCTGCTCCTTATCCAGCGGGTTGGCCAGGAGCGGCGAGAACAGCAAGAGACCGAGACAGGCGGCGATCAATACGGTTTGCTTGGTGAACATGTCTTTCCTTTCTTCATGGGGTCCGAGGGCTCATCCTGTTATACGCAGCAGGGGCCGGAAAGGTTACAGCCGGTCCACAGACCAAGTGTAACATCAATTCCTGATTCGACTTATGCGGCAGCTTCGAACTTCGCCCAGAATGCCGTTCTGATGTGAAGCGGTAGCGAGCGCGCCCCCTAGCGGGGGCGGGATTCGAACCCGCGACCTCCGCGTTATGAGACGCGATCGGGGAAATGACGTAACGAACTAATCTAAGGGGAGTTATGGGATTAGGCGGAACCGCCAGCGCGGCAGAATGCGGCAAGTCGCGGAAGCCCGACGCTCCCTATTCGCTCCCAGATTCCGGCCGACCGGGGGGTCCCGATCCTCCCGCACCACTAGAGCGCGCCCGCCGTCATATGGCAAGGTCGCTGAGACGCCAGGCGGGAGGCCGACAGGTCGAGGGCCTGTGCCGTCCGCAGGTTCAGGCTTGGCGGGCCCTAAGAACGCCCGAGAAGCTCCTTGATGCGGGCGAGGTCTTCCTTCAGGGCCTCAGGCGACGAGTCCCGCACTTGCAGGAAAGGGATCTCGATCCCGCGCGCCTGGAGCTCGGCCATCAGCGTCGCCATGAAGACCCCCGACGTCTCCGCGAGGGCCTGCCGGCCATCGGCGGGCTCGAGCGGATGGACGGCGCAACCGGGGCTGCCGACGGGTCTTGAGAGGTCGGCTCGGGCGGTTATCTGTGGCGCGGGTCCTCAGCTTACTTCCCTCCCGGCCCCACGCCGCTGTCGACGCGCAGCAATTCCGTGATGATTGCCTCGCGCCAGCGGTCCATGAAGACGGGCCTATGGTTGTCGACCGTCTGCACGGCTTGGCAATACGTCCACGGGTCGGCCGACCTGGGAAGGTCCTGGTACCGATATGGCCCCGCCGGCGTGAACCGCTCCAGGATGTGCGCCTTCATTCGCTTGATGAACTCGGTGGCTTGGCCTGTCTTGCGAAGCGTCTCCATGTAGAGGCGGTCATCAATGGCCTCACGAATGGCCAGCATGCTGAGCGTCGGGACCGGTCGGCCTCGCTTGTCGAAGAAGACACTGGTGTGACGGCCGCCTTCGCCGCCGCCGGCGAAGTCGTTGAAGCGATCGACCCCGTCGCCGGCGCCATAGTCCCAGTCGTGGGCCCAACTGAACGTCAACGGCGCATCGAACCAGAAGGACTTGCAGCCGAAGTGAAAGCGGACTTCCGCGATCTTCCGCTGCCAGTGACCCCCGCGGTAGGTCGCCAGGCTGCACCTGCTCTTCCGGGCGGCCGCCAGCTTTGCCGGGCTGGGATTGTTCGACACCCACATGTGAAAGTAGGGCTTGCCGGCAAACCGCTCGGGGTCGGTCTTGCGGTAGACGACGGCGTAGTTCCTGCCACCGACCTCGTCGATCCACTTCATTTCCTTGAAGATCCGTTCGGTGTCGTACTCCCGGCTGGTGGGCTCGTCGTTGGCGACGAGGATGGGCTCGGGATAACCGGCGTCCTTCAGAGACTTCAGCAGGGCTTCCACGGTCTTCTTGTAGGCGGCTCGGTACTCCTCGCTCGGATAGTCCTTGACCCCCCACCAACCCCGGACCGCGTTGCCGAAGCCCCGGTCCATCAGGAAGTACACCCAACTCTTGAAGCCGGCCTTCCGGGCCCGGTCCAGGACGGGCCCGAGCATTCTCTCCTCGCGGCCCTTCTTCACGAGCAACATGTCCCCGTCGGCATTGCAGAGGCCGTGGGTGGTGCCGAACAGCACGTGGGCCTTGTGCCACCAGGGCGCCAGGCTGTTGAGGCCCCAGCGGACCTGGAAGCGGGCGTCCGCGGCATTTCGCGGGATGCCGAACATCCCGCGCTGCCACTCCTTGTGGGCCTGGTGGAGCTTGAACGGCAGCACCGTGACGCGGACCTCGCGAACGACGCGGCCTCTGTCGGTTTCGACCGTGATCTGCCCCTTGTACGTGCCGGGCTTGGCGCTGGCGGGCACCGCCAGGTCGAAAATGAGCTGTCGGGATTCCTTCGCCCTGCCGGGCAGGCCGCCGGGAACGTCCAGCATGAGGTTAGGCACGCGGTCCCACGTGCGGGCCCGCCGGGCGCTCTTGACGCTCGGCCTCCAGGTCCACGGCATGGGCACCTGGTAAACGCTGTAGACGGTTGCGCTGGAGGCGGGGATCGTGCCCGGGCCCTTCAGATCGCTGATGCGGCCCCGGATCTTCGAGACGTCCGACAGGCAGTAGGCGCTGATACTGATCGGCTCGATCTCCCCGGGCGCGGCTCGACAGGAGAAGGCGGCGTCCCGCTCGGCCTGCGAGGGGGTGCTTCGGGCGGTCGTGTAGACGATCCAAGGTCGGTTGTAGATGACGATTCCGGCCCGGGCCTCATCCGGCTTGGGGGCTCCCGAGAAGCTGCCGGCAAGGGGGTCCGCCGCCCGCGTCCAGCCCCTGATCGCCGCCCGGAACGGACCCGCCGCCAGCTCCCGCAGCTCCTTCAGGACGGACTCCCCGGCCGTCTCGGCGCACACAACGATCGGCCCCAGCAGCACGGCCAGGACGACGGTCACAGCGTTTCTCACGGCGGCGCTCCTTAGCATGCCTTTGATTCCGGTGAGGACGGGTCACTCGATGGCGGCCATCTTCTCCACGGCGTAGTTGAGCTTCACGCGGACAATCCTCCGGTTGATGACATCGGCGATGTAAGCCGCCTCCTCGGAGACCGCGACGTACTGCGGCCAGGCGAAAGCGATCGCCGGCGTGGGGATCGCGCTTTGGGGGCCCTGCGCGTCCATGTTCCCATAGCCACCGAACCGGATGATGGGGTTACCGTTGGTGTCGATGACGCGCACCGAGAAGGTGGCGACATCGGGCATGAACGTCCGGCCGAAGCCGTCCACGCCGAACCGCGGCCCGAAGCAACTACACCCCAGCCACACCGACCCACCCGGCATGGGGTAGATGCCGGCGTGCACCCAGCGCGCGCCGTCGACCTTGACGGTGAACCGCGCTTCGCCCCACGAGCTGGTGTGCGGCGTGCCAGTCGGCCCCCAGGCCGTGCCGCCGGTCGGCGGGAACTTCAGGACGCTCCCGTACCACCCGTACCAGTTGACGCCGTGTGTCCAGGTCCTGGTCTTCGGGATCAGGCCCGCCAGCTCGGGGGGGTATACGGCCGTCCTGGGCTTGATGTTGTCGGCCACATAGATGTTGCCCCGGGCGTCGACCTGGATGCCCTCGGCGTCGGGACCGCAGCGCACCAGGGCCTTCTTCCGAATCTTGCCGTCCGGACCGTACACGTCGACCACGGAGCAGTCTGCCTTGTACGTTCCGCTGATGTGCGGGTACATGACATAGACCTTGCCGTCCGGACCCACGCAATGGCCGCTGGGGCCGTGCAGCAGGGCGAAGGGGCTGTCCACCTCGATGTTTCCGTTCTTGCGACGGCTGCTCCTGGTCAGGACGTTCGTGCCGGTGGAGGGAAAGGGGGCGGCTTTGCCGTCACGGTCGAAGCGAGCCAACTGCCCCCGGCAGTGGACGTAGAGGTATCCCTCCGGCCCGACGGCTACCTCCGTCCCCGCGATCTTGACGCGGCTGATGCTGCCGGTCCGCCCGTTGATCCGCACCCATCGGCTGGCGCTCTTGTAGGTGCCCGGCCAACTCTCCCAACTGGCGGGCCCGGCGTGGACCTGGGAGTAGACTTCCTCTCGCCGGCCGTCCACGGCCAGGAAGCCGCCGATCAGCAGCGACGGGTCGTCCTTGGGCACGGTGGGTTTGGGCTTGGAGAATCGTCCCTGCTTTTCCTCGACGCGGAACAGGGAGGGCGTCCCGAACCGGTGTCCGATCCAGATGACGGTCGGCTCGGCGGTGCCGTCCACGGCGAGCGTCGAGTCGCCGTAGCGCAGTTTGAGGGCGCCCTGCTGCTCTCCTCCGCCGGCCCACTTGCCGTCGGCCGACACCAGCGGCGCTAGTTTGCGCACGGCGGACGGCGTCAGTTCCGATTTTCCCACTTTCATCACGTAGAGCGCGCAGGTGCGCTGGTGAACGGCCAACTGCCCCGGCTGGTCCACGGCCACCTGACCGAGGAATCTGCCGTCCGGCGCGAAGGCAGCAATCCGGTTGTTGCCCCAGTCCGAGACGTACAGGTTGCCGAATCGGTCGACCGCCAAGCCGCGCGGCGTGTCGAAATGCTTCTCATCGCTGCCGGCCTGGTCCGCCTGACCGAGGTAGAGCTTCGCCGGGCCCTTCTCGTCGAGGCCCACCTGGTAGATGGCGTGAAGAGGCTTGCCGCCCTTGCCGGCCAATCCGGTGACGAAAACGGTCTTCCGGTCCGCCGCGGCCGCCAGCCGAACGCGGCCCGACGCCTTGCCTCCGGCCAGGAAGGGGCCCAGGTAGTTCTCGGGGATGCTGCCGTCCTTATTGATGATCAGCAGTCGGCGGTTGGTCACGCGTGAGGGCGCCCGGCCGGCCCAAGGGTTGCTCATGACCAGTTGGTCTGCGACGGTGGTCATGGTCTGCTGGGGCAGGTTGAACTGGCCCGGGCCGCCCACGCCGTCCATGTCCGGATAGCAGGTGAAGCAGACCGGCTGGCGTATGACGGGGACTGTCTGGCCGCCGTGGAGTTTCAGGTGCGGCAGGACCTTGACCTTCTCGTAAGGCAGGTTGCCGGGATACGGCAGGATGGTCTTGAGATACTTGCCCTGCCGGTTCAGCACGTAGATCCGCGTGGGTTTCTTGCCGCCGCTGTTGAGGACGTAGAGGTGGCCCTTCTCGTCCACGGCCAGGCCGGGGATCGCCTCACCGATGGCCTCGCCCTTCCAGCCGAGGATCCGGTCGAAGGTCGGTTCCAGACCCAGGCAGACGCGGACCTTGCAGCCGGTCGGGTCCACCAGCCTGCCCGCGTCGTCCTTGCCGTCCCAAACCAGCGACTGGCGGAGGCTCGGCTTCAGCGGCGCCGGCGGCGTCTTGCCCAACACCCCGGCGGCGAGGTGGCGCACGACGTACCCGTCCTTACGAATGCTGACCGCCACGTCCGTGGGTCGGGTCACGCTGAACGTGATCCGCACGCTGTCACCGTCGACGGTGACGCGCGGCTCGCTATTGAAGGAAGGCTTAGCCAGATCCGCGGACCACGCGGCCGCGGGGCAGCCGGCAACGGCTACGGCCCAGAGAAGACGCAAGACAGCGAAATGCCAATGCCCTCGGAGCATGCTGACACTCTCCCTTCAATGATTCGCCGGCTCGTCGCCCTGTCCGGTCGGGGGACCGGAGTCATCGGTTCCGTTGTCAACATCGCGGAGCTTCCGGCCCCCTGGGGGTCCGCCGTCACGCTCGTAGGCGGCGAAGATGCGGATCAGGTCGCCGCCCATTGCCTGCGCCCGCCTGGCCAGGCCCTCCACGTGGGCCAGTTGCATCTCCACGAAGGGCACCTCGGCCGATTCCATCCCGCCGGTGAAGCTCGTGTAGGCGGCCAAAGCCTTCTCCTCCAGCCGCTCCCGCAGCCGCTTGCAGTCGTCCAGCGAATAGTCCATCGGGGACAGGTGCGGGCGCTTACCCATTATCTCCACGCCCTCGAAGCCCAGCTCGGCGGCGGCGCTCGCCCTTCAGCATCTTGCCGATCGACTGGTACAGCCGGGCGTACCCCACGTGCCATTCGGTCATGTACACGCGCGTCTTCCGGCTGAACTTCTGCACGTACGGCATGGCCGCGATGATCTCGCGGGCCGAGTCGCTGGCGCCATAGCACCTGCTCCGGCCGATGACTCAGCCCCGGCCCGTCACCTCACTTCGCGCCGAAGCACATGATACTGCCATCCTGGAGGGCGACGTACACCTTCCCGCCGGCGACGGACACGCCATCGAAGGCCGGTGCGGCCGGCAGCGTGTGCGTGGCCAGCACACTGCCATCCTTGACTGAGAGCAGCCGCAGCTCACCGGCGGCGGCGTTGGGGCCATCGGAGACGGCCGCCATGACGGTCCCGCCGGCGATGGCCACGGCGTCAAGCAGCTTCGGCACGGGCAATTCGATCTTCCAGCCGCCCCTGCCAAGCATGGAGATGAAGTAGTGCCTCTTCTTGGTCTTCCTGTCCCTGTAAGCAGTGGGCCTGCAAGCCTGGCCTCGCGCCGTCGCCATCGGCGGATACTGGGTCTTCATGACCTGGGCGTGCTGTGAGCGATTCCATCCGAAGTGCGGCAGCGACCCGCTGGAGGCCTTGCGTCCGCTCTCGAGGCTGAAGCACCCGCCGCGGTGGCCGGCGATGCCCACCATCGCGCCGTTGCTGACCAGAACGTCCGCCGGGCCGACGTAATCACGCCCCATGCCCCGCAGGTTCCAGCCGCCGATGGCACCGTCGTCGGGCTTGACGCAACGCTTGCTCCACAGCGGCTTGCCCGTCTTCACATCCAGGGCGTGGACATACAGCCCGCCGTCGGTCTCGGTCGTCCTGCCGGCGATAACGCAGGCTCGGTCTCCCACAACCAGCACGCCGCCCAGAACCGGCCAGGCGGATTCGACCTGGCCGTAGGCCACCACGCGCCGATGGGCCGGAGCGGCACGGAAACGCCACACGAGCTTGCCGTTGTCGGCCCGCAGGCAATACACCCAGCCGTCATTGCAGCCGAACAGACACAGGCCCTTGTGGATGGTCGGGGGCGCGTCCACCCGGGCCGGCGCGCGGAACTTCCAGGCCACTTTGCCATCCTTCTGGCCCATCGCAACGATCTGCCGCGTGTGTGTGAGCGAGACGAACACCTTGCCCTCAGCCACGGTCGCCTGGGTTATCGAGTCGCTGCAAACCTCGTTGAGGGTCCAGTCGCTCCGCAGGGCATTGGCCTTGCCGGCTGCGGCGCTCCCAGCCGGCAGGAGCGGCCTGCGCCACGCGACGGCCAGTTGCCTGGCCGGGATCTCGGCCGCGACGGCGGCGGCGCGACGCATGTCGCGGCGATACATGGGCCAGTCGCCACTGTCCGGCGCCGAGGCCGATTCGGGAGCCGCCGCGAGACCCTTGACCAGCCTGCCTTGGCCATCAATGGGCACCTCACCGTTGATCGTCTTGCCGTCGCTGGTGAAGGCGCTGACGCCCGACATCGCCGGCCTGATGCAGTTGCACATCGTGCTGGCCGTGTAGAGCCCGTAGAACATCCCGTACCCCAGTCCACAATTGCTCTGGCAGGCCTGGCGGGTAGCCTCGAACCGGGTAACCTTCGCGGTCTTCCACTCGGTGAAGTAGACCGGGCGGATGCCTAGGTGGAATCGGTCGGTGGCGTAGTGGGGATAGCACGCGTACTGCAGCATGACCGGAGCCAGGAAGGACCGGCTGACCTCGCCGGTCTTGAGGTTCAGGCCGTCGAACTTGTAGGACAGGCCGCCCTTCTTGTTGTGGAAGCCCTCGGTCTTTCGCGCCTTGCGGTCGTGGTGGCCCTGAATCCATATCAGTCCCCCGGCCAGGTACGCTTCCGTGTATCTCCCGCTAGGCCTGTCGCAACTGTACGACCAAACCTCCGCGCCGTCCTTGGCGGAAATGGCCGTGTATCGCAGCCCATACTTCGTCTGGACTCCCTTCTTGCTCGTACGTGTCAGCAGCTTGTCGTCGAAGGCAAACAGGATCCCGCCGCGAACACGCTTGTTCCACTTCAACTCCCCATTCTTCATATCCAGACACGTGATCCCCCCGCCGCTGGTGAAGAACGCCTTGCCTCCCTTGATGACCGGCGAACCGGCTCGGGTAGCCTTGGAGTTGGACCACTTCTGCTTGCCCGTGGCCACGTCGAAGGCTCGGGCCCCCTTGGAATCGAACGAGACCAACACGCCATCGGCGAGCAGGAGGTCCTTGCAGCGATCGACCTTGCCGTAGGTCCGCAGAAGCTTGCCGGTCGCCCCGTCCAGAGCCACGATCTCGCCCGCACGGTCGAGGTAAACCTCCTTGTCCGCGGCCACCACAAGCCTCTTGTTGAGGTCCTTGATGTTCTGGAACCACAGCATGACCCCGTTGAAGGCGTCTCGGGCGACGAGTTGGTACCCGGTCTTGGAGAACGCACCCTCCGCACCCATGATGTAGTAGTTCCTTCCCCCGGCCGTGCGCACGCCCACGGCGCCGCCTCTGCCGGCGATGTCGCCCAGGCGACGGTCGCCCCAGCGCTGCCCGGTGATCCACTGTATCTGGTTGGGTCTCTCGATGAGCTGGTCCTGAGACACGGGATTGCCGTCGGGGCCGTGGTTCCAGTGCGTCCAGCCGTCCATCCCCGCCGGCAGCGGCTTGTTGAGCACCAGCCAGAGCCGCGACTTCTGCTCGAACCGGTAGTCCTTGATACCGGCCTTGGTCAATTGCATCTCGATGTCCTTGCGTGCGTCGGCGGGCACGCCCAGACAGGCCGAGCCGTAGGGACGCAGGACGCGGAAGATCTCGGAGAGCTTCACGCCCTTCTTGATGAGCCTGGGCAGGTCATCGCCGACCAGCACGTTCACCATGTTGTTGGCGTAGGGCAGTCGGTCCAGCGGCAGCGCTTCGGCGCCGGCCACTCCGGCCAGGCCCTTGTCGGCCAGTCGCTCGTGGATCGATGCGGCAGTGGCCGCCTCGGTGGTCAGGCCGTGGGCGAGGAACTTGCCCTGGCCGGCAAACGCCGCCAGCAGTTCTCCGTTGCCACATGCGAGGTCCACGATCAACCCGCCTTGGGCCCCGGACATCTGCAGGATGTCGCCCGCCGTCTTGTTGGCTTCGCCGGCGTGGGCAAATGAGCAGACTGGCAACACGAGGATCAGTAGAATCCGCCACGGCCGAAGCATCTTCACTGTGCGCTGCATTTCACGATATCTCCCATTGCCAGTCTAACCCGGGATTTCCCAGATAGCCTGTAGCCCACGACCGTCGTGGGACTTTTCGATGATTGTATCGCCATTCGGGTCAGCAAAAAGCTCTTCTCCAGCTCCAGCAAGGGGGCATTTGCCTGGCATCGAGCCCTGATCCTGCCCGAACCGGCCTTCATCCGGGCGTTTGGGGCAGATCGGAGCAGACCGTCCCGGTCGCCTTCGCTCCCGCGCGCTCATTCAGGGCGCCAGTGCCCTGCCTGTCGGCCTGCATCTTCGGCATGAGGGGGTTCGCCATGGCGCAGGCGTTCTCGCTCAGCCCCTACATGTTTCGTCCGAGCCCTCACGTCACCTCCCGATGGTAGGACTTGAGCAAGCCGCCCAGCCGCTCGCGGCAGGCCACGGGCCCAGCCCTGGGCGGCGGGACCTCCGGCTCGTTGATCCGCAGGTTCCCGATCCCCTGGTGCGGGCGCTCGGTGTTGTAGTGCTCGACGTACTCCTCGATGACGTGCCGCACGTGCCTCTCGCCGAACAGGATCATCTTGTCCGGGCACTCCCGCTTGATGGCCCGGACACCCCCGAGAGCCTACTGCTTCTGTGCGCCCTTGGGCCGATCGGCCAGCAGCGTGTTGACCACCCGCCGCAGGTCTGCCAAGTCGTCGGGATCGCGGATGTCCGCTGGCCGGCCCTGGCGAAGGTCCTTGCCGGCGGCGACGAAGGCCGCCCAGTCCTCCATGCCGTCCCGAAGGTTGATCAGCCGCAGCGACGGCATGGGCAGGCCCTTCTCGCCGGGGTAGCACAACTGCCCCGCCCCGGACAGCCCCGATCGCCACTTCGCCGCCTTCGCCGGCCAGGCCACGTCGCGCAGGTCGGCGTTGCCGGCCCAGTCGGTCGCCCAGAAATACTCGAACCCGTCCATGCCGCGGGCGAAGGACATCCACCCGATCGCACGGGAATCGACCAACGCGTCGTCCAGCCGGGCGTTAGCGTGCGGGGCGTACGGCTCGACGGAATAGAACCACCAATACTCCGGCCGGCGGGCGGCCTGTCGCACGAGCTTCATGCTCTGGTCGGTGTAGCTGTGGGCCTCGTACAGCTCAGTAGACGCAGCCGTGACGACGTCCCAGCAGTCCACCACGTCTAACAGGTCCTTCCGCGGGCGTGTCGCCACCCAGATTCTGAGCTCGGGGAAGTGCTTCTTGAGGAACCCCGCGTTGGCGCGAATGACCGGGATGTGGCTGTCGTTGGGCTCGTCGGCCACCAGCGCGTAGCAGTCGCCCAAGGCGCCGGCCTTGTCCATCATCTGTCGCCACTGGCGGAGCTTCGGGGCCAGGGCCGCCTTCTGCTTGTCGGTGAACAGCCGCTTGCCCGCGTTGCCGTAGATCTGGAAGAGGTTGCCGCCTCGGGCAGCAATGAAGGCGACCTCCTCGGCCGAGAATGCCGGCCCACGCGACCAGAACGCCGCTGGCGTGAAACGGTGGCGGAGGAAGAAGTCGAAGTACGCCCGTCGTTCGGCCTCGGTCAGCTCCCGGCCGAGGTACTTCTCGATCCGCCAATTCCAGGTGACGCCGGTCTTGAACGGCAGGCGCGTCGGCAGCGTGAACGGCAGGACGCGGACCCGCAGCCGCAGTGCGGCCGCCAAGGTCCGGCCGTCGGCGTCATGGAACTCCAGGTCGTAGAGCCACCGCGTGCCGACCTGCCCCATGGGAGCGTGGACGTCGAACAAGAACGTCAACTCTCCCGGCCGGTGGTCCTGGGCGATCGCCCGCCGAGTCGGCCAGCAAACGTCCGGCACCCAGCCGACGTTCCGGGTGGGCACCTTGAACTGCGGATGCTCGGCCGGGCCGGTGTGGTTCACCGCCAGCACCTGGAACGTACGAATCCGCGGCTGCCATCCGGCGGACCTCAGCGGGCGGACACTGGCCTGCACGCGCAGCGGGCGCCCGGCGTCCGCTGCCAGACCCGCCGGGAGCCGCACATGCACCTGGACGGCCTCGGACTCTCCGCCAGCCAGTTCCAGCGTGTACTCGCTCGCTTGCTCAGGCACAGGCACGCCCGACGGGCCGCCGATGCGTACCATCGCCGAGGCAGGATGCAGCGTCAGCGGCTCCGACGACGCCACACAGCCGGCCAGCATTGCCGCCGCCAGCGCTGCCACCGCACCAAACACGATCACCGGCACATCGCTCGCCACGGCTGCCATGGGGCGCCTCCCTTCAGCCGACATTTCCCAGTGCGCCGTGCAAAGGCGCGGGTTTTCAGTGGGTGAAACTCCCACCTGGCAACTGGTCGCTCCAGCCGGTAGCAATCGGAGCGACGGTGGAGACAACGAAGCCGTCGAAGCCTCTGGTGGAAAGTGTCGCATAAGGCTACGCCGCGAGCAAGCAGGCCGTAACGTGAGTGAACGCCAGGCAAGCCTCGAAACCGGTAATGCGGAAGTCGACCCGCTTGGGAAACAGGGAAGACCGCCGCGCCGGGCTTCCCCGAGTGCGTCCCTAAGCGTACAATTCCGGCCAAACGACCCGTGGCGGCCACGGGCAAGAAGGCACGATGAAAGGAACCCGAGCATGCGGTGCGCTCGCCCCGACACGATGTACTCGTACACCTCGGCGACGAACGTCGTTACGTTCACCGTTGAGCCTGGTGAGGTGTTCCAGGTCGAGACCGTCCCCACCTGCGGGCGGCAGTTCGACACCCACACGGGCAAGGAGAACTGTGACGCCGAAGGCGGCATCAACGCCTCCACCGGATGCATCGCCGTCGCGGGGGCGAAGCCCGACCAAGTCTTGGTCGTTCACGTGCTCGACATCAAGCTCCACGAGTTCGGCTATACCCGGCTGAGCTGGCCCAGTGGAATCCTGCCGCACCTGGCCAAGGAGGACGGGTGGGAGGAGGCTTACAGGGCGGTGCGCATCCGCGACGGATTCGTGGAGTGGTCCGACGCCCTGAAGATTCCGTGCGCGGGAATGGTCGGCTATGTCGGCCTGGCCCGGCCGAACGAGGTGCTGTCCAATGCCCACAACGGCCGCTTTGGCGGGAATTTCGACATCCAGGAGATCACCGCCGACGCCCGCGTCCACCTGCCCGTGGAGGTTGAAGGGGCCCTGCTGCATGTCGGCGACGTGCACGCCGTCCAGGGCGACGGAGAGATTGACGGTGCCGGGGGCATTGAGACCGCCGCCCGCCTGACGTTGCAGGTCGAGCTGGGGGACAGGCCCAAGTCGTTCCGCAACCCCAGGATCGAGACCGACGAGTACATCGCCACCACCGGCTTCGCCCGCCCCGCCGAGGCCGCGTTCGCGGCCGCCCTGGAGGACTTGATCCACTGGATGGTCGATGAGTTCGGTTTCAGGCCGACCGACGCCCACATGCTGCTGGCGCAGGTGCTGGAGGCCCGGGTGACCCAGTTCGTCAATCCGCTGTTCACCTATCTGTGCAAGGTGCAGCGGCAGTACCTGATACCGGGATAGGCCCAAGGCGCGATACGAACGGCCTCGGAAGACACGACGTCTCCCTCAGAGGCGGCTGCCGCGTGACCGGAATACATGAGCGCCCGAACAGGGCGGCAGGGAGGACCCGCATGAGGTCCGCAGAACGTGACCCGCTGAGAGACCTGTTCATCGCCCCCGACTTCGACAACGCCCGCGCGACGATCAGCTTCACGCGGCCGAAGGGCATGGGCCGCAGCACCTGGCGGATCGTGGCCGGGCAGCGCAGCGTCGCCTCCGGCAGGCTGCGCCCCGCCGGCCGGAAGGTCGAATTCGCCGTCGACATGCCGAACTTCCGGCCGTGGACGCTGGACGAGCCGTTCCTGTACCGGCTGGAGCTGGAGCTGCGGGTCGCCGGCAAGGCCGTGTCCCGCGCCGTCAACTTCGGCATGCGCAAGTTCCACGTGGCGGACAACCAGGTGTTCCTGAACAACCGGCCGTTCTACGTCCGGGGCGTCATTCGCGGCCGAGAGGCCCACGACCACCCGAACCTCACCGGCCTGAGCGAAACGGAGTACTACGCAAAGTTCATCCGCGCGGCCAAGCGGCTGGGGTTCAACTTCATCCGCTTCCATTCGCGCGTCCCACCGGATGCCTACTTCGACGCCGCCGACCGGCTCGGCATCCTCACTCACGTCGAGGTTCGCAAGTACTACGGCAAGTACCAGAAGCAGCGCGAACTGATGGACCACGACCCCACCCTCGTCCCCAGCCGGGCCTGGCGCGAGATGATCCTCCGGACCCGCAACCGGGCGTCGCTGATGGTGTACTGCCTCGGCAACGAGATCAACACCCCCGGCCGGAACCCGCAGGTCGCCCAGCGCGCCGCCCAACTCCGCAGGCTCGACCCGACGCGGCTATTCATCGACACCTGCGCCCGCGGCGAGCACGACCGCGGCCACATCGACCTGGACGTCCAGCACATGGGGTACTTCGCCCCCTTCGGCCGCCACTACGACATGTTCGACACCACGGCGAACTGGGCGATCTTCGGTTCCGTGGAGGGCAAGCCGATGGCCACCGGCCCGCCGCAGGCCCGCACCAGCCGGGCCGTGCCAGTGAACTTCCCCGTGATCGCTCACGAGGTCGGCCACTACGTCGCCTGCCGCGACCTCGACGCCCTGAAGCGCAAGTTCGCCCGGCTGAAGGCGGAGGAGCCCTGGTGGATCGACGAGCTGATCAAGCTGCGCAAGGCCAAGGGACTGGAAGCCGACTACGGCCGGCTGGCCGAGGCCAGCATCCGCTGGCAGCAGATGTGGTACAAGCACGTCTTCGAGAGCATACGAAAGAGCCCGGTCCTCGTGGGCCTGCACTTCCTTCAACTGGCCGACACCGAGCGCTACGAGAACGCCAACGGCCTGCTGGACTGCTTCGACGACCTGAAGGCCGGCGTCGATCCGGCCGAGTACCGGCGGTTCAACGGCGACGCGGTCGTCGTGGCCGACCTGCCGCGACGGACGTTCTTCGAGGGCGAGAAGGTCACGATCCCGATCTGGCTGTCGAACTTCGCGCCGCATCCGGCCGGGGAGGGAACACTGCGCTGGCGGCTGGCGTCGAAGGGGGCAAAGGCGGTGAGGCTGGCGGGCAGGCTGGATCGTGTGGCCGTCGCGCCCGGGCGAATGCGAATCGCGACCGTCGAGGTTCGGCTGCCGAAGGTCGCCAAGCCGGTGGCGATGGAGCTGACGGTGTCGCTCAAGCCCGGCCGCCGGCGGGCGATCGAGAACCACTGGAACCTGTGGCTGTACCCCGACCGGCCGGCGTCGCTGGCCATCCGCAAGGCGACCGTCCGTCTGGCCGACATCGAGCTGCACCGCCGCTATCCGCAGATGAAGATCGCCCGCGACCTTGCCCGGCCGGAGAAGCTGCTGATCACCGACCGCTTTGTGGACGCCGTGTTCGATCACCTCGACCGCGGCGGGGACGTGCTGAAGCTCTACCGCGTTCCTGAAACGCGCGACCGCACGGCCCGGCGCGAGCGGTACTACATGCCCTCCACCTGGGACCGGTTCAAGGCCGTCATCTGGGATCGCGGCCACAACCTGGGCGGGGTCGTGCAGCCGCACGCGGCGGTGCGGGGGTTCCCGACCGACGGCTTCCTGGACTTCCAGTTCGGCGGGATCATCGACGACTGCGACAAGTTCTCGCTGGACGGCTTCCCCGTGCCGGTCACGCCGATCGCCCAGGGCGTGGACAAGGCCAGCCGCGACCGCTACGACGTGTTCACGTTCGGCCTGCGCGAGCTGCAACCCGGCTGGACGATGCGGAGGTTCGCCTACCTGTTCGACCTGCGCGTGGGGCGGGGGCGACTGATGATGTCGGCGTTCAACCTGACGGGCCTGCAGCGCGGCGTGCCGGAGGCGTGCGCGATGTTCGAGTCGCTGGCCGCCTGCGTCGCGACGGCGGCCTGGAAGCCGAAGGCGGCGATCTCTGTCGCCGATCTGAAGGCGTATCTGCTCCGCATGGGCCGCCGGCCGCGGATCAAGGAGCGGATGATGACCCAGTACTGGCAGCTCGACGACGCCCCGCTGGAGTCGGCCCAGTATTGGAAAGACGCCGAGGCCTGGATCCGGAAGCCTTGACCCCCGCGCGACTCCACAACGTCAAGGCTGCGGCAGGTAGGCGCGAATCCCGACGGATCGCACGAATTGGACAGATACTCCCAAAGCATCAATGCACTTGGTGTAATTCGATCTAATTTGTGTAATTCGTGTTCTCCGGCCTCCCCGCGCGCACCAGCCGCGTGGCATGCAACTGCTCAAACATCCTCCCGGATACGCTCAGTAGTACAGCGAGCGGACGAAGGTGAACAGTTGGCGGCGGAGGCGCGGCAGGTCTTCGCGGGCGCAGCCGCCGAGGATCTTGAGTACGCCGTCTGGCTCCACCCTCGCGCCGACGAGCACGGCCAGCTCGGCCCGGCCAGCGCGGCGACGGCCGAGGCGCGCGGCCAGGCCGTCCCGGAAGTGTGCGGGCTTCTCTGTCCCCGCCGCCGCGGGCGGGGTCTCAACGATCTGCGAGAATAATCTCCAGCGCTCGTCGCCGTCAGCAGGTTGGAAGGCCACCAGCAGAAAGGCCCCCGGCCGGCGACGGGTCAGCAGCAGCTTCACCTTGCCCGGCTTGGCCGGGGCGCCGAGGGAAGCGTACTCGGCCAGCCTGTCGGCGCCCGCCACCTGCCAGCCGGTCGGCAGGCCGTAGGCCAGCCCGTCGGGCGTGTAGCGGCGCGGGCCGACCCAGGGCGTGCCCAGCCCCACTTCGTGGGCGCCGATGTCCGGGGCCTTGCCGCGGAAGGGCCCGAGGACGTTGGGCAGTATCGTGCCGACGTCCACGAGTCGCCCGCCGGTCCTGGCCAGAACCGCCGCGGCGGTGCCCTTCCGCAGATCGGCCGGGACGTTCGCCAGGGCCTCCCCGGCCCGGACCATCATGCTGTTCTGCTCCAGTCCCTCCTTCTGCATGTCAGCGAGCGTGTAGTGCCTGCTGAGCTTCCAGATGGGATCGCCGCCGGTGTCGTAGGCGTTGTGGGCCATCCGGCCGTAGCGGGCCTTGTCGATGCGGACGGGGCTGTATCCCAGCCGGCGCTTGGGCAACTGGGCCCAGAAGTTGTTCACCCAGATGCCCTGCCACAGGCCGTGGATGTTCATGGTGTAGCCGCCGGGGCCGCAGATGAAGGTGTTGCCGGCGATGACCCTCGGCCCGGAGCCGCTGCGGACCTTGAAGACGTGGGGCCTCATGCCGGTGAACTGGTTGCCAATGATGTACCACGGCCCGCCGTTGATGGGCTGGAAGGACAGGGCGTTGTGCCCCATCCAGCAGCGGTTGTGCCAGACTCGATAGTTGTCGTGGCCGTAGTCCGGCTCGATGAAGTCATCGGTGGTGTCGTGGATGCAGTTGTTACAGACGTCGATATCGCCGCTGCCGTAGCTGGTGCCGTCGGCGACCCAGGAGATGTCGTTGAAGGCGGCGACGTGTCCCCGGCCGGCGAACTCGACCCCCTCGCCGCTCATGTAGCTGGTCGTCTTGTCGGTCTGCTTGTTGCCGATGAGAACGTTGTCGATGACGGTCCACTCGTCGCCGTAGGCGCTGACGCAGTAGTGGGCGCCCTCGACCCTGCACCGGCTGATTACCACGTCGGCGGCCCGCCCGCCCAGGATGCCCCGTGCCTTCCTGCTCAGCCTGACCGTGAGCCGGTCCAGCCACACGTGTTTGGCCCCGATCACCACCGTGCCGCCGAAGACGGCCTCGCCGTCGTCCGGGCCGCGGAAGATGATGCGCTTGCCCGGCTCGCCGGACTTGTTGAACGTGAAGTCCTCGCCGTGGGTCCCCTTGGCGAGGATCAGCGTGTCGCCGGGCCTGGCGGCGGCCTGGGCTTCGGAGAGCTTACCGGGCCGCACGTGCACTTCGTGCCCGCCGGTGGGCGGCCTCGGCACGGCCCGGGTCGCGACAGTGATCTGCTTTTCCGTGCTGCCCCCGTCGGGGTCTGCAAGGGCCAGCCGCACCTCATAGGTGGTGCCGGGGGCCAAGTGGAGGATCGACCCGGCCAGCCGGTTCCGCTTCGTCCGGCCGTACCGGTACATCGACCGGAACAGCGGCAGGGCCGGGCGCCACTGCGTGGTTCCCTTGCGGCGGTAACGAACCGTGCAGGTCGCGTTGAGGTTGTCGTCGCCCTGAAGCAGCCACCTCAGGCCGACGCACGAGAGTGTGGGCCTTGCCGTCAGGCTGCCTGGCGTGACCGCATCCTCCGCCGCCGCCAGGGCGGCGCCCGCCAGAAGCGACAT
>CBFCZU010000053.1:0-19570 GCA_965602635.1 uncultured Planctomycetales bacterium | reverse complement strand
CATCCGCATCGCCGCCCTGGCCACCCTGCTGCTGGCGGCACTGGGATACGGCAAGGTCGAAGCGAATTTGGACAGTCTGGGGACGGACCAGAAGAAGTAGGTAGAGGAGCCGGCCCTCAGCGCGGTCGGCCTGGCAGGCCATGCGACGAGTGGCCCGCACTTTTCCAGCAAAAAGGCCTTGCGGGTTCACCCTGTACGGTGTAAAACCCTCCACGGCCAAGAGGTGCGAGCCCGGGAAGGCGGTAAAGTCCCGCGGAGAAGTGCCGATAAGATGTGAGGATAGCCCTACTAGTCCGGGCTCTGGCCTGGATTTACAGCGCTACGAGCAAGGGCGTGTGGTATAATAATTACGGAGATTGCGCTCATGCTCCTACTAAGGCGGGGGCAGGGACGCTGCCCTGGTAACGGTCACGGAAGCTGACCCCTTGTCTTAAATGCTGCTGGCCCATAGAACGGGGTGAAGACCCATGCTGAGCGAGAACGCCGGATTCGACAGGCTGATGCACATGTGTGACCTCCTCAAGTCCAGCGGCCAGGATATGACTTTGCTCAATCTCTGGTACGATCGCCGTTGGGAAGAACTCAACGGTCGCCTGAACGAGTGGGCAGAAGATCCCAAAGTCGCAGCCTTTATCAGCGCCTACGCTTCGTCCTTGGCCGACAGCATGGCGGAACTAATGACCGATGGGTCGATCGCTGAAGCTGCCGAGGCACTAGTCGATTTCCTGGAGGAGCTATTCAGCCAAACAGGGAGCTACTCCACATCGACCAAGGCAGAGGGTCCCGTGCCGCCCAGACGCGAGCCTGAGCTTCCGAATATGCCCATTGCGACAGATTTGGCGCAAGCTGCCTAAGAGCCAGCTACCCCCCCATGAGCGACGCTTCAAAACCCGCCAGCCCTGGCCTCAATTCAGGCTCAAGCACGCCCGCAGTGTCCGTAACCACGTGCGGGCTCATGCTAAGAAGGGTCCGCCTTCTCACGGTGCTCTGCGCCCCGGGCGACGGGGACCCGGACCGTCCCCCCCCGGGATCGCTGAACGTTAGCGGAACGCTCAAGTCCAACGACGAGAATGGCTTTCTGGCCACAGTGTCCTGGTCACTGCGTTTCCCGGAGAGGGCAGACTCGCCCATCACAATCAGCGGAAAGCACCAGTTGGACTTCACCGTAACCCGTCCTATCGCCGAAGATGACGCCAAGTACTATGCCGAAATCAACGCCGTTATCCTCGTGTATCCGTATCTCAGGCAATTGATCGACGACCTCTCCACCAAAAGCCTCGGCCGGAGCATCATGATTCCGCCTCTGGATGTGCCAAGGTTTACTGAGGACCGTCGTAACGAGAAGCAAGAATCCGAGCCGCGCAACGATCTCGCTACGGGGGCCGATCTAGATGCGCAAGAAGTTACTCGATAGGACCATCCCCATTTACATTGAGCCCGCTTGGCGCCCAGAGGCCCAGAATCCTCACACGCATCTGGCAAGCGTAAGGCAACTAGCGGCTGTGGCGGTCAGCTCACCTGTCATCTTGAGGACCATCTCTTCGTTCGTAGCACACGAAGGGAAGAAGCGCGGCTACTCCAAGGACGCCACCCAGCCTGTGAGGGCCCGCGTCCTTTCCGTTGCGCCAATCCCCCTGGGCCAGAGGACCGTGAACGCGTTGGAGGAGGTGACCACCGATTACATGCATGCTCTGAGTATCGCTACTCCATCGGAGGCGGACGAAGCTAAGCCCGCCAACCTTTTCTCGTCCGCGATCTGCGAGGCCATTGTGTTCAGATTCCTAGAGGATTCTGGACGAACGAGCGATGCGCTGACCGAGGACGCCCACGTGTATTTCGGCGAAGTTGATAGACCCCATCCGAAGAACATCGACTTCATTTGGGCTCTCCCCGATAAGAAGCGGGCCGAAGCATACGAATGCAAGACCGACCCAGGATGGTTGTTGCGCCGCTACTACACGCGGGAAGCTCCGGGGAACCTGGCTGAATGGCGGAAGGAAAAGTTGTTTCTTATGCTCGAACTGCACCGGCTTCTGCAGGCGGAATCCTGGTACATTCACTTGGGTTGCGTAACTCTGCTCAGTCGTCATCTCGTCGAAGTAAAGCTAGAGGCATATGGGTCGGGCCCTCCAGAACTCGATATCTACTGCAGAGAGGATCTCGGGGACGGCTTTCCGCCGGCAATGCCCAACTGAGCCAGGGGGAGCCGGGAATGTCAACTCGCAGGCCACGCACACGCGACGCGCGGAGACGGGCAGGGAGTGCTAGGGCCGCTAGTCTTCTTCCAGATCGGGGATGATGCGCAGGACGGGCCCGGCCGGACCAGCAGCCTTGGTCGCCTCGCGAAGGTGCTTCATCGCCTCGGTGTGGCATGGGGCCGAGCTGAGGCAGCACTGATAGTAGAAGACGGCCTGCTCGTAGAAGCCCTGGGCGTGGTACACCCGGCCCAGATAGAACAGCGCCTTCGAGTCGGCAGGAAGGTGGTCCACCGCCGTCTCCAGCTTCTTCCTGGCCTTGTCGAGTTGGCCGGCCTCATAGAGGCTTACCCCCTCGGTCACCAGTTTTTGCGGCTCGCTCTGACAGCCCGCAAGCGGGCCGAGCATGGCCAGCCCCGCCACCGCGATCAGCACTGTCCGTTTCATGGTCCGATTCCCGCTGCTTGAACCTGGTCGGCCACAGCTTCTGCCGCCCCGGCCGCGCCGGTATCATGGTATCCATGCGACGGCGGTTTGTCATCCAATTGCACGCGGCCGGCGGCGGGCACCACTACGACTTCATGCTCGAGGCGGGCGAGGCCCTGGCGACGTGGCGCCTGGATCGCCTTCCGGTGCGGCTCGGGCGGCACGAGTCGGTCCCGGCCACCGCCCTGCCGGCTCACCGCCGCGCCTACCTCACCTACCAGGGGCCGGTCGGAGGCGGACGGGGCACGGTCAGGATAGTCGACTGCGGCGGCTGCCGCGTGCTCGCCCGCAACGAGGCTTTCTGGCTCGTGGAGCTGGCCGCAGCGCGGGTCCGGGGAACCTTTACCCTGCGCCGCCTGGCGCCGGGGAGGTGGGCCCTGTCGGCCGCGTGCCGGAGACCGGGGCGATGTGGAGCGTCAGCTTCCCCTCGGTGAGCTCGACTCTCGTGATGCGCAGCGGATGCGCAGCCGCTCGGTCGTCCCACACTATCTCGGGCCTGGCGGGCGCGCCGTCCAACATGCCGACGACCGCCTTGAGAAACCTCGCGACGTCCCCGGTTCGGATCGAGCCGAAGCGCCCGCTCTCGCCTTCCTCCGCCCCGGCCAGCAGCTCCTGCAAGTCCTCCCGGAGCTCCCGAAGCTTCCGACGAAGCAGAATCTTCGGCACGGGCATCGCTCCCACGCGCATACCGAGTATCTTCACCCGGACGTCGCCCCGATCGTCGAAGACGAAGCCCAGATCGACGCCCAGTATCTTCTTGCTCCCAGTCGAGCGGATCATCAGCCTCAGCACGCCCTCGTGCATGGCCACGGCCGGGTCGGCGAAGCCCTCCCGCTCCAGCTCCGCCATCGGGTACACCGGCTCGCCGGGACGGAATGACGCGATCGCGTCGATCGACCCGAGGCACAGATTGGCGTCTTTCTCCGTGACGGACCAGGTGAATGGCCTGCCCGCCCCGCCGTGCTCGCTAAACCTGCCCAGCAGCGCGAAGAATGTATTGACCTGCTCTTCCTGCTGGCCGGCGGTAAGGCGGGCGGGACGGTAGTCGGAAGGGATCCGGCTGGCAAGGCCGTACACGAAGACCGCCGCCAGCCCCAGCGCCACCAGCAAGACGACCAACGCCCGACGAATTGCCCTGCCAACCCGCATGGCTTCTTGGTAGTGAAGAGCCAACGGGATGTCAAATGGCTTCCTGGCGGCCGCGCCCGAAGTTGCCCTACAATTCGATGAGGCCACCGGGCTATCTCATGCAAGAATCGGTGACAAAACGCGAGCGCATCAACGTCAGCGGGCAGGTGCAGGGCGTGGGGTTTCGCCCCTATGTGTATCGCCTGGCCCGGTCGCTTGGGCTGGGCGGATACGTCGTCAATGATCCGGCGGGAGCGACGATTGAGGTCCAGGGCCCCCCGGAGGTGTTGGAGGCGTTCGCCCGCCGGCTGGGGGCGGAGCTGCCGCCGCTGGCTATAATAAGGACTGCCCGGCGAGAGGAGCTGCCGGCCGTTGAGGGGGAAGAGGGCTTCGCGATCCGTCCCAGCCTCGGCGGCGAACTGGCCGACGCCCAGGTGACGGTTGACACGGCCACTTGCGCCGACTGCCTGGCCGAACTGTCCGAGGCCGCCGATCCGCGGCACCGCTACCCGTTCATCAACTGCACGAACTGCGGGCCCCGGTACAGCATCGTCGAGCGGATCCCGTACGACCGCGCCAACACGACGATGTCCGACTTCGCCATGTGCGAGCTGTGCGCATCGCAGTATCGCGACCCGGGCGACCGGCGGTTCCACGCCCAGCCGGTGGCCTGCCCGGTGTGCGGGCCAAGCTGCCGGCTGGTGGACCCGCGAGGTAAGCATATTCCCTGCGCCGACGCGATAGCGGCCGCCGCCGAGGAGATCCGCCGCGGGCGGATCGTCGCAGTCAAGGGCCTGGGCGGTTTCCACCTGGCCTGCCGGGCCGACGACGACAACGCCGTCCGCCGCCTGAGGATGCGGAAGCGCCGCGACGCCAAGCCGTTCGCCCTGATGGTCCGCGACCTCGCCCAGGGCCGGCGTCTATGCCTGATCGATCCCGCGGCCGGGGAGCTGCTCAGCGGGCCCCAGCGCCCGGTCGTGCTGCTGCCCCGCCGCGACGACGCGCCAGTGGCGGAATCCGTCGCCACCGGCCTGCCCACCTTGGGGATCATGCTGCCGTACACTCCCCTGCACGCGCTGCTGCTGGGCTTCGACCTGCCGCCGCTGGTGATGACGTCCGGAAACATCTCCGACGAGCCGCTGGTCAAGGACAACGCCGACGCGGTCGCACACCTGGGGTCGATCGCCGACGCTATCCTGCTGCACGACCGGCGCATCCAGCGGAGCATCGACGACAGCGTCGCCCAGGCCGACGACCCCGACGGGGCGGGCGCGGGCGGGCCGGTGCTCATTCGCCGCGCCCGCGGCTACGCCCCCCAGCCGGTGACGGTGGGCAGCAGCCCAAGCCCCGTCATCCTGGCCGTGGGCGCAGAGCTCAAGAACGCCGTCTGCCTGTACAGGGACGGCCGCGGGGTGCTGAGCGAGCACATCGGCGACCTCAAGGACGGCCGCGTGTATCGTCACTTCATCCGGGTAATCAACGACCTCGAGGCCCTGTTCGATCTCCGCCCCGAGGTCATCGCCGCTGACCTCCACCCGCAGTATCTGTCCACGGAATACGCGCTGCGGCGGGCGGCGGGCAAGCTGGCGGGGCGGGCGGGCCTGCCGCTCATACGCGTGCAGCATCACCACGCCCACATCGTCTCCTGCCTGGCCGAGCATGGCCGAAGCGACGAGGTCATCGGCCTGTCCTGCGACGGCACGGGCTACGGCCCCGACGGAGCCGTCTGGGGCTGCGAGGTCCTGCGTGCCGGCCCGGGCGATTTCGTCCGGCTGGGGCATCTGCGCTACTTCCCGCTGCCCGGTGGCGACGCCGCCGCCAGGCGGACGGCTCGCCCCGCCGCGGGACTGCTGGCAGAGACCTTCGGGCCGGAGTGGGTCAGCCTGCCCGTGGCGAGGCGCCTCGAGGGTAACGGCGACGACCTTGAGGCCATCGCCGAACAGCTCGCGGCAGGCGTCAACTGCCCGGTGGGCAGCTCCCTGGGACGGTTCTTCGACGGCGTCGCCGCCATCTGCGGGATCGCCCCGGCCAACCGATACGACGCCGAGGCCCCGATGCTCCTGGAAGGAGCGGCCGCCGAGGGTGTCGAGGACGCATACCCCTTCAAGCTCACCGACGGCGAGCCGTTCGAGATAGACTATCGGCCGATGGTCGAGGCCCTGGCTGGGGACCTCCAGGGCGGCTCGGCCGCGGGGGAAGTAGCCGCGAGGTTCCACAATACGGTCGCAGCCATGCTCGCCGAGGCCGCGCGGCGGGCGCGGGAAATGACCGCCCTCGAGACCGCCGCGCTGTCCGGCGGGTGCCTGGCCAACCGCTACCTCCGCCGCCGCCTGGCGGGCCTGCTGCGAGCAGACGGGTTTGAGGTCTTGACGCACAGTCGCATTCCCTGCAACGATGGTGGCCTGGCGCTGGGCCAGGCGGTATCGGCCGCGGCGCGACTGACCAACGGGATCACCCAAGACGAAAGGAACGCCGCTGATGTGCCTGGCGATACCGGCAAGGATTGAATCCATCGAGGGCGAGCGGGCCACGGTGAACCTGGCCGGCACCAAGGCTGACGTCGTCGTCACCCTTACCCCCGAGGCGGGCGTCGGCGACTGGGTGCTCATCCACGCCGGATACGCCATCACCATTGTCACGGAAGAGGACGCCCGCGAGACCTTCGCCCTGCTGCGCCAGATAGCCGACCTGGACGCCGATGACCCACCTGCCTGACATACTGGGGAGGATCGACACGCTCTGGCCGCGGGCGCTAGCCCGCGCGGGCGAGCGGGTCCAGCTCATGGAGATCTGCGGCACGCACACCGTCGCCGTCAGCCGCGGCGGGCTGCGAGACCTGTTGCCCGGGCCCCTGCGGCTGGTCAGCGGCCCGGGCTGCCCGGTATGCGTGACCGACCAGACCTACGTCGACCAGGCGATACACCTGGCCGGCGAGCGCGACGTGATCGTCGCCACCTACGGCGACATGGTGCGCGTGCCCGGCAGGGAGGGCTCGCTGGAGCAGGCCCGCTCGGCCGGGGCCGCCGTCGAGGTCATCTACGCCGCACACGAGGCCGTCGAGCTGGCCCGGCGAAAGGCACCCAGGCAGGTCGTCTTCCTGGCCATCGGCTTCGAGACGACCGCCCCCGCGACGGCCCTGGCCCTGCGACAGGCACGCGCCGGCCGGGTGAGTAATTTCTCGGTCTTCTCCGCACACAAGCTCGTGCTGCCGGCCATGCACGCCCTGCTCGATCAGGAGGACGTGCGGATCGACGGCTTCCTCTGCCCCGGCCACGTGAGCGTCATCATCGGCTACAGGGCATACGAGCCGATCGTTCGCAAGCATCTCCGGCCCTGCGTGGTCGCGGGCTTCGACGACGAGCAGATACTGGCGGGCATCGCTGAGATCCTGCGTCAGCTCGCCGAGGCCGCCCCGGCCGCGGCCAGCGTGTACCCGGTCGTCAAGGCCGACGGGAACCCGCAGGCCCGGCAGGTCATCGAGGAGACCTTCCGCGTGGCTGACGCGCCGTGGCGGGCGCTGGGCGTGATCCCCTCCAGCGGGCTGGACCTGGCCGAGGAGTACGCCGAGTTCGACACCGCCCGGCGGTTCGAGCTGCCGCAGGTCGAGAGCTATGAGCCTCCCGGCTGCCGGTGCGGCGACGTGATCTGCGGGCGCTGTCTGCCGAGGGACTGTCCGCTGTTCGCCAACCCCTGCACGCCCCGCGACCCGGTCGGCCCGTGCATGGTCTCCTCCGAAGGGGCCTGCGCCGCACACTACAAGTACCACCGGCCGGAGACAGGCAAAACCAATGACGCAACGTGACCACATCCTACTTGCCCACGGAGGCGGGGGACAGTTGACCGCCGAGCTGATCGCCGAGGTGATCCTGCCGGCGATCGGGGGCCAGGACGCGACCGCCCTTACCGATGCGGCCGAGGTGGCGTGGGGCGCCGACCGGGTCGTGTTCACCACCGACAGCTACGTCGTCCAGCCGCTGGAATTCGCAGGCGGGGACATCGGCAAACTGGCCGTCTGCGGCACGGTCAACGACCTGGCCGTTGCCGCCGCCAGGCCCGTCGCCCTGAGCATGTCGCTGGTGCTGGAGGAGGGTCTGGAGATCGAGCTGCTGCGGCGGGTGCTCGTCTCGGCTGGCGAGGCCGCTCGCCGGGCCGGCGTGAC
This sequence comes from uncultured Planctomycetales bacterium, assembly GCA_965602635.1. Classification (GTDB taxonomy): domain Bacteria; phylum Planctomycetota; class Phycisphaerae; order SM23-33; family SM23-33; genus CBFCZU01. The sequence continues at coordinate 11,602 of CBFCZU010000053.1, read as the reverse complement.
AATCGTCACCGGCGACACGAAGGTCATCGACCGCCGGGGCGAGCCGGGCATGACAATCAACACCGCCGGGATAGGCGCGCCGCTACCCGGCGGCGAGGTCGGCTTCCGGCACGTCGGCGCCGGCGACGCGCTCGTGCTCACCGGCCCCCTGGGCCTGCACGGCCTGGCCGTCATGTGCCGCAGGAAGGGGCTGAGCATCGCCAGCTCGCTGGAGAGCGACTGTCAGGCCATCCACGAGCTGACGGCGGCGCTGCTCGAGGCCCTCGGGCCGAGGGTCCACTGGATGCGCGACCCGACGCGGGGTGGGCTGGCGGCGACGCTGGTTGACCTGGCCCAGGCAACGGGCAGGAACGTCGAGGTTCGCCAGCGTGCCATTCCGACCGACCCGGCCGCGACGGTGGCGGCAGAGATGCTCGGGCTGGACCTACTGAACGTCGCCAACGAAGGCAGGCTCGTCGCCGTGGTCGAGGCCGCCGCCGCCGAGCAGGCCGTCAGCATCCTGGCCGCCCACGAGGCCGCCCCCGCCCCCGTCATCATCGGCAACGTGGGCGAAGCCACGGACATGCCGCTGGTGGAGATGGTGACCACCGCCGGCGGGCGGCGGATCGTCCAGATGCCCTACGGCGAGGACCTGCCGAGAATCTGCTGAACGGCCCGGGGGCGCCTCACGAGTCGATCATGCGCATCGGGTTGGCCGGGTCGGGCCGGGCCCGGTCGCCGCGGAAGGCGTCGCGCGACGCCCCGTCGCGGAAGTCCGGCACCTCGATCGCCCTGGCGGCCTCCAGCGACGAGCGGTGGGCCAGGATCCCCGGCAGCGTCATGTCGGCGGCCTCATGCACGTTGATCGGCGAGGCCAGGCCGTTGGCCAGCGACTCGATCCAGTACTCCATCATCCGGGGATCTGCCCCGAAGTGCCCGGCCGTGGTGTGCGGCGCCTTGCCGCGGCCGGTGGGACGATACGAGACAGGCCCGGCCGACTGCGTCGCCCGTCCGTCGTGGAGGTGCACCTTGTCGTTCCACCGGTCAGTCTCCAGCGACGCCTGCGTGCCGTAGTAGCACACCCACAGGCTGGCCGGTTCGCGATTGACCGCCAGGGCGGCAGCGATCCGCACCACCGCCCCGCCCGTCATCGCGATCAGCATCGCGCCCATGTCGATTCCGCCGGCGGTGCCGGCCAGGCGGGCGCCGGTGTGCATGCCCACCACGCGCAGCGGGCGGGCGCCCGCCGCCCGCAGGATCGGGCCCAGCGGATGCGTGCTGTAAAGCAGCGGCGGGAACCACCCCCGCCAGTGCGGCCGCCCGTCCGGCGCCATCAGCGACCGGCAGTCGTGGACGTAATCGCCCTCGGCGTACTGCAAGTCGCCGAGGACCCCCTCGGCCGCCTGGTAGGCCAGCTCGATCATCGGGTTGGAGTACAGGCAGTTCTCCGCCAGCATGTACGATCGCGCGGCGGCCCCGACGGCCTCGACAAGGGCGACCCCTTCTGCCGGCGTGTGAAAGGCAGTCACTTCGCTGAGGACATCCTTGCCCGCCGCCAGCGCCGCCATCGCCGCGGGGGCGTGGTCCGGGCAATCGTTGGCGACCATGACCGCCTCGGCGTCGCCGGCCAACAGGGCCTCGTAGTCGCCGACGACCTCGGCGCCCTCGAACCGCGCGCGGAACTCGTCACGGCGTTGCTCGTCGCGGTCGCAGGCGGCCGTAACCTCCCCGGCCGCATGGCCTTGGACGTAGCCGGCGATGTCTGCCCCGCGGCGGAGGCCAAGAACGGCAACCTTGACCGGCCTGCCCGGACCGGAGAACTCCCCGCCGCCGCGGATGCCCGAGAGCTTCTCGAGAATCGCCTTCCATCGTCCGGCGTGATCCTCGCCGCGAACGTATCGCATCGGGCGAAGGCCGACCTGGAGGTACGTGGCGATCGCCGGCAGGCGGTGGTCGTCGGTCGTGAGGACCACCTCCTGCTCGCCTCGGCGGGCGAAGTAGTCGAGCACGGCCTGGCAGACGAGCTTGCCCAGGCCACGTCCGCTGGCCTCGGGGCGGGCCGCCACCATGTGGAGCGTCGGACGGGAACGGCCGAAGACAAAGCTTCGCCACGCGCACGCCGTCGCCAGCGGCCGGCCGGTGGCGGAGTCACAGGCCAGGAACAGTCCCTCCGGGTCGAACCTGGACTTGCCGGTGAGCGTCTCTCGCACCTTCGCCACCCCGTAGTCGGCCCCGAGGTCGGTGGCGTTGATGATATCGGCCCAGGCCTGCTCCTCGCCGCTGCGGAAGGTCCGCAAGGCGATTCCCTCACCCGCCACGGGCGCCCCCACCGAGGCCGGGGCCGGGTGCACCATCGACAGTTGCTCCATAGCCAGCATCCTTCCAGGAACCACTGGACGCGCGGCGACCCGCGGTCAGCCCTTCGCCCGGTCCCCCTGGGCGGCGCCGCCGGACGGCTTGATGGCGATCATCCGCTCCACCGCCACCCGAGCCTCGGCAGCCACGTCAGCCGGCACCGTGATACGGTTGACAACCTCACCCGCCGCGAGGCTGTCCAGCACCCACAGCAAGTGCGGAGGATCGATCCGCGCCATCGTCACGCAGATCGGCGGCGTGTCGGACAGCACGCGGACGTACTTGTCAGGGTTGCTCGCCGCCAGGCGACGGACCATGTTCGTCTCCGTCCCGACGGCCCAGCCGGCCCCCGACGGCGAGTCGCCCACGCTACGGAGAACCTGCTCGGTCGAGCCGGACATGTCCGCGGCCGAGACCACCTCGTAGGTGCACTCCGGGTGCACGATGACCTTGATCCCCGGCCGCGCGCGGCGGACGCGCTCGATCTGCTCGACGCTGAAGCGTTGATGAACGTAGCAGTGGCCCCACCAGAGGATGAACTTCGCCGCGCGGATCTGCTCGTCGGCAAGTCCCCCGCCGGGGGTGCGCGGATCGTACACCGCGCAGTCCTCGACCCCGTAGCCCATGGCCACGGCCGTATTGCGCGCCAAGTGCTGATCTGGAGCGGCCAAGACCTTCTCGGCCCCCGCGCCGCCCCGGGCCTCGTCGGCCAAGGCCCATTCAAAGACGTTGCGGGCGTTTGAGGAGGTGCAGCACGCCCCGCCTGCCCGCCCGGTGACGGCCTTGACCTCGGCGGAAGAATTCACGTAGGTCACCGGCGCCACCTTCGCCCCGCCCGCGGCCAGGCGAATCCGCTCCAGCGCCTCGGCGATGTCCTCGGCCTCGACCATGTCCGCCATCGCACAGCCGGCGGAAAGGTCCGGCAAGATGACCACCTGTTCCGGGTCGGTCAGAATATCCGCCGACTCGGCCATGAAGTGCACGCCGCAGAAGACAATCCACCTGACCTTGGCCCCGGCCGCCAGTTGGCTGAGCTTGAGGCTGTCTCCGGTAAAGTCGGCGAACTGGAAGACCTCGTCCCGCTGGTAATGGTGGCCGAGGATGCAAAGCTCGTCGCCCAGTTCGGCCTTGCGGGCCGCTATGCGTCGAAGGACCTCCTCCGCCGGCATGCTGGTATAGGTCTCGTCGAGGGGCCGCCGCGCCAACATGGTTGTCTCCATCTGTGGTATGGTGACGATTATAGCGTCTTGTCTTCGTGCCCGCCCGGCCGGCGCAGCAGCTCCGGCAGCTCCCTGCATCTCAGGAGCATCGCCGCGGCGAGGAAGGCGACGACCCCAGCGGGCACGGCGGCGGCGACGATCAGGCCTGCCCCGGCCTTGGGTGCGAGCCCATCCGCCGTCTGCCTCAAGTAGTGCCCCACCACCAGGACGGCTCCGGCCAGCGCCGCCGACCCCGCGGCCGTGCGCGCCAGCGACAGCAGGATCTCCCCCAGCCCCAGGCCGCCCCAACGACGCCGCAGCACCAACACCAGTGCCAGCACGTTAACGCTGGCCGTGCACGCCGTCGCCAGGCCGATCGCCCGCGCCCGCAGCGGCGTGAAGATCAGCGTCATCACCATGACCATGTTGGCCAGCGCCAGAAGGCACGCCACCCGCAGCGGCGTGCGCGTGTCCTTCTGGGCGAAGAACGCCCGCAGCAGGATGTGGTTACAGAAGTACGCCCACATGCCCAGGCAGTACATCTGGAGGATCTTCGCGGTCCGCGGCACGGCGTCGGGGTTATCGACGAACCTGCCGTGGCCACAGATGAGCGTCACCGCCGGCTCGGCCAGCAGATACAGACCCACCCCCGCCGGGACCGCCATGAACAGGCTCAGCCGCAGCGCCCGGTTGGTGGCGGCGCGCAGGCCCGCGACGTCGCCGCGGGCGGCGTACCGGCTGAACAGCGGAAAGACAGCCGTGGCCACCGAGATCGCCAGGATCCCCAAGGGAAACTGGTAAAGCCTGTTGGCGGCGTACAGCCAGGTGACCACGCCCGCCTCCAGCGGCTTGGCGATGCTGACGCCGCCCAGCGCCAGGGCCGGCGACTCGGGCGTGGCCGACATCAGCCAAGCGTAGATCCGATCGAAGAACGCGCTGAACTGAAGTATCCCCAGCGGGATCATCATCGGCAGGGCAAGGGCGGCGATTCGCCTGGCCGCGGGCAGCACCGGCCGAAGACGCGGCACAACGCCCAGGCGCACCGAACGAAGCAGCCAGACCACCCCCACCAGTTGCACGACACCGGCGACGACCACCGAGACGGCCAGGACGAACAGCCCCCGCCGGCCGCCCCCGGAGAAGAACCGGTGCGCCACGTACGCCCCGGCGATCAGCGAGACGTTCAGCAGGATGGGTGCGAAGGCGGGGTAGGCAAAATGGCCCTTGCAGTTCAGTGCCGCCGAGGCCAGGGCCAGCAGGCAGACGGTCAACATGAACGGCAGCATGAGCATGGTCAACTGGACCAGGAGCTGCCAGTCGCGTGCCGGCGGGCCGACCAGCAGCCAGAGCAGCAGTCCCAGCTCCACGACCAGCATGATTGCCGCGAGCAGCAGCCCCAGCAGGCCGGCGACGTTGGCCAGGACGGCCCGGGCGCGGTCCCAGCCGTCCCGCTCGGCGATCTCGGTGAAGACCGGCACGAACGCCGCCGAGAGTGCCCCCTCGCCGAATAGCCTGCGGAACAGGTTCGGCACGGAAAAGGCGGTCCAGAACGCGTCGGTAGCGCGCGTGGCGCCGAAGGCCCAGATGGCCATGTCGCGGACCATCCCCAACACGCGTGATAGCATGGTCAGCGACGCAACCAGCTTGGCTGCGCCGAAGAATCGCTCGCGCTCGCCTCGGGGATGTTCTTCCCGGCCGCTCACGAGCGAAGATTATGCGGCAGAGGGAGGCGGAGAGGAAGAATCAACGCCCTGGCGCCGCGCCCGCTGCTAGAGCCAGCCGAACATCTTGGCGGCCGAGAGGGCCAGCACGGCGACGAAGACGGCGCGGATGATCCTCAGCGGCAGCTTGTGGGTAAGGTGCCCGCCGAGGTAGCTGCCGATCATCGCCGTCGGGGCAAGGCATGCGGCAAGCAGCAAGCTCCTGGCGACGGTGCCGTCGGGGGGGTGCAGCCGGGCGTTCTTGACGATCGCCCCCAGCCATGAGATCGACGCGATGGTGGCGGCCGAGTTCGCGATGGCGTTCCGCAGCGGCATCCTCAAGACGATCTGCTGGCCCGGGACAGCCAGCGACCCGCCGCCGATGCCCAACAGCCCGGCAATGATGCCCATCGGAAAGCCCACGAGAATCTTGCGCCATGCGGGCATGCCCTCGACGCGCTCGCGGGGCAGGCCTTCGACCCGCCGGGCGGCGGCCATGCTGTAAAGGTTGTGCCCGGCCACGTACAGCAGGAAGGCCCCGACGCCCCAGCGGAGATAGAGGCCCTCCACCTGGTAGCTGGCCCAGGCGCCCAGGATGATCCCCGCCGCCCCCGCCGGCGCCAGATACGCCCACACGCCCTTCCAGACAGCCCGGTTGTGCAGATGGGCGACAACTGACGGGAGAATGAGCAGGAAGTTCACGATCATGGCCGCGGCCATGTACTGGTTGATCTGCTCGTGGCCCGCGTTATCGGCACGCCCCAGGATCCACACCATCGCCGGCAGCATGACGCTCGAGCCGCCAATGCCCAACAGCCCGCCGAGCATGCCGGCGGCCAGGCCCGTCACCACAAGGCATATGAGCTGCCATCCCATAGCGCCCACAGCCTACGGGAAACCGCCAGCCCCGTCGCCAGTTAAGCGGCGGCGGGGCGGGCATCATCGTCGGCGCAGCAGCCAGCGGACCCGCCGCAAGCTGGACGGGGTCGGGCGCGCATTGTTAGGATGTGACGCGCCGGGGCCCAGCCGTCCCGGAGGCATTGACGGATCGTTCATTTCGTACGGCGCAGCAGCGAGCGCGGGAGCTTGCCGATGAGTACTCTGCTGGTAGCCATCGCCAGTTTCGTCGCCTTCATCGTCGCTTATCACACCTACGGCCGCTGGCTGGCCAGGAAGATCTTCCGCCTGGACAGCGCAGCTCCGGTGCCCAGCAAGGAGCTGCGGGACGACATCGACTACATGCCCACGCGCAAGGAGGTCATCTTCGGGCACCACTTCACCAGCATCGCCGGCACGGGCCCGATCGTCGGCCCGGCTATCGCCGTCTTCTGGGGCTGGCTGCCTGCCCTGCTGTGGGTGGTGTTCGGGTCGATCTTCATCGGCGCCGTCCACGACTTCGGGGCGCTGGTGGTCTCCATCCGCAGCCGCGGGCAGAGCGTCGGCGAGGTTGCCGGCAAGGTCATCGCACCGCGGGCCAAGATCCTCTTCCTGCTGATTCTGCTCTTCGAGCTGACCATAGTGCTGGCCATATTCGGGCTGGTGATTGCCCTCATCTTCAGCATGTATCCCGAATCGGTGCTGTCGGTGTGGATCGAGGTGCCGCTGGCGGTCGCCGTGGGCCTGTGGGTGTACAAGAAGAAGGGCGGGCTGCTGCTGCCTTCGCTGGCGGCCCTGGCGGTGATGTACCTGGCCATCTGGATCGGGACGATCGTCCCGCTGGACCTGGCGCACATCCTCCCCAAGTCCCCCGCCTTGGGCGGATACCTAACTCCCGTCGTGGCATGGACGCTGATATTATACGTTTACTGTTTCATCGCCTCGGTGCTGCCGGTCTGGACGCTGTTGCAGCCCAGGGACTACATCAACAGCCACGAGCTGTTCCTGGCGCTGGGGCTGCTGGTGGTGGGCCTGGCGGTGGCCGGCGCGCTGGGGCAGGCGGACCTGGCGGGATCGGCCCCGGCTGTCGCCGCGCCCTCGGATGTCCCCGCCGACGCCCCCCCGATTCTCCCATTCCTGTTCATCACCGTCGCATGCGGGGCCGTCAGCGGGTTCCACTCGCTCGTCAGCTCCGGCACCTCGAGCAAGCAGCTCGCCATGGAACCGCACGCCCAGCTCGTCGGGTACGGATCAATGCTGCTCGAAGGCGCGCTCGCGGTGATCGTGATCCTCGCCTGCTGCGCGGGATTGGGCATGGGGGCACTTAAGAGAGAGCAGCTCGCCGGCTCGGCGTACAAGTACGAACCGAAGACCACCGCCGACGGTGCCGCCATAACCGGCCGGGAGGCCTGGCGCGACACTTACAAGCCCAGCGACAGTTGGGGGGGCTGGGGGCTGGGAAAGAAAATCGGCGCGTTCATTGAGGGAGGAGCCAACTTCCTGACGACCATCGGGATCCCGCTGAAGTTCGCCGTGGGGATCCTGGCAGTCCTGGTGGCGAGCTTCGCGGCCACAACGCTGGACACCGCCACGCGCCTTCAGCGCTACGTCGTGCAGGAGCTGGCCGCCACGGTGAAACTCAAGCCGCTGACCAACCGATATGCCGCCACCGCCTTCGCCGTGGTCCTGGCGGGGTACGTGGCGATCTTCACCGGCTCGGCCCCGGGCAAGGGGGGCATGACGCTCTGGCCGATGTTCGGGGCGATGAACCAACTTCTGGCCGGGCTGGCCTTCCTGGTGGTGCTGTTCTACCTCTTCCGCCACGGCAGGCCGGTGTGGTTCCTGGTCGCCCCGATGCTCATCATGCTGGTCATCCCCGCCTGGGCGATGCTGTGGAAGATGTTCAACCCCGCCAGCGGCTGGCTGGCGAAGGAGAAGTACCTGCTCTTCGGCTTCGGCCTGGCCGTACAGGTCCTCACCGTCTGGATGATCGTCGAGGCATTGATAGCGTGGAAGAAGGCCCGCAACCTCCCCCAGACTCCGGCCGCGGGGCAGGCCTGACCGGCCGCCGGCGCGCGGGCACTCCGTGGGGGCTTGCATAGCCGGCGCACCTCGCCATAATTGGTCCCCAGCGGACGTTCCAACCGCCACCCGAAGGTAAGGAGCAACAGCGATGAAACTCGGCGTGATGGCAGCACTGTTTGGAGGAATGAAACTCGACGACGCGCTGGACTACTGCCAGCGGCTCGGGCTGGACGCGATAGAGCTGCCGGCGGGAGCCTACCCGGGCGACCCGTGGAAGCTCGGCGGCATCCACAAGGACAAGGCCAAGCTCAAGCAGCTCAAGGCCAAGATCGCCGACCGGGGGCTGAAGGTCGAGGGCATCGCGGTCCACGGCAACCCGGTCCACCCCAACAAGCGTATCGCCGCCGCCCACCAGCAGGCGCACCGCAACGGCGTGCTGCTGGCGGCGGAGCTGGGCACGGTGGTGGTCAACTTCTCCGGATGCCCCGGCGGGGCGCCCGGGGACAAGACGCCCAACTGGGTCACCTGCCCCTGGCCGGACGATTTCTCCGCTATCGCCGACTATCAGTGGAACAAGGTCATCATCCCCTTCTGGAAGAAGGAGAACACCTTCGCCGCCAGGCACGGCGTGAAGATCGCCTTCGAGGCGCATCCCGGCTTCGTGGTGCACAACCCCGAGGACATCGTCCGCCTGCGCAAGGCGGCCGGGAAGAACCTCGGGGCCAACCTCGACCCCAGCCATTTCTTCTGGCAGGGCATTGACCCGGTCGAGGCCGCCAGGTACCTCGGCGCCAACAAGTGCATCTTCCACGTCCACGCCAAGGACTGCGCGATCGACCCGCGGAACTCCGGCATCGTCGGAAACCTCGACATCAAGAGCTACGGCGACCTGAAGGGGCGAAGCTGGGTCTTCCGAACCGTCGGCTACGGGCACGGCGACGCGTTCTGGAAGCCCTTCGTCTCCATGCTGCGCGTCTATGGCTACGACGGCGTGATCAGCATCGAGCACGAGGACTCGCTTATGAGCCTCACCGAGGGTTTCGAAAAGGCCGTCGAGTACCTCAAGGGCGTTATTCTCCGTGAGAAGGTCGGCGCCGCTTGGTGGTTCTAACCTAGTGTCACAGCGGGCTTTGCGGCCCCTGCGCCCGGCGCGTCGAGCGACGACCGCCCCGCCGGGCAGATAATTCGGCCCTGCCCATCCGCGGAGCCGTGCAAGCAAGGACGTTCCAATGTCTGCGACCCTGGCATGCCTGACCGGCGGGACCGTCTATCGGCTGGCTCTCGAGGGGCAGTCTGCCGTGAAGGAGATCCCTCCGCGGAGCACGCCCTTCGGGGCCAGCGAGACGATGGTGCTGGTCGAGGACGCGCCCGCCCCGTTCTACCTGCTTCCGAGATGCGGCCCGAAGCGGTCGTTCCTGACGCCCGCGCGGATCAATTACCGGGCGAACCTGTACGCCTTGAAGGACCTAGGCGTGGAGGCCGTCGTGAGCTGGACGGCGGCGGCGGCGATCACCCACGACCTCAGCATCGGCCAGCTCGTCATCCCCGACGACCTTATCGACATGACGCGCCACCGGCCCACGACGTTCTTCGAGAACTCCGGCCTGGGGCTGCTGCGACAGTTTCCCGTGTTCTGTCCGCGGCTGAGGCTGGCACTGGCGGAGGTGCTGGACGAGGCGCATCTGCCCTTCCAGCCGGACGGCACGGTCGCCGTGACCGAGGGGCCCCGCCTGGAGACGCCGTCGGAGGTCCGGCTGCTGGCCAACGCCGGGGCGCAGCTGATCACCCACACGCTCGCCCCCGACTTCGCCCTGGCCAAGGAGCTTCAGATGTGCTTCGCCGGCGTCTGCCACGTGGCCAGTTACGCCGAGACGGGCAGTCAGCACCGGCCTTTCTCCACAGGCAAACTGTTCAGCGGGCTGACGCAGGCCTCCGAGGCCCAGCGCGTCCAGCGGGCGGCCAGGGCGCCGCTGGCGGTCGCCCGCAGCCTGCTCGAGCGGCTGCCTTCGATGGAGGCGGTCTGCGGATGCAGCCAGAGCCTGGCTCACCACATTGAGGCCGAGGGGCTGGACGAAGACTGGCACACCTGGTTCGACGCGCCCGGCGGGCCGACCTGAGCACGCCCCTGAGGCCGCCAACACAAAGGGGACAGCAAGATGAACAGGCACGTACGGATACTGCTGGCCGGCGTGATGGTGGTGGCTCCGCTGGCGGCCACCGTGTACCTGATATGGTGGGCGGGGGCGGCCCTGCACGGCCTGGCCAGCGGGCTCATTGGCGCCGTCTCCCCGGACGCACAGAAGCTGCTCTTCCCCGGGGCCGGCGTGCTGGTCGTGCTGATCGGGATTTACCTGGTCGGCCTGCTGACGCACTGGTGGGTCTTTCGCCGGGCGCTGGGGCTGCTCGAGCGGGCCCTGTCACGCCTGCCCGTGGTCAAGAGCATCTACGAGTCGATACGCGACGTGCTCAAGCTCTTCGGCGGCGACGCCGAGCAGATGGGCCAGGTCGTCCGCCTGCGCCTGCCGGGCACGGACATCAAGCTGCTGGGCATTCGCACCTCTACCTCCCCGCGCGGGGCGAAGGGCGAGAAGCTGGTGTCGGTGTACCTGCCGATGAGCTACATGTTCGGCGGCCAGACGGTGTACGTGCCCCCCGAGGCGGTCGTTCCGGTGGACCTGACGGTGGAGGAGGCCCTGAAGATCGCCACCACCGCCGACGCCGGCCAGGCCCCGGACGCCCCCGCCCCCCAGCGGCCTGAGGAACCGGCCGGCGAGGGTTGAGCCGTTACCGCGCGCTCCCGCCTTTCTCAAAAAGAGCCGGCGGCTGTCATTCCGGCCCGTCTGTCACTCTCCGCCGGATCTGCCCTATGACGGCAGAGTTGTCCAGCTCCCCGTCACCGGCCTCGATCGCCGCGGCCAGCAGCGCCAGGTGCGCCGTCGAGAGGGGCAGCTCCAGCCCTGCCCTTTCGGCGTAGTCGAGGATGATCGAGACATCCTTGTGGTGCTGGGCGATCCTCGCCTGAGGCGCGAAGTCGCCGCTGAGCATCTTGGGGCCCTTGACGTCCATCGCGACCGAATAGGCCGGCGAACGCTTTAGCAGTTCAAGGAACGGTTCCAGCTCCAGACCCAGTGCCTCCGCGAAGACGAGCCCCTCGGCCAGGGCCAGGCGGTTGAGCCCCAGGATCAGGTTGCTGGCAAGCTTTGCCTTCGAGCCGCTCCCGGACGGGCCCAGATGGACGGCCTTTTCGGTCACCGCATCGAAGAGGTCCGCGCACGCGTCGAACGCGTCCTTAGGCCCGCCTACCATGAAGAGCCCCTCGCGGTCGCGTATCTGCTGGCTGGAGCCGGAGATGGTCGCGTCGAGGTAGGCGACGGACCGCCGGGCGAGCCTCTCGGCCAGGGCGGCCGTTCGGTCCGGGTCGCCGGTCGTGGTGTCAATAATGCACTTCGGCGCCGCCTGTGCCGCGAG
>CBFCZU010000052.1:0-19614 GCA_965602635.1 uncultured Planctomycetales bacterium | reverse complement strand
TGCTGGCCAACATGCTCCGGGCGGACCTGCTGGTGATGCTGACCGTTTTGGACGGCGTGATGGCGGCGGGCAAGCTGTTGGACGTCGTCGAGGACGTGGAGGCCGCCTCGCGCAGCCTGCCCACCGGCGCCCGCAGCCGGCTGGGGACGGGCGGGATGGCCTCGAAGCTCGAGGCCGCGGCTATGGTCACCTCCGCCGGAGAGGTGGCGGTGATCGCCAACGTCCGCACGCCCGACGTGCTGGGCAGGCTGTTGAGCGGCGAGACGTTGGGCACGGTCTGCCTGCCGGCCGAGAGGAAGCTCTCCGCCCGGCGGCGGTGGATTGGCCACGTCGCCCGCGCCCGCGGAAAGATTTACGTCGATGCCGGGGCGGCCGAGGCGCTGACCACGCGGGGCACGAGCCTGCTCGCCTCCGGTATCACCGAAGTCGCCGGCAGGTTCGCCAAGGGCGACAACGTGGCCATCGTCGGACCCGACGGGCGGCAGATCGCCCGCGGGTTGACCAACTACTCGGCCGAGCAGATCGAGCGGATCAGGGGGCTCAAGTCCAACCAGATCGCCAAGGTACTGGGCGACAAGCCCTACGACGAGGTCGTCCACCGCAACAACATGACGCTGAGGTGAGTGGCGGCGGGGCGGATGCTCATTTCCCACCTTGAGTTTCGCGCATGGTCTCGACGCGGATGCCCTCTTCGGCGAGCACCACGTGGATCCAGCCGTCGCGGAAGGTGGCGCAGCGCCGCCTGCCCGCGACCGACTCCAGCAGCTCGGGCGAGTCGGGCCGGAAGCGGCTTGACTGGATCAGCACGGAGGCGCCGACCGCCTCGACGAACGGCTTGAGCGCGGGCGAGGCGCTGCCGTGGTGGGGCAGCATGAGCACGTCGGCGGCGATGCTGTCGGGCGGCCGGGCGGCGAGCTCGGCCTGGACCGTCGGCCCCGCGTCGGCCGGGATCAGCACGCTCCGGGAACCGCAGATCACCCGGAGCACCAGCGAACTGTCGTTCGCGTCCAGCTCGCCCAGGCGATCGCCCGGCGGCCAGAGTACCTCAACGGTCGTCCTCGGGCCGAGGCGAACTGTCCGTCCCGCGCCGAGCCGCACGACCTCCACACCCGCACCGGCGAAGGCGTCCATGAGCTGCCGCACGGCCGGCGAGTCGTCGTCGCGATGCCCGAAGGAGTCGTTCAGGTACGCCAGGCGCGGGGCCGCACGCCTCAGCAGGCCCGGCAGGGCGTTGTAGTGGTCGATGTTGGGGTGCGAGACGAACACCCGCCGCGGCGACGGCAGGCGCCTGGCCCGCAGGAAGGGGCGCAGGACCTGCCGGTATGCGTTCGTGGACCCGAGCGAGCCGGCGTCGAAGAGGTGCGTCCTGCCGTCGGGCGCGTGCAGAAGTGTCATGGTGCCGTGGCCGACGCTGAGGACGTGCAGCTCGGCGCCGGCCGGGGCCGGTGCGGTACGTTGCGTCAGGGCCGTCGCCGCCGCCAGGGCGAGCGTCGCCCCAACCGCCGCCCGAAACGCCGGCCGCCAACGGCCCGCAAAGGCCCACAGGCACATCGCCACGTAGCACAGCGCCACCAGCCACGCCGGCACCGCAAAGAGGTCCCGGCTGAGCCCGGGCAGGTGGCTCAGCAGCTCCACGAGCCTTGTCATGACGCCGGCCGCCTCCGCTGCGAGCCCGCCCACGTGCGCCGCCAGGTTGGGCGTTGGCAGGGCCAGCGCCATGGAAACGTAGGCCGGAATCAGCACGGCGATCATCACCGGCAGCACGATGAGCGACAGCAGCGGGGCATACGGGGTGAACAGGCCGAAGTGGTACGCCACCAGCGGCACGGCCGCGAGGTACGCCGACAGCGACAGGCACACCAGCCTGATAGCCCACTCGGCCGCGCTGTGGTACAGCCAGCGGCGGAGGCGGCGGTCGCCGCGGAATACCATCAGCCCACGCCGCCCCAGCCACCGCCCGAACAGCAGCCGCCGGAGCGGGCGGCGCAAGACAACTATGCCGCAGACGATGCCGAAACTGAGCTGGAAGCCGGGGGTGAACAGTTGCAGCGGGTCGATGGCGAGCAGGACGACGGCAGCCGCGGCGAGGGCGTTGGCGGTGGCGACCCTTCGCCCCGAGATGGTCGCCACGCAGAGCGCCGCGGCCATTACCGCGCCCCTCAGCAGCGGCGGGCGCGGCTCGGCCAGCAGCAGGTACACCGCCAGCACGGCCAGCACGGCCCCGGCCGAGCGGCGAGGAGAGAACATCAGCACACGACCGAGCCAGTACACGAAGGCCAGGAATATCCCGAGGTGCAGGCCGGAAATGCTCAGCAGGTGAGCCGTGCCGGCCTCGACCATGGCCAGGTTGAGTTCCCGCAAGGCCGGGTCGCGCTCGCCCAGGACCAGCGCCTCCAGCAAGATCGTCTCGTCCCTGTCGCCGCAGGCCTCGAGGTGCCGCCTCGCCAAGGCGCGGATGCGCCGCCACAGGCCGCCGACCGGGCCGGCCCCCGTAGCGGCCAGGACCTCCGCGCCGTCACGGCCGGGGACGTGGAAGCTGACGTGGATTCCCTTGAGACGGTTTGCCGCGACCCAGTCGTACTGTCCGGGATTGTCCGGCCGGCGGAACCGCCGCAGCACGCCGACAAGCTCGACCTCATCTCCGTCCGCCAGTTCGTCGGCCGGCTCGCCCACGGTCACGCGGACCAGGCCCCGGACCGTCAGCCACTGCCCGTCGGCGCGGCGGATGACAGAGGCCTTGAGCAGGAACGTGGTCTTCGGCGGGCGCCAGTATGCCGCCTCGGCCGAGCGAATCCGCGGCACGGAGCTGATCCGCCCGCGGATCGTCGTGGTGACGCTGCCCTGGGCGGAGAAGGTCGCGATGTGATCGTCGGGGATTCGCCACCATGCCATGGCGGCCGCCGTCGCGGCGCCGAAAAGGACGCCGCCGGCGATGCAGCCGACCGTCAGGCCGCGCAGGTGCTCCCGGCGGAGCGTGGCCGCGGCGGCGACCAGGCACGCCAGGCCGAGCACCGCCCAGAGCCCGACCGCCACGTTTGCGTAGCGGCCCAGGACGATCCCCGCCGCCATCGCCACCGCCACCGGCACGAGCGGGGCGCGGCTGACAGGCCTGCCGGCCGCCCACGCGCCGGGAGGATCAGCCTGTGTGGGCACCGGCGTATTGGCGCTGCCACTGTCTCCCATTGGCCTCGGCGATCTCCCGGACGTGGAGGGTCGGCCAAGGATAAGCCTCCGGCCGCCGGGCGGCAAGTCACAGCACGCGCCGCGGCCAGGCTCAGCGGGTGACGATCCCCTTCAGATATCCGCGGCCCCGTTTCTCGAACGTCTCGAAGGCCTTCTGGAGGTCGGCCAGAGGGAAGCGGTGGCTGATGAGCTGGTCGGTCTTGAACACGCCGTTGTTGATCAGCGTTTCGGTGCGCTGGCAGCCGTCCACCTTGTCCACGCAGATGCCCGGATGGGCGTGGAGCATGGTCACGGCCTTGGCGCAGAGGGTCACCATGTTCACCTCGATCGGGCCCTTGAAGGAGCTCATGATGACGAGCTTCGGGCGCGGGGCTTGCAGGAGGTCAATGGCGAGGTTCACGCCGGGCCCGCCCGTGCCCTCGACGGCGACGTCCGCCAGCCGCCCGCCGGTAATCTCCTTGAGCGCCTCGACCGCGTCAACCTTCTCGGGGTTGATGGTGTGGCGGGCGCCGAAGCCGGCGGCCAGGGCAAGCTTCTCGTCGTCGATGTCCACCGCCACGATCCCCGCCAGCGTGTCGCTGGCCAGCCCCTGAAGGGCCCACAGGCCCATTGGCCCGCAGCCGACGATCGCCAGCACGTCGCCGACCTGTGGGTGGGCCGCCCGAACCACGTTGTGGACGCAGTACAGCGGCTCGCCGGGTATCTCCTGCTGGTCCAGGTCCGGGCGGATCAGCATCACGTGCGCCTCGGGCATGGTGAAGTAGTCGGAGAAGCACTTGCCGCACAGGCCCGTCACGCGGTCGCCGACTTTGACCCTGCCTGCCGTGCCGGGTCCTACCTCCACGACCACGCCGTACCCCTCGTGCCCCAGCGCCATCGGCGGCTTGCCCAGGCGCCCGGCCCAGTGGTTGAGCTCGTAGGTGCACAGCCCGCAGCCGGCCGTCTCCACCAGGACCTCGCCCTCGCCCGGCGCGACCTCGACGTCCTCGATCTCGAACCTGCCCGTCTCGACCAACACGCCCTGCCTGGTTTTCATGCCCAGTTCTCCCTTCCGCTCGGTGATTGACCGGGGTATGTTCTGCGCCTGCGGGGTGGTTGGCAAGTGTCTTCTGGATTGCGGGCGTTTTGGCAGAAGGAGCAGGCAAATGGGCATCAGTGTGGGTCTGGTGGGGCTGGGCAGTTTCGGCAGCGCGTTCGCGCGGCTGTTCAAGAGCCATCCGCTGGTGGACAGGATCGCCTTCTGCGACCGCGAGGCAGACCGGGTAGCGCGGTTCGCCGAGGATCCGTCCTTCGCCGACAAGTTCAAGCCCTCCGACGCGTACGCGTCGCTCGACGAGATATGCAAATCGGACATCGAAGCGCTGGTGATCATCACCCAGCACTGGCTGCACGCGCCTCAGGCGGTGCAGGCCATGGAGGCGGGCAAGCACGTGTACTGCGCCGTGCCGCTGCTCTCGGTCCCGGACGGCGACGAGATCCTCGAGTGGTGCGACAAGGTGATCGACACGGTCAAGCGCACCGGGCAGCGCTTCATGTACGGCGAAACGACCTACTATCGCCCCCAGGCGATGTACTGCCGGCGCCGGGCGGCAGAGGGCGCCTTCGGCGAGTTCGTTTACGCCGAGGGAGACTATCTCCACGACGTGGACCACGGCCTGCGCGATGTCATCAAGAACCGCCTGGGCAGCGCCGCGGGACGCGAGTGGGCCGAAAAGCTCAAGGAGTACGAGAAGCGCGGAATCAAGAACGGCCCCATGCACTACCCGACCCACTCGACCGCCGGGCCCATCTGCGTGATGAACGCCCACATGACCAGGGTCTGCGCCTGGGGATACGTCAACCAGACCGATGAGCCGTTCTTCCACGGCTCCGACTTGTACCCGCCCTCGGCCTTCAGCAACGAGACCGCCCTGTTCCAGATGAGCAACGGCGCCACCTGCCGCATCCGCGAGTACCGGGAGATCGGCAATCCCGGCTCCGAGGACTTCCGCATATTCGGCACCCAGGGCTGCTACCGCGAATCCACCTGGTTCGACAAGAACAGTTGGACCGGCCTGACGGTTGATGAGATGCGCGACCCGCTGCCGGAAGAGGTGCTCGAGGGGCTGAAGGCCTCCGGCGGCGACGAGGGCGTTTACGGCGGTCACGGCGGCTCGCACGCCTACCTGGTGCACGAGTTCGTGGACGCCGTCGCCAACGACCGTATGCCGGTCATCACCGCCTGGGATGCCGCCCGTTACATGGCCCCGGGCGTGATGGCGCACAAGTCCGCCCTGCGCGACGGCGAGATACTCGACGTGCCCGACTGGGGAGACCCCCCGGCGTAAGCGGCCCCGCGAGGGCGTCTCCCGTCGAGGTTACGCGGGCCCTATCCTCTCCATCCCGTTCATGTACGGGCGCAGGGCCGCCGGGACGGTCACCGAGCCGTCGGCGTTCTGGTTGAGCTCCAGCAGCGGGATGAGTATCCGCGGGCTGGCGATGACCGTGTTGTTGAGCGTGTGGCAGAACCCGATCTTGCCCTCGGCGTCGCGGTAGCGCAGGTTCAGCCGCCGGGCCTGGAACTCGTAAAAGCGGCTGGCCGAGTGCGTCTCGCCGTAGCTGTTCCGCGACGGCATCCACGCCTCGATGTCGAACTTCTGCGCCTGCCCCTGGCCCAGGTCGCCCGTGCAGACGTTGACCACCCGGTAGGGCAGCTCGAGCTCGGTCAGCACCTCCTCCGCGTTGGCCAGGATCTCCTCGTGGAGGCCGACGGACCGGGCCTTGTCGTTGGGGCCGATCACCACCTGCTCGACCTTGTCGAAGCAGTGGATGCGGTAGAGGCCGTAGGTGTCCTTGCCGGCGGCGCCGGCCTCGCGGCGGAAGCACGTGCTCAAGGCGACGTACTTCTTCGGCAGCTCCGCCTCATCGAGTATTTCCTCGCTGTGCAGGGCGGTGACCGGCACCTCCGCCGTGCCCGCAAGGTTCAGGGCGTCGCGCTCGACGACGTACGTCTGCTCCTTCCCGACGGGGAAGAAGCCCGTGCCGTACATCACCTCCTCGCGGACCAGCACCGGGACGGTCAGCAGGACGTACCCCTTGGCCAGCATCCTGTCCACCGCCAGCCGCAGCACTGCCTGGTGCATCAGGGCGCCGGCGCCCTTGAGCACGTAGTTGCGCGTGCCCGCCAGCTTGACGCCGCGCTCGATGTCGATGATGTCCAGCGCCGCGCCCAGCTCGACGTGGTCCTTCACCTCGAAATCGAACCGGGGAATCTCGCCGACGCGGCGGACCTCCACGTTGTCCGAATCGTCCTCGCCCACCGGCACGCCCTCGTCCGCCGGCTGGGAGACAAGCAGCAGCAGGCCGTCCAGCTCCGCCTCCGCCTCGCGCAGAAGCTCGGCGTGGTCCTGGGCCTGCGATTTCAGGTCCGACATCTCCTGGATCAGCGACCGCCGGTCGGACTCGTCCTTGCACTGGGCGATCTGTTTGCCCACCTGGTTCTGGGTGGTGCGGATCTGTTGAAGTTTCTGCTTTGCCCGGCGCGTCTTGTGGTCCAGGTCCAGGACGGCGTCGATGTCAGCGTCGATCTTCTTGACCTTCGCCGCTGTCTTGAAGGCCTCGGGGTCCTCGCGGAGCAGCTTGATGTCAATCATGGATGTTGCCTCGCCTGGCGATCGGAGCGACCCGGGGCGATTGCATCCGCCCGTGACTGGAGGATGATACGGCCGCGCCCGCGCGTCCGTCAACCGTCGCGGGGAGCACGGGCGACGTCGAGCATGCGTGGCGGGCGGCCCCACCGGGCGTCAAGGCGTGCGTGACTTGGCCTTGACCGGAGACCGCTGGAGCGGTAAATGGAACGTCTTCGGCCGCCCCGGTCGGACCCTTACTGGAAACGAACCGATGAACTACTCTTTGGAGGCCTTGCCGCCGCAGGGATTCCGCCAGATGTGCTGGCGCGGGCTGCGGCTGTGGCATCCGGCCGAGTGGGAGCCGGCCGCGCTCTCGGGGCCGAAGGAGCCGGCCAAGTGCATCCTGGTGGACAGGCGCCTCCAGCGGCTGCAAGCCGATTGGCAGACGCTGCGCCGTCCGCCCGACCTGAAGGCGATGTTCGAGGCCATGCGACACCGCAACTCGGAGGAGCCAGCCGTTGACTTGGCCGGCGTCCCCGGCTGGACGGGGCTGGTCCGCGAGGAGAGCGACTCGACGGTCGTCGTGGCGGGCAGGTACTTCGCCGACGCCGCCTGCCTTGTCCAGGCCGTCTTGAGCTGGCCGGGGAAACGCGATCGCGGGCTCGAGAAAACGGTGCTGGGTTCGGTCGCCCCGTTGCCGCCGGGCCCGGTTCAGCCCTGGCAGGCCCTGGGGATCGTGGCGGAGGTGCCCGAGGGGTTCGATCTCCAGAGCGCCTCGGGCCGAGTCGGGCACGTCGCCTGGAAGTTTCGCCGGCCCGGGAAGGGATCGGCGGGGTTAAGCCTGGAGCGGATAGCGATGCCCGGCCACTGGCTCAAAGGCACTGTCGGCGAGTGGCTCGCCCGGCAGATACCCGCGGGGTTCAAGCAACTGCGGCAGCTCAGGGTTCCTTGCGCCGGGCACCAGGGCGAGGAGGTCCACAGCCGCCGCGGCGGCGCAGTGACCGGCCTGACCGGCCGAGGAGTCTATCGGTTGGACCGGGCATGGCTTTGTCCGACCGACGAGCGTGTGTACCGCATGGCTTACTGGCAGAACTCGGCGGGCGAGGTGGAGCTGCCGTCCGGATTCAGGTCGCATTGCTGTCGCGAGGCCCGCTCGCAGGAGGCCCGGCCGTGAGCAGGTCGCGGAAGGATAAGCCCTCGCGGGAGATGACGCTCTCGCAGTTTCTGGCGGCGGTTCCGCAGAAGAATTCCGCCATCAAGGTCGAGCCGGCTGGCGACGGGCTGCTGGTGTCCGTCCCCATCCCCAGGCCGCGGTGGCTCGTCCCGCCGATCAGTTGGATTCTGCCCTTCAGCGATCACCGCCGGGTGGAGCTCGACGAGCCGGGCAAGACCGTCCTGGAGCTGTGCGACGGGCAGCGCACCGTAGAGGAAGTTGTTGAATCCTTCGCCCAGAAACATAAACTAAGTTTCCGTGAGAGCCAGTTGGCGGTTACGAAGTTCTTCCGAGAGCTGGTCCGACGCGGCATTATGGTGATCGTGGGCAATGAAGAAAACTGAGGTGCGAGATCAGGTTTCCCTCCCGATCAGGAGGTGCGTCCAGCTCTGCATTCGGGGGATTCGCTATCGATTGTTCCGCTCCGCTGTCACGGTTGCCATTGTGACCCTGGCCGTCGCCTTCCTGATGACGATGCTATCGACGAGCTACGTGGACCGGGAAGTGACCGAGGACGTTCGCCGCCGCACCGCCGGACGGAGGCTGCATGCCGAATGGGTCGATAGGCTCAGCCCCGGAATGAGCAGCGCGACTCTGGCGACCAGGCTCTCGAGCGTCAGGCCGGGCTCAAACGCCGAGAAGGAGCTGCTGGGCTGGGGCGGTCTGTCGAGCAAGGAATTGGCCGAGCTTTCGGCCCTGGCCGCACGCAAGATGGAATACGAAGCCTTCCTCACGGAGATCGATCCGGGCGACCGAAGCGCGCTGGTCGGCACGCGCGAGGGCGATGAGATATTCGAGTACCTGCGAACGGACCTGGACGGCTTTCTGGAGAAGACCGGGAACATCCGCTCGGGCAGCCTGCCCGGCACCGGCGAAGAGCTTAGGGTCTTCGTGAAGGATTTCGCCCGCACCAAGCCGCTGCGGGAGCGGATCCTTACCGGGCACGCACAGGCCGTTTCAGGTCTGGCGGAGGAAATGAAGGACGTGCCGCTCATGAGCATCTTCCTGGGCGAGCAGGCTGAGGCAATAGCCAAGCTGGCCCGACACGGTTTCCTCCTGGACTCGGCCGATTTCTCCACCCTCCAGCGGGAGGCGGATATCCAGGCGGACGCCGAGAAGATCCTGGCCCTGCTGGCCGAGGGGCGGATGCGAGGCGTCATGGCCCGCCGGGCGAAGGTGAAGGTCCAGGACATCACGCCCAAGCACGTCTTGAAGATCGTCTCCAGTAAGCGCGGGGCGCGCTGGATCAGGGAAGAGGTCGAGGCCACGCGGAAGAGCACCACCAAGAAGATACAGCAGACGAAGCAGCAGCTTACGCTGCTGGCTGAACTGTTGAAGCTCGGCGAGCAGGAGATTCTCGACCTGGCTGCGAAGAAGGCGCCGAAGCTGGCGGAGCTGTTGCAGATCACGCAGATACGCCAGGCCGTGGCCGGGCAGCTCGGCGAGAAAGAGTACGACCTGAAGCCGGAACAGATATTCGATGCCGTCGGCGGGCTGGAAAAGGCCACCTGGCTGAAGGGCCAGATGCAGGCGGCTCGGGACAGGCTCTCGCTCAACCGGCGGGGACTGGAAGAGGGCCAGCTCCAGCCGCTGCTGCTGACCGAGGAGAGAATCGTCGAAGTAGCGGAGACCTGGCGGGAGCAAGAGAGCCTCGCCAGGGTCGAGGCCGCTCTGCCCGCCGAGACGGGCACGGGCAGGCAGTGGCTGGGCTTCTCCAGCCGCACGGGCTGGCTGATCATCATCAGCTTCGTCGTCTGCGCGGTGGGCGTGACCAACGCCATGCTCATGAGCGTCACCGAGCGCTTCCGCGAGATCGCCACCATGAAGTGCCTCGGGGCGCTTGACAGCTTCATCATGATCAGCTTCGTGCTGGAGAGTTCGCTGCAGGGCCTTGCCGGCGGGCTCGTGGGGGTGGTGATCGGCTTTGTGCTGGGCACGCTGCGCTCGTGCTGGGGCTTTGGGCTACTGGCGGTGATGAACCTGCCGGTTATGCTGCTTCTGGCCAGCGCGGGGGCGTGCCTGGTGGCGGGGATGGTGTTGGCGGCGATGGCGGCGCTGTATCCGGCCTGGGTGGCTGCGAGGCTGGCGCCCATGGAGGCCATGAGAATAGAGTGACGCTGAGGTAGTGATGGCGAATACCCCTGACGACAGCAAACCCCGACAGGCGCCCGCGGACGCCGTAGATCCCCGCCAAGGGGAGCGCCCCGTTATCATCCGCACGATCAACCTCAAGAAGTCCTACGAGATGGGGCAGGTGGTCACCCACGCCCTGCGCGGGATAGGCGTGGAGATCGCGCGGGGAGAGTTCCTCTGTGTCATGGGCCCCAGCGGCTCGGGAAAGAGCACCTTCTTCAACATGGTCGGCGGGCTGGACAGCCCCACCAGCGGGCGGGTGTTCATCGACGAGGTGGACGTCGCCCAGCTCAATGCCGTCGAACTGGCCTTCCTCCGCTGCCGGAAGATCGGATACATCTTCCAGAGCTACAACCTGGTGCAGTACATGACCGCGCTGGAAAACGTCACCGTGCCGATGGCCTTCGCCGGCGTCGGGGGCGACGAGGCGCGCGACCGTGGAATGGGCCTGCTGGACACGGTCGGGCTGAAGGATCGCTGGTTCCACAAGCCCATCGAAATGTCCGGCGGGCAGCAGCAGCGCGTGGCCATCGCCCGCGCCATGTCCAACAACCCGCAAATCCTGCTGTGCGACGAACCCACCGGCAACCTGGACCTGAAGACCGGGGGTGAGATTCACGCCCTGCTAAAGGGGCTCAACGAGCAGCGCGGCGTGAGCGTCATCTGCGCCACGCACGATCACCGGCTCATCGACATCGCCGACCGGATCATGTGGATTCGAGACGGCACCGTCGAGCGCCTGGCCGAGCGTTCCGAGGTCGTCGTCGAAACCGGCGCAATTGAGGGCAAGGAGAATGAGTAGATTCCCCCTGGACACGGCGGCGGGGGGGCCCAGAGGCCATGCCTGGCGCCTGACCGCGCTGATGCTGGCGGCCGCCCTGGCCTTCGCGCCCGCCGGCTGCAAGAAAAAGGCCGCGGAGGAAGACACAGCGGCTGGCGTGCCCGAACTCCAGGGGGTCAGTGCCCAGGAGAAGGCCTGGGCGGAGACAGAACTGGCGAGAATCTGGTCTGACGGCGAGGTGGTCAGAAGGCTCAATCTCTGCAAGCCCGCCGCCGAGGACCCGAGCTTCTACCGTGACCTGATGGTGCTGACTCGACACCCGCATCGCCTGGCGGGCTACGGCAGGGCCAGGACCGTGACGGTCGCCGGCAAGCCGGTGAAGGTCTTCGGCAGCGCCCCGGGGAGCCTTTACGCCAGCCACTACGTGGCCATGCGCCTCAAGGCGATGGGCGTCGTGGTGCTGACCCAGGAGTTCCCCGTCGCCCAACCGGTGACCACTGAGTGCAAGCTGGAGGTGGACGGGAAGGTCTACGGCCCGGGGGACGGCTTCCACGTGATGCGAGCCAATCACCTCCAGGCCGTTGTCACCCCGGCCGGGGGGATCACCGGGAGAACCGTCTATGCCGGTGGCGGAAAGCTCAACGAGTATTCAGAGTGGCCCGACGGGCAGATCGTCGTGCTGGACTACTCCGCCGGCGACCGCTGGCTGCCCGCCTTCGCCATGGGCGCAAAGGCCGTCATCTTCGTCGGCGCCGACAGCCCCGCCCCCAACCCTTACCACCACCTGAACTTCGTGGCCAACCTGCCGCGCTTCTACGTCACCGAGGCCCTGGCGGCGAAGCTCGAGCTTGTCTCCAAGCCGCGCCAGGTCACCCTCAAGGCCGCCTGCCGCTGGGAGACTCTGGAGGGCCGAAACGTCATCGGCGTCATCCGCGGGACCAAGGCGCGTTTCAAACTCACCAGGCACGAGGCGATCATGCTTTCGGCCCCTCTGGACAGCCTCTCGGAGGTGCCGCTGCTCTCGCCGGGCGCGCGGGGCGCGGCCAACTGCGCCGCCCTGCTCGCCGTGGCCGAACGCCTCCAACGCAACCCCCCGCGGCGCCACGTCATAATCGCCTTTCTGGGCGGCGATGCCTGCAACCACGCCGGCGCCAGGGCGCTGTTCGGCAAGCTGTACCGTTGGAAGAGAGCTGCCCAGCGAACGAAGCTGGTCACCGACACGCTGGACGACCGGCTCGATATGTTCAAGGCGGAGCGGACGTACATCGGCGAGATTCAGCAGGTGTTGGCCAAGGGAAACGTCTTCAAAGATGAGGCCAAGGCGCTCGACGGGCACAGCAACGCCACCCGGAAACTCCGGGACGAGGCCAAGGCCCTCTCCGGTAATATCAAGGACGAGCTGTACCTGCTACGGAGCGAGAGGAACCACTACAAGAGGCTGTTGGTGGCCTTGCAGAAGAAGAGGCCCCGGCTGGAGGCCCAGCTCAAGGCCGCGGGCCTGGTGGGCGGCGAGCCCTCGACGCCCCCGGCCGCACTGGCAGACGTTGACCGCGATATCACCGACTATCAGGGCATCCTGAAGGACCGGCTTGGCAGGATCGCCGGCCTAGAGGCGGTTGACCAGGTGGCCTGGGGCAACGTGGAGCGATTCCTCAAGAAAAGTACCTACCCGACCCAGGCCAAGGAAAAGGACGTCAAGCAGGGCATTAAGAATTACGGGGACATACTCAAGAAAGCCAGGCACATCCCCGAGCAGCAACGCAATGCCCTGCTCCAGCAGTTTGAGCAGGAGCGTCAGTTGTGGGTGGACCGCATCAAGGGCGGTGCCCTCACACGGTACCAGCAGCTCCTGAAGGTCACCGGCGAATTATGCGAGACAAGGCAGCGGGAGCTGGACCGACTGGTGAAGTACGCTGAGCAGGGCAAGGATCTGTCGTCGGCCTTCGGGGACCAGCGGGCGATTATCGTTCTTCAGTTGGCGATCAACCTGAGTGATGAATCGCCGCGGTGGGGGTTCGTTCACGGGCAGGACTCCCAGGCCGTTCACAAGAGCAAGGACAACCCGGGCACCTATGCCGGAGTGGTCTTCCGGGCCATTCGGAAGATCGCCCCGCAGCCGGACCCCAAGAGCGGGAAGAAGGTCCTCTTCGACGTCCGTTCCGTGGCGGAGGTGGGCGCGGCCCGGCGGTACGCCACCGGCCTGTTCGCCCACAGCGGGGCGGCGGCGGGCGTCTTCGGCGTCTCCAACTTGGCGGTGATGACCCCCCTGGGGCGGCGCCAGCGCGACGGGCAGCCCTGCGACGTTGTCCTCCGACCCGGACCGGGCGGAAAGACCCGTATGGTGCTCAACGCCGCCAACGTTATCGCTCCGTTGGACGAGGTCTTCGGGACGGTGCGCAAACTGGCCGAGGCGGAGGAGATGAGCCGCCACAGCGGCATCGGCCCCCACGCCTTCTACACCGAGTTCGCCTTCTCCAACGGGCGGTACACAGGGGCGCGGGTGCAGATGCTTTCGGGGGCCAGCGCCACGCCGGACCGCCCGGCCCGAGGCGCGTTCGTCATCGTCATGCGCCGGCCCGGGATGGTCTGGGAAGGCGCCCGCGTCGATCTGGCGCCACCCGGCTTCAGGCCGTTCTGCGTCGTGGAGGGCGACTCCAACGGCAGGCTCGAGGTGCCGCCACTCTCGCAGGACTACTACACCAACATGCTCGTGGTCGGCGCCACGTTCAACCAGAGGGGGCTGGTTGAGTTCGTCAGCACCACCCGGACCAGCGCGTTCCCCCAGCCGCTGGACAAGGCCGACACCGTGCTGTTCAGGGCGGTGGGAATAACCGCCGTGGCCTTCGGGCACGACCGCGGCGCCACCAACACCCAGGCGCTCAGGGCCGAATCGACCGCGCCCCTGAACGAGGGGCGGTCCCTGGTGGCCGAAAGTCGAAACGTCCTCAGCGTCTTCTGCCGCGACCCGACTTACCGCCTGAAGCTCTTCAATAATGCCGGCGTCGTGGTGCTGGGCAACACCTACCCTGGGGTCAAGGACCCGAGCGTGGGAATCGGTCGGCCAATCGATCCGCACCAGCACTGGCCGGTGTTCGAGATGACGCCGGAGGACCTGGGCAGGCTGACACACGCCCGGCTGGCGACGCTGAAGAAGCATCGCATCCTCGAGCGCTCGCTGGAACGCCTCCAGGTCGAGGCGACGGAGGTCCACGACCGGGCCAAGGCCGTTGACCCCAAGGACGCGGAGGCCAGACTGGGCAAGAACGCCGGCGCCAGCGCCATCCTGCGCAGCCTGTACACGCCGCTGCGCGGCGTCCTCGACGACCTCGTCGTGGCGGTGGTGTTTCTGCTGCTGCTGACGATCCCGTTTGCCTATGCGATGGAGCGGCTGCTGATCGGCTCCCCTCACATCTACCGCCAGATCGGGTGGTTCGCGATCTTCTTCCTGGTGACGTTCGCGCTGCTGTACGTGGTCAACCCGGCCTTCGCGATCGCCGCGACGCCGGTCATCATCTTCCTGGCCTTTGCGATCATCCTGCTCAGCCTGCTGGTTATCGTCATCATGACGCGGAAGCTCCAGGCCGAGGTGGGGCGGCTCCAGGGGCTCTCCACCTCCGTCCACAGCGCCGACGTCTCCCGCCTGGGGACCATGATGGCGGCGATGCACATGGGCATCTCGACGATGCGGCGCCGCCCGATCCGCACCATGCTCACGGCAGCGACCGTCGTCCTGCTGACCTTCACCATCCTGACCTTCGCCTCCTTCTCCTCCTCCTGGGGCGCCCGTCGGACGTACGCGGGTCCGATCTCCGGGCCCCCGAGGCTGCTGATCCGGCACCCCGTGTGGTCGCGGATCAGCGAGCAGACCGTGGACATGCTCGGAGGGCTGCTCAAGGGCGAGGCTGTGACCGTGCCGCGCTACTGGGTCTCGCAGAGCGCCGGCGAGGTCGAGTCATACAAGGCCGCCAACCGCACCAAGGAGATCGTGCTGGCCGATGCCAAGCGCGACAGGGTCGTTCCCGTTGACGCCTTGCTGGGTCTGGACCCGCGCGACGTGGAGCGCCTTACCGCCCTGACCGAGGTGTTCGGGGGCGGCACCGAGATGCTCAAGGGCAGGGGAGTGTTCCTGACCCCGCCGCTGCTGGGCCAGTACGGCCTGGACGTCAAGGTGGGCGACGAGATCATCGTGGACGGCGTCTCCTGCGTGCTGGCGGGAGTCGTTGACGTAAAGAAGATTCAGGTGTACCGGATGCTGGAGGGCTCAGAGGTCCTGCCGGTTGACTATCAGGCCAGCGGCGGCGGCTCGGCCGCGGGCTTCCAGGCCCAGGAGTCGCTCTCGGCCGACGACCTGCCGGAGGCGGAGTCCGCCCGCTTCGTGCGCTTCGACCGCGACGCGGTCGCCATTGTCTCGGCCGAGCTTGCCAGGCAGCTCGGCGGGCGGGTCGCCAGCATCACCATCTATCCCGAGAAGGGCGTTGACATCCAGAAGATGGGCGACCGGGTGGCGGCGGTGACGCGGCTGCCAACCTACGTCGGCGACAAGGGAGGCGTCCACCGCCTGCTCTTCACCACCCTGACAGAGGCAAGCGGGTGGAGGGACCTGCTCATCCCCGTGGTGCTGGGCGGGCTGATCATCTTCGCCACCATGCTCGGCTCGGTCTCCGACCGGGAGAAGGAGATTTACGCCTTCAGCGCCCTGGGGCTGGCCCCGCCGCACGTGGCCAGTCTGTTCTTCGCCGAGGCCGGCGTTTACTCGGTCGTCGGAGGCATGGGCGGCTACCTGCTCGGACAGGTCGTTTCCACCACAGTTAACCGGATATCCGTCGCCTTCGAGCTGCGCCACCTGCCGACGATGAACTACTCGTCCATGAACGCCATCGTGACCCTGCTGATCGTCATGGGCACTGTGCTGATCTCGACCATCTACCCGGCGGTCAAGGCCTCGCGCAGCGCCAACCCGGGCATCCAGCGGAGCTGGAAGATAGGCAAACCCGCCCGCGACCTGTACGACCTGGTCTTTCCGTTCACGGTATCGGCCTACGACATCACCGGCGTGGTGAGCTTCCTGAGGGAGCATTTCGAGAATTTCTCGGACACCGCCCTGGGCGTGTTCGCGACCTCGAGCGTGCATTCGTTCCGCACCAGTGAGGACATGCTGGGCCTGCGGGCGGAGGTAGCCCTGGCCCCGTTCGACCTGGGGGTCTCGCAGAGGTTCGCCCTGCTGGCTCAGCCTAGCGAGATCGAGGGCATCCAGGAGATACGCATCCTGCTGCGACGTCTCAGCGGCACCGGGGGCGACTGGCAACGGGCAAACCGCGTGTTCATCAGCGAGCTTCGCAAACAGTTGCTCATCTGGCGCTCGGTGGCGCCCGAGGTGATGGAGCAGTACCGCCAGAAGACCCTCCAGCAGTGGCAGGAGCTGCCCGTGGAGGATGTCACCCCTGAGACGTTCGGAGGTCAGGCATGAGCCGTGTTGCCTTCGACAAGGAGTTGGAGCAGTACCGGAACCTGATGCTCCCTCCGGACAAGTTCGAGGACGGGTTCCGCTGGAGCTCGCTGCTGGGCGCCATTTTCATCGCCCTGTTGATGGTGCCGGGGGCGATGTACATGCAGTTGGTGGCGGGCTTCGGTGTCGGCCCCGCCGCCCAGTGGGTCACGGTGATCCTATTCATCGAAGTGGCCCGGCGGGCGCACAAGAATCTCAGCAGGCCTGAGCTGTTCGTGCTCTTCTACATGGCCGGGGCGGTCATGGTCACGCCGTTCAGAGGCATCCTCTTCAGGCAGTTCTTCGTCCAGAGCCAGGCCGCCCATGCAGCGGGCGTGGCCGAGAAGGTGCCCGGATGGTTCGCCCCCGGAGGCCAGGACCCGGCGATCCTCGCCAGCCGAAGCTTCATGATCCTCGAGTGGCTCCCCGCCGTCGGGCTGATCATCTTCGGAACCTTCATCGGCCGGGTCAACAACGCCATCCTCGGCTACGGGCTGTTCCGTGTCGCCAGCGACATCGAGAAGCTGCCATTCCCCATGGCGCCCATCGGGGCGGCGGGGATCATGGCACTGGCCGAGCAGTCGGAGGAAGAAAAGGAGGCAGGCGAGGAGTCCTGGCGGTGGAGGGTATTCTCCATAGGGGGAATTCTGGGGCTGGCTTTCGGGGTGCTGTATATCGGTCTGCCGACGATCAGCGGGGCGCTGCTGAAGCGCCCCATCCAGATCTTCCCCATCCCCTTCTCCGACTGGACGAAGAAGACGCAGGACTGGCTCCCGGCCGTCGCCATCGGGCTGAACTGGAACCTCGCCCAGCTCGTCTGGGGCATGGTGCTGCCGTTCTTCGCCATGCTTGGCAGCTTCATCGGCTTCCTGATTACCCTGGTGGCCAACCCGATCCTCTACCACTTCAAGATCCTCCACACGTGGTCGCACAACGACCAGACCGTGGCCACGATGTACAAGAACAACATCGACTTCTACTTCAGCTTCTCGATCGGGGTGGCCATCGCCATCGCGATCATGGGCGTTTGGAACATCATCCGCGGCGGCAAAAGGAGGCGCGAGCTTGCCGCGGCGGCCCCGGCCGGGCGGTTCCCCGACAGCCGGGATGAGGAACGCCTCAAACGCAAGGACCGGGGCGACATAAGGGCCTCCGTCGTCATCAGCACCTACCTGATGACGACCATGGCGTACATCCTCCTCAGCGGCTGGCTGATCAACTGGCACGGCGGGGTGATGCTCGTGCTGTTCTTCCTGGGCTTCGTTTACACGCCGATCATCAGCTACGTCACGGCCCGGCTGGAGGGCATGGCCGGGCAGGTCATCCAGATCCCCATGGTCAGGGAGTTCGCCTTCATCCTCTCCGGCTACACCGGCGGGGTGGGGGTGTGGTTCCTGCCCGTGCCGCTGCACAACTACGGAGTAGCCACCGTCTTCTACCGCCAGTCGGAGCTGACCGGCACCAAGTTCTGGTCGCTCTGGAAGGCCGAGGTGGTGCTCGTGCCCATCGTGCTCATCGCCAGCATCTTCTTCGCGAACTTCATCTGGTCGCTGGCGGAGATCCCCTCGCCGCGGTACCCCTACACCGAGACGATGTGGGAGCTGGGCGCCGCCAACCAGTGCATCATCTATTCCTCCACGCTGGGCGTTTACAGCCCCTTCGAGGAGGCGCTGAACGGGTGGTACATCGGCGCCGGGGCGGGCCTGGGGTTGGCCACCTTCAGCGTCCTGGCCGCTCTGGGGGCGCCGGTGATGCTCTTCTATGGCGTGGTGCGGGGGCTTAACCAGACCATACCGCACGTGGTCATCCCGCAGTTCATCGGGGCGTGCATAGCGCGGTTCTACCTCGAACGCAAGCTCGGTCTGCGCTGGCGGCAGTACGCGCCGGTGGTGGCGGCCGGGTTCACCTGTGGAATGGGATTGATCACCGTCTTCTGCGTCGGGATAACCTTCCTGGCGAAGGCCGTGATCCAGTTGCCCTATTGACGGGCTGGGAGTAAGCAACGCCATGGCCGCGGAAGGGAAAGTTCTGATCGAGTGCCGCGACCTGTCCAAGATCTACCAGATGGGCAAGGTCGAAATCCCTGCGCTGAAGGATGTCGACCTGGAGGTCATCCGGGGCGAGTACCTCTCGGTTATGGGCCCAAGCGGGTCGGGCAAGAGCACGCTTTTCAACATGATCGGCGCCCTTGACCACCCCAGCAGCGGGACGGTGACGATCGACGGGGTGGACCTGACGAGCCTGACCAGCCGCCAGCGGGCGTACTTCCGAAACGCGCACATCGGGTACATCTTCCAGGCGTACAACCTGATCGGCGCCCTGACGGCGATCTACAACGTCATGCTGCCGCTGGTGTTCTCGGGCAAGAGCGAGCACGAGGCCCACGAGCGGGCGAAGGAGGTGCTGGAGGAGGTCGGGCTGGGCGATCGCCTGACCCACCGCCCGGACGAGCTTTCCGGCGGGCAGCAGCAGCGCGTCGCCATCGCCCGGGCGCTGGCCAATGAGCCGACCATCATCCTGGCCGACGAACCGACCGGCAACCTCGACCTGCACACCGGCGAGGCGATCATCATCCTGCTGCGGACACTCCGCGACGAGCACGGCGTGACCGTCATGACCGCCACCCACGACCACAAAATGCTGGACAAGTCCGACCGCATCCTGTGGATCAAGGACGGGGGAGTGGACCGCCTCGAACGCCGACAGGACATTGACATCCGCGTCGGCAAGGTCGAGTAGTCGGCGAGTCGCGCGAAGCGTTCGGGACAGAGACGGTCCACGAATTACACGAATAGAGAGAGGCATTTGAGCAGACCCTCAGCTCTTCGTGCAATTCGTGTAATTCGTGGACCATCGCCGTAATTCGTGGACTACTCGTGGCGCAGGGCCGTGATCGGGTCGAGCTTGGCGGCCCGCATGGCGGGGTACATCCCGCTGGCCAGGCCGACCAGCACCGCCATCAGCAGGGGGATCACCAGCGTGGCGGTCGAGACTATCGGAACGATCTTCAGCGGTTTGCCCACGAAGCTGATGGAGATCAGCCCCAGCGCCATGCCCGCCAGGCCGCCGACTGTGGTGAGGGTGACGGTCTCGATCAGGAACTGCGTGGTGATGTCGCGGCGCCTTGCACCCAGCGCCCGGCGGATGCCGATCTCTCGCGTCCGCTCGGTGACCGACGCGAGCATGATGTTCATGATGCCGATGCCGCCGA
>CBFCZU010000051.1:0-19989 GCA_965602635.1 uncultured Planctomycetales bacterium | reverse complement strand
TCGTACAGGTCGCGGACCGTCTGGAATGTCCTGGCCCCGGGCGTGCCGATCGGGCTGAACACCAGCCGCGGGTGCTGGTCCGCGATGGTGATCGTCTGGGCCGAGGCCGCAGCCCCAACCGCCAGGAGCACCGCCACGGCCGCCAGCCGCGCGATGACCATTTGCCTTCGCCCCCGCCGCCCCATCGCCCCGCGCCGCCGCCGGCGCAGACGAAACGAACTCAGCGCCAATGTTAATTCACGCAAGACAGCCTCCTTTCGGGCCGACACCGATACCAATCGGCGGGGGGTCGGCTCACCAGACACCAGTATACACTGGAACTGGGATTTGAGGAAACAGGTGACTGGACGTGCCAGGGGGGGGAATCGCGTATGAGCCCGTGTCGGCATTTGCCTACACGGTGCCGCCCGTAATCGCGGGCTGCGCCTGCCCTGTTCGCGAACGCGCGCGTATGCCTCGGAAGAGCGCCCCGGGCGGGGCGCCCTTGAGGGCGAACTCTCGCCCCAGCCCCTACTCGCCCGGCTTGCTCCCGATCACGGTCAACGTTGGGGTCTGAGCGGCCTGGAGATGACGCCTGAGCCTGTCCAGCGATGCCATGAGTTGCCGGCGCGTCTTCTCGGCGGAGAGAAGTCCGTGCTTGACCTCTCTGTCGTACCGGTTGGCCGCGTCGAGCACCTTCGGGTCTTTCAGTTTGGCCAACTGCTGGCTGAGGGCCTTCAGTGAGGCAGTCTTCTCCGCGGTGTCGATGCCCAAGGTCACGATTTCATTGCTGAGCTTGTCCAGCAATTCCAGACGCCCCGTCCCCTTGGCGGCCTCTCGGCGCTCGGCCAGCTTGACCTTGGCCTCGGCCAGCCTGCCCTCGGCGGCACCCACCTCGGCCGTGCTGGCAAGGCCCTTGGCCACCGCCGCTCTGAGGCCCTTCAGCTCCGCCTCCCGAATCGTGACAATCTTTGCCAACTCCGCCGCGATGGCGTCGTCCTTTACCCTGTCCCGTGTCTGCGCGCCCAGGTTTGCGACTTGCTCGGCGACCGCCGCCTGCCGGGCCTTCATGCCAGCCAGCGACATCTCCAGCGACTGCTTTCTCGAATCCAGCGAGGCGATCAATCTCATCAGGCGGTCACGCGACGGGTCGGGCAGGCCGACCTGCGCGGCGGCCTCCCGCCGACCTCGCTCGAGAGTGGCAATCTTCGACTCGGTTTCTCCCAGCAGTTTGGTCGTCAGTCGAAGCTGCTCCTGGAGACTCTTCCTTTCGCTATTGGCGGCGTCCACCAGTGCCTGCCGCAGTCGTTTGCAGACGGCTTCCACGAACTCGTCGGCGCGAGGCCTGGCGTCCTTCGTGAAGACATCCACGGACAACCGGCCGACGAGGACTTCCTCGCCGGTGGGGGCAGAGGTATACGCACTACCGGTGCTGATCCGGGCGAAGGCAACCTTGTATGCAGCCGACTCGCCAAAGACCTCCCGGGCGGCCTCGTCGCCCACGCTCGGGCTCTTCAGAATGCTTTCGACAACCTTGTGGTCCAGTCGCAGCAGGTCCGGGTGGCAGGCGATCTTCACCAGACACTGTGCTTTCCCCTCGCCGGAGGCGGAGCCGGAGGACCCGCCCGACGGCTGGGCGACGGTGCTTTCCTTCACGTGGGACGCCAGGATGCAGCCCAGGGGGGCAACCATCAGGGCGGCGACGGTGGCGGCAAGGGCCAAGTTCCTCATCACGAATCTCCTCTCCCAGGATTCAGTTCTCAAGTCGCTGACGGGCCACGTCGGCCCATCGGCTTTCGGGGAACAGATCGATCGTCCGGTGATAGATAGCCATCGCAGGTGCTCGCAGCTCCGCCTCGCGGGACATTCGGTCTGCCTGAAAGACCATCGCCAGTGCGGCCCGGTCCATCCGGCGTTCAACCTGCTCGCCCGGGTCCGGCCAGGCTCGATACCGCCGGTATCGGGCCAGGCTCTTTCGCCGCTGCTCTGCGGCCAGCATGTGCTCGACCACGGCCGTTCTCGAGTCCGCCTCGGCCCGCAGGGAGGCGATCTCCGCCCGAAGCCGACTGGCCGGCGTCTGGGCGGCGGGCGCGCCATTCGGGGTATCGATGTTCGTCGATGGGCGTCTCTGGGCGTCGGCAACCTGGCCCTGCGGGCGCTGCCCACCTCCACGGCCGGCGATCCTGACCATCAGACCTGCTGCACCCAGGGCCAGCACGATACCCGCGGCTGCGGCCCACCGGGTGACGGCCGCTCGGCGGCGGGCCAGCCGAAAGACCCTCTCCACAAGGTCGCCCTGCAAGTTCGGCGGCCCGGCGGCCAGGTCCGCCTTGCGGAGCAGTCGCTTGATAGGGTCTTCAGACATCCGACTATTCCTCGGTCAGCCCGCTCAGGGACTTCCTCAACCTCTCCCGCGCCCGGTGAAGGCGGGTGTCAACCGCGCCTCGAGATACGCCCAGCACTTGAGCGACTTGCTCGACCGGCATTTCTTCCAGGTATCGCAGCACGACTATTTCGCGGTACCGCGCCGGTAGCTCCCGGACGGCCCGACGGACGCGATCGAACGTGTCGCGGTCCAGGCCGCTCAGCTCGGACCTCCGGGGCGGGCTGGGGCTCGCCCTGGCGGCTGCGGCCCTGAACAGCCTCAGCCGACCCAGTCGCTTCCGCCGATCTTTCCGGCAGGCGTTAACCGCGATCCGCGTCAGCCAGGTCGCAAGGCTGCTTTCGCCGCGGAACCGCCGCGCGCTTTTCCAGGCCCGCAGGAACACCTCTTGGACCACGTCGTCCGCATCTTCTCGCCAGCCAAGCAGCCGCTGAACCAGCCGCCCCACGCGGCCCTGGTATGCGGCCACAATCTCCGCGAATGCCGCGCGGTCGCCTTGGGCGAAACGCTCGGCCAGGAGTGGGTCCTCCCGATCGTCAGCGGCGAGTTTCCCAGGCGACGCAGCACACGGATTGGCCATGGTCGTCATGCATAGACCCCGCTGAGGCACAAATCTTACAGCGAATTTCGGAAAGATTCAGCCCCTGCCCCGTCGCGCGGGCCAGGCCCGGCTCACTTGTCGTTGAGGACCTCGACGGTCACCGACTTGTTGGCGATCCTCTTGCCCTTGACCTCGAACGAATAGGTTTCGCCGGTGAGCTTCGGCGTGGCCGCGTGCGTGACGCCCTTCCTGCCGTCGGCGTCCCATACGTGAGTGGCCTTGACGCTGCCCGGTTCGAGCGGTCGCGCGGCCCGGACGTAGTGGGCGTATATCTTGACCCTGTTGAGCGACATCCAGCGGCTGCGGGTCAGCAGGAACTTGAGATAGCACTTCTCCGCCGGGCGGGGCAGAACGATCTGGGCCGAGCAGTCCCATTTCCACTTGTCGTTGCGGACGCTGAAGTTGCTCTTCCAGGCCGACTTCCACTCCCCGGCCGGGTCGCTGGCGTAGAGGATTTCGACCTTGTCCGCTCCCCTGCCCCCGGACGTGCCGTAGCAGGCATCGACCGTCAGCCTCTCCACCTTCGAGCCGGGCGGGCCGGCGACCTCGACGACCGCGTGCCCGCTGCGCCCGGTCGGCGAAAGGTGCCGAACGAAGTTGCGGTCGTACTTCAACCCCTTCAGCTCGTGGAAGAACCTCTTGTACCGTCGGCCGTCGCCCAGGTCCGGGCGGATGAGCAGAACTCCCTTGCCCCGCTCCAGCGAGAACTTGAACCTGTTCGTGCCGGGCCTGACCGCCGGCAGCGGCACGGGCGAATAGAACAGACTGGTGCGCATGCTGAGCTTTGCCAGGCCGGCGTCTTCGCCCTTGGCCCCGGCCAGGGCGACCTTGACCAAGTAGCCGAAGTTGCCCTCGACGTGGTTGGTCAGGTCCAGCCGGATGGTCCGCCGGCCGAGCTTGTCGTTCGTCCACACGTCCTTCCATGTGATGCCGTTATCGGTGGAGACGGCGACCGCGTTGACCGCCTTGGCGTTCTTGCGGATGAACTCGGCCTGAAAGATGGCGCCGTCGCGCGAGTCCCCGGCCTCGGCGAGCTTGCCGGGCTTGCCGGCGATCAGGTATGGGCTCTGCACGGAGAACACGACGTGGCACTTGCCGCCCTTGGGACGGACGACGCCGTCAGCCAGGACGAAGTCCTTGCCCCCGTAGAGCCCGTCGAGGAGGTTGCTCTCGCTTGCGGCCCAGTCGGGCTCGTAGATCAGCTCGCCGTTGGCGTGGGTGTTGGCGGGCTTCCGCGGGTCGTGCGGGCCCTTGTCCACCCAGCGCTGGGTGCGGTCGCGATTCCACCTGTCGTAGAAGTCAGGCGGGCAGAACCACTTGCCGACGTTGGCGAAGTTGCGGATGAGCTTCTCCCCGCGGCGCAGGTCCATGTGGATGGTGTGCCCGCGGGCGATGTACGGCGCGAAGGCCGGACACTTGCCCAGGGCGCTGCGGGGATAGAACTTCTTGATGACGTATTCCTTCGTCTCCCACGGCCAGAACTTGCCGCCGAAGTGATCGAACTGATAGAAGGGCTTCGAGGGGTGCTTGGGCTTGCGGATGTACTTGGCCGAGTCCTTGAGCAGCTCGTCCAGCGAGATGATTCTCTTGCCGTCGTCGGCCACGAAGTAGGAAGCGCAATCATACTGGGGATCGTAAAAATGCCACTTGCCGTCGTAGAACGCCTCCATGACCTTGTGGCCTGGCACGCCCCGGCAGCGCGTCTTGACGCCGGCGGCGTCGCCCAGGTTGGCCAGCAGGTCGGACACCTGGTAGCAGATGACCGTACCGTGGACGTTGAGGGCGCTGATCGGGTCGAAGACCACGCCCAACTCGGTCGTGCCCTCGGGGTTCTCCCTGGCTTCGCACCAGTGGTAATAGGGGTTGCGGGTTATGTACGCCCACAGGGCGATCATCTTCTCCTGGTCGGACTTGCAGCCCTTGGTGACCGAGGCCACCAGGGAGTGGATGTCGGTAGCGTCGGGCTGATCGGGATTCACCAGTCGAATGTTGCGAGCCATCGCAGGCCCTCCTGATGCGCAGAAAACAACGGCTGTGAGAAACACGCCGAAGGTCGTGCTCTTCATGTCTGGTTCTCCTCGCCCCGCGGCTGCGCGGCGGCTACGGGTCCACGGATATCTCGATCGCCTCCATGCGCGGGATCTTCTTCCCGGCCACATTGACGGTCGCCTCGTGCGAGCGCCCCTTGATCGTCGCCTTGTGCTCGCGGGGCGTCTTCCAGCCGGCGCCCTCCGACCAGGCTATGCGCACGTTCCACGGCCCGTCGTTGCGACCAGCCGTGGCCGTTAGCTTGTTCTTGCCCGGCATCAAGTACGGAAGCGCGTAAGGATTGAGCTGGAAGTCGGTGTGGATCTTCAGCGAGTCGATGCCCGCGCCCTTGGAATCCTTGGCCTTGATGGTGATGCGGACCCAGTAGCCGCCGATGCTCCCGGCCACCGCCTCCGAGATGTCCGCCTTCATCGCCGCCTTGGCGTCGGCGCCGGCGAGGGCGACCGAGGTCCACTTCCGCCGCCGGCCGGCCCAACTGGTCGAGACGCTCACCGATATCGCGTCGCCTTCCCGGCCCCCCCGCTGCTTCATCTCGATGGCGGCGCCGCTGACGATGTAGGGGCAGTCCACGAAGAAGATGGCCTCGCCGTCGATCCCCGCGGCGCGCGGGTGCAGGGCGGGCTGCTTGGTGTCCGGATCGCCGGTGAGGTTGATGAACCGCAGGGCGGCGTCCTTCCACCCCCCGCCGCGGAGGTCCGGCTGGTAGATCAGGTATCCGGTGCCGTGGTGGCGATGGCTGACTCGCTTACCCTTCCACAGGTAGGGCTCCCAGAAGGGGAAGTTGACCTTGTCGCGCCGGTCGGAGGCGGTCCCGCAGGTGTGGTACGGGCCGATGTCCGCGCCGCCGAAGGCGTGGGGCTTGTAGAACCGCCCCGTCTTCCACGTCCGCACGTACCGCGTGCCCCGGGCCAGGCGGATGGCGCCGAACTCCCGGTCCGAGCCGATGTGCGGGAGGAAGTCTTGATGCCGCACCCACCTTCCGCCGGGCGCGAACCACTTGGGCGTGTCGCCGCAGATCAGAAAGGCCGGTCCCGTCCGCTGCTCCTTGACCGCGTCGAAGGCGAGCGTGCGGTCTGCCCGCAGCTCCGCCACCGAGGCGATCGCCCGCGGCTTGGCGCGGTTGTAAACGTAGAAGGTCATGTGCGGGTCGAAGCAGTGCCACGCCCCGTCGTAGTGCACCTCGATCATGTGGTGCCCGTCGTGGAGCCAGTCTCGGCATGGCCAGCCCAACTGCTGGAAAAGGTGGCTGAGCGGATGGGTCTGCATGTAGCAGGAGCCGTAGCCGAAGATGCTGATCATGTTGTTGAAGTCGTGCCGCAAGGGCTCTTCCGGCCCGCTGTGGAACAGCGCCCGCCGCAGCCAGTGGAAAATCGCCAGGGCCTTGGCCTCGTCGGTCATGCCTTCCTTGACGAGGCTGCGGACTATCGTCTTTGCCGAGCAGGTGTCCACCGACCGGTCGGTTCCGACGTCGGGGTTGACGACCTCGCCCGTGGCGAGCGCCGGACCCAGCGCCGTGACGAGCAGCGCCGCGGCGGCGGCCGTGAAGATGAGATGACTGGTCATTGCCTGCTGCCTCCAAGCTTGGGTTGGGCCTTCGATACGACCGGCTGCGGACCCCATTATGCGCCGGCGGAGGCAAGTTTCAATCCGCGGCTGGTCGGCGAAACGGCCGCCCGGCCCCGGCACCGTGCCCTGTCAGAGGTTGACAGTCCGCCCGCTGGCGGATAACCTAGTCGCGTTGCCTGACGGCGGCAGGGCCGCCGGGGTGATTGCGTGCGCAGCTTCTGGGATCGGGAGCAGACCAGTGGCCAGGAAAAAGAGCCCCAAGGCGCTGTTTGAGGTGATCGGCGGCGACGCGCGCAAAGCCGACAAGCAACTGGGCGTGCCGGGGTGGTTCGGGCAGGCCGGTCCTCCGGCGGCTGAGGCGCCGCCGCCCCAGCCACCCAAGCCGGGCGAGACCGCGGCGCAGGCGCCCTCGATGCCGCCGAGGCCGGTGGCGATGGCCGAGCGGGAGCCGGCGTTTTATGCCTCTGGCGGCAAGATGACGATTTCGCTCAGTACGATATCCGCGCTGCTGATCTTGCTGGGGCTGATCGCCCTGCTGGCGGTGGCCTTCGGCCTGGGGCGCTGGAGCGTCCGGGCGGCGCGGGCCGGCGAAAGCGGCGCCGAGCAGGGCGCGCAAGTGGCCGGCCTGGAAGACGCCCCGCCCGGGGTCCTGCCAGTGCCCCGCCCCGTGCCGGGCCAGCCGCGAGCCGCGTCCGTGGACGCCATCCCCGACGACGCCCACCGCCCGAGCGGATACTACTACCTGGTCATCCAGGGCGGTATCGACTCCCGGAAAGAGGCCGAGCACATAAAGGGTTTCCTCTACAGCATGGGCGTTGACGCCACGATCCACCGCCCCCGCGAGGGAGGCACGTACATCGTCAAGCATCTTCGGGGCTTCAAGGACCCCAACAGCCCCGAGGTTCGCGATTACGTTGACAACACGATTCTACCGCTGGGCAAGGCATACATGAAAGACGGCGGCGGCAATCGCGATTTCGGCCAGCGCCGAGACGCCCCGCCCTGGATGATCTACGAGAAATAGCGGCCCCGTCAGCGGCAGGCCGAAGGAGTGTGGACATGAGTTTGGATCGAACGCTCAAGACCCACGGAGGGTTGGCGAGAAAACGCAGCGTGCTGACCCGGGCCGAACGCATCGCCCGACTGACCGACGAGGGCAAGTTCGACCCGGAGAAGGATTCGCCCATGGGTCTGCCCAAGCTGAAGGTGCGTCACAGCAAGGTCGGCACCAAGACCAAGAAGGCCGAGGAGAAGCCCGAGGCCGAGGTTGGGGTCGCCGGCGAGGGCGCGGCCGAGGGCGCAGCCGCCGAGTCGGAATCCGCCGAGCCGAAGGCCAAGGAATAGTGCCCGCGGCAGCCCCGGCGGCCGTGGAACCGGCCCAGCCAGGGGCGCGACACCCATGCGTGCCAGCCACAGAATCGCCGATCGCATGAAGCTGATGGACTCCTCCGGCATCCGGAAGGTGTTCGACCTTGCTGCCAGGCTGACCGACCCGATCGACCTCTCCATCGGGCAGCCCGATTTCGACGTGCCCGAGCCGGTCAAGGCCGAGGCCGTCGCCGCCATCCAGCGGGGTTTCAACAAGTACACGCAGACGCAGGGCACACCCGAGCTGCGCGAGGCGGTCGCCCAGGCCTGCTGCGAGGAGTTCGGCTGGCACGACCCGTATCACGGCAAGGTTTTCGGAGACCG
Source organism: uncultured Planctomycetales bacterium (assembly GCA_965602635.1). Classification (GTDB taxonomy): domain Bacteria; phylum Planctomycetota; class Phycisphaerae; order SM23-33; family SM23-33; genus CBFCZU01. The sequence goes on along the minus strand of CBFCZU010000051.1, from coordinate 11,719 downwards.
CGGCTACCTCATCACCTCCGGAGTCAGCGGGGCGCTGCTGCTGGCGTTCATGGTGCTTGTGGGCCCGGGCGACGAGGTCATCCTCCTCGACCCGTACTTCGTGATGTACAAGCACCTGGCGAACCTCACGGGCGGCACGCCGGTCGTCGTTGACACGTATCCGGACTTTGCCCCTGACCCGGGCAAAATCGCCGCCGCCGTAACCGACCGCACCCGGATGATCATCGTCAACTCGCCCGGCAACCCCGCCGGCCGGGTGTATAGCGAAGCCGAGATGAAGGCCATCGCGGAAGTGGCAGCGGCCCACGACCTGCTGGTCGTCTCCGACGAAATCTACAACCACTTCACCTATGACGGGCCGTCCGTGTCCATGGTCGGCCTGTACGACAACACCCTGCTGATGCGCGGCTTCTCCAAGAGCTACGCCATGACGGGGTGGCGGCTGGGGTGGTGCACCGGCCCGGCGGCGATCATAGAGAAGATGACCATGCTCCAGCAGTACTCCTTCGTCTGCGCGCCGAGCATGGCGCAGTCCGCCGGCCTGGTCGCGCTGGGCTGCGACGTCTCCGAGCAGATCGCCGGATACAAGCGCAAGCGCGACATGGTTTACGACGCCCTGGCCGGGCCATTCGGGCTGCTCAAGCCGAGCGGCGCGTTCTATGCCTTCGTAGCCGCGCCGAAGGGCACCACCGGCACCGAGTTCGCCACCAAGGCCGTTGAACACAACGTTCTCGTCATACCAGGGAACGTCTTCAGCGAGCGCGACACGCACTTCCGCATCGCATACACCGTCGCCGACGAGAAACTGGCCAAGGGGCTGGACATCCTCGTCTCCCTGGCCACCTAGCCTTCCATCCGGTTGATAGCGAAGGGGCAGCACAATGAAACAACGCGTAAGACTCGGCAGAAGTGAACTGATGGTCTCACCCGTCTGCTACGGCTCGTGGCAGCTCTCGCCGCGATTCTGGGGCGAGGTGCCGGTCGAGGACGTCAAGGCCGCGATGCGCCGGGCCTTCGAGGTCGGGGTCAACTTCTACGACACCGCAGACGCCTACGGCGACGGTTTCTCCGAACAGGTCATGGGCGAGGCGCTCGCCGACGTGCCCCGCGACAAGATCGTCGTCGCCACGAAGGTCTATCACCACTTCTACCCCGACGGCCATCGTCACCCCGACCTGTCCGGCAAGTACGTCGTCGAGGAGTGCAACGCCTCGCTCAAGCGGCTGAGGATGGACTACCTCGATCTCTACCAGCTTCACAGCTTCGATCCCTACACCCCGCTGGCCGAGACCACCGAGGCGCTGGAGAGGCTCCGCGAGGCCGGCAAGATCCGCAGCTACGGGGTGAGCAACTTCACGGTCGAGCAGCTCCGCCTTGCCCGGGGCGTCGGCGACTACGCCACGCTCCAGCCGCGGTACAGCCTGCTGGACCGGGAGATCGAGGCCGACCTGCTGCCCTGCTGCCAGGCCGAGGACGTCGGCGTGCTGGCCTACAGCTCGCTGGCCCTGGGGCTGCTGACGGGTAAGTACGAAGGGACGGAGAGCTTCGACGACTTCCGTGGCCGGAACCCGCGCTTCCAGGGAGAGAAGTTCAAGCAGCTCGCCACCGCGGTGCGTAGCCTGGCCCCCATGGCCGAGAAGTACGGCCTGACGATCGTGCAACTGGTCCTGGCGGCCACCCTGGCCCACCCCCAGCTCGACGTCGCCATCGTGGGCATCAAGAACCCCGCCCAGATCGAAGAAGCCGCCGGGGCCATGGGAAAGACCGTCGAGCGGGAAGACTACTTCGCGATCCGCAACGCGCTGGGCTAGCCCGGATGTTACACGATGCGCGTGCAACATCGGCCGCAGCGGCTTCGACGCGAGCGACTTACGTCGCTCTTGCTCAGGGCCAGCCTTGAGCGAGGCGCGAAGCGCCGAGTCGAAACCTTTGCGAGAGAACCGTCTCTCGCAAAGGTGCTTATTGCATGAGCCTCGAAGGGGGCATGCAATAAGCAGGCTAGGAGCGCTTACTGCGCGCCGTCCAGGTGCTTGCGGAGGAACCGCCCGGTGTAGCTGCGCCTGATGGCGATGAGCTCCTCGGGGGTGCATTCGGCGATGACCTTCCCGCCGGCGTCGCCGCCCTCCGGGCCCAGGTCGACGATCCAGTCGGCGCACTTTATCACGTCCATGTTGTGCTCGATGATGATGATGGTGTTGCCGAAGTCGGCCAGGCGGTTGAGCACGTTGAGCAGCTTGTGGATGTCGGCGAAGTGCAGCCCGGTGGTCGGCTCGTCCAGGACGTACAGCGTGTGCCCGGTGGCCGTCTTGCCCAGCTCCGAGGCGAGCTTCACCCGCTGGGCCTCGCCGCCGGAGAGCGTGGTCGAGGACTGCCCCAGCTCCACGTAGCTGAGCCCCACGTCGTTGATGGCCCGCAAGAGCTGCCTGACCTTCGGGAAGTTCTGGAAGAAGCTCATCGCCTCCTCGACGCGCATGGCCAGCACGTCGGCGATGCTCCTGCCCCGGTAGCGGATCTCCAGCGTCTCGCGGTTGTAGCGGGTGCCCTTGCACTCGGCGCAGGTGACGTACACGTCGGGCAGGAAGTGCATCTCGATCTTCTTGGTGCCCTGCCCCTGGCAGGCCTCGCAGCGCCCGCCCTTGACGTTGAAGCTGAACCGCCCCGGCTTGTAGCCGCGGATCTTCGCCTCCCGCGTCCGGGCGAAGAGCTGGCGGATGTGGTCGAAGACTCCGGTGTACGTGGCCGGGTTCGACCGGGGCGTCCGCCCGATGGGCGACTGGTCGATCTCGATCACCTTGTCGATCTGCCCGCTGCCGAGGACCTTGTCGAACCTGCCCGGCTTGTCGCGCGAGGCATGCAGCCTGCGCCGCAAGGCCGGCAGCAGCGTCTGGTTCACCAGCGTGCTCTTGCCCGAGCCGCTCACGCCGGTGACGCAGATGATGCCGCCGATGGGGAAGCTCACGTCGATGCCCTTGAGGTTGTTCTCCCGGCAGCCGCGGAGCTGGATCGTCTTTCTCGGCGAGAGCTTCCTGCGCTTCTTCGGCACGTCGATCTTCAGTTGACCGCTGAGGTATTTCCCGGTCATCGACTCGCGCGTGTTGAGGATGTCGTCCAACTTGCCCTGGGCGACGATCCTCCCCCCGTGCCGACCCGCCCCCGGGCCCATGTCGATAATCTCGTCGGCGGCGAGTATCGTCGCCTCGTCGTGCTCGACGACGATCACCGTGTTGTCGATGTCCCGCAGGTGCCGCAGCGTCCGTATCAGCCGCTGATTGTCGCGCTGGTGCAGGCCGATGGTCGGCTCGTCCAGCACGTAGCAGACGCCCACCAGCCCGCTGCCGACCTGCGTGGCCAGGCGGATGCGCTGGGCCTCGCCGCCGCTGAGCGTGGCGCTGGTGCGGTCGAGCGTGATGTACCCCAGCCCGACGTTCTCCATGAACGTCAGCCGGTGGCGGACCTCGCGGAGGATCTGCTCGGCGATCTGGGCGCGCTCCACGTCCAGGTCGAGCGACTCGAAGTACTCCCTCGCCTGGGAGATGCTCATGCCGGTGACGTCGTGGATGTTGCGCCCGTCGATACTGACGGCCAGCGACGCGCCCTTGAGCCTCGCCCCGTTGCACTTCCGGCACGGCTGCTCGGAGAGGTACCCGTGCAGACGCTGCTTGACGTACTCGCTGTCGGTGTTGTTCCAGCGGCGGAGAAGGTTGGGGATGATGCCCACGAACCGCTTCTGGCCGTTGGTCTTGCCGTCCATCAGCGCCCTTCGGACGGCGGCCGGGTGCTCCCCGTAGGGAATGTTCGGACTGACGCCGAAGTCGCGGCAGAACTTGCGGAGCATGCGATTGTACAGGATGTTCATCCGCTTGCCGCCGTGGCGCCAGGCGTCGATGGCCCCCTGCGAGAGGCTCAGCGACTGATCGGGCACGATCAGGTCCGGGTCGAACTCCAGGATCGTCCCCAGTCCGTCGCACTCCTGGCAGGCGCCGTAAGGGGAGTTGAAGCTGAACATCCTGGGCGATAGCTCCTCCAGGTTCGCCTCGGGGTGCTCGGGGCAGGCGTAGGTGGCGCTGAAGACCAGGCCCTTCCAGGTCGGCTCGCCCTCACCGTCGCCGTTGTGCTCGTACGAGATGACCACCAGCCCCTCGGCCAGGCCCAGGGCCACCTCGATGCTGTCCGACAGCCGGGTCCGCACCGATGGCTTGAGGACCAGCCGGTCCACCACCACCTCGATAGTGTGCTTGCGGTTCTTGGCCAGCGGCTCGACGTTGCGGAGGTCGTGGAGCTCCGAGTCGATGCGGACGCGAACGAACCCCTCCCGCTGGATGTGGCGGAGCAGCTCGGCGTGCTGGCCCTTCTGTCCGCGCACGATCGGGGCGAGGACCATGAACCGCGTGCCCTCCGGCAACTGGCAGATCGAGTCAACGATCTGGGTGACGGTCTGTGAAGTTATCGACTTGCCGCACACCCAGCAGTGCGGCTTGCCGACCCGGGCGAACAGCAGGCGGAGGTAGTCGTAAATCTCCGTGGTGGTCGCCACGGTCGAGCGGGGGTTCGCCCCGCCGGAGCGCTGCTGGATGGCGATCGTCGGCGGCAGCCCCTCGATGTGGTCCACGTCCGGCTTCTGGAGCTGCTGGAGGAACTGCCTGGCGTAGGCGGAGAGGCTCTCGACGTACTTGCGCTGACCCTCGGCATACAGGGTGTCGAAGGCCAGCGAGCTCTTGCCCGATCCGCTCAGGCCGGTGATGACCACCAGCTTCCCGCGCGGGATCGTGACGTCCACGCCCTGGAGGTTGTGCTCCTTGGCCCCGAGAACGACGATCTCACGCTGGGTCTTGCGCGGTGGCTTGCGCCGGGGGGTGCGGGCGGCTGCCGACCGGCTCTTCCGCGGGCCGTCGGCCTTGCCCCGTCGCCGGGATGTCCTGGGCGTCGTGGCCATGTGCAGGCAAACTACGCATATTAACCGTGCCCTGCCCGCATGGCAAGCGTGCGAAACTTTTTGCCCTTGACCGGCGGCAAGAAAAGGGGTTCTGATATCCGCGTGAAGTTCATGCTGCGAAAGAGCGTTCGCAAGAAACTGGCGGGCCTGCCGCCGGCCGTTGCTCACGCCAAGAGTATGGCCGCCAGCAAGCGCCTGCTCGCCCTGCCGGAGTTTGACCGGGCCCGCGTCGTGATGATCTATCTGCCCCTGCCGGGTGAGCTGGACGTGACTCCCATCGCCCTGCGCGGCTGGCAGGACCAGAAGGTCATCGTCGCCCCGAAGACCTCCTGGGACGATCGCCACATCATCCCGCTGGAGATCCGCTCCCTGGAGACGGGGCTGGTGACTGGCAACTACGGCCTGCGTGAGCCGGCCGACGGAGAGCCGATCCCACCGGATATGCTCGACCTGGTGATCGTGCCGGGCCTGGCGTTCGACCGCAAGGGCAACCGTCTCGGCAGGGGCGCCGGGTTCTACGACCGGTTCCTGGCTTCGCCCCATCTGCGGGCCGTCACCGTAGGAATGGCCTGGCGGGAGCAAGTCGTCGAAAAAGTGCCCGTCAAGAAGAACGACATACCCGTGCACATGCTCGTGACCGACGAAGAGGCTTTGCGTTTTTCTTCGGCCCCAGCGGCGGGTGAAGGCAAGGAAGCCGGGAGGTAGTAGTGACAAGGAGTCAACGCCGCGTTCTCGCCAGGATTGTCATTGTCGCGGTACTCGTCCTGGTGGCCTATTGGGGCGCGGCGCGGCTGTGGCCGAAGTCCAAGCCGCCGCTGCCGGAGCCATCTGCCAAGGTCGTGCGCCCGGCAGCCCCGGCCCCCGAACCCGGAGCTCGCAGCCGCCCCCGGCCCGGGGACCCGCCGCCAGGCCCGACGGACCGGGCAAAGGCGATGGGCCTGCTCCGCAAGGGGATGGACCTGCTCGGGCGACGAGAACTCGTGGCGGCCAGGAGCAGTCTGGCCGACGCCCTTGCCTGCGGCACCTTGCCCCAGCAACAGGCAGCCGACGCCCGAAAGCAACTGGACAAACTGGCGGTAGAGACCATCTTCTCGCCCCAGGCCGTGCCCGGCGACCCGTGCACGTCCAGCTACACGTTCAAGCCCGGCGACCTGCTGGCGCGCATAGAGCGGAGCATGAAGCTGCGCGTGCCTGCTCAGCTCATCCTGAGAATCAACGGCATCAGCGACGCCCGCAAGATCCAGGCCGGCCAGACCCTCAAGCTCGTCCGCGGCCCGTTCCACGCCGTGATCACCAAACGGAGCTTCACGGCGGACGTGTACCTGGAGGAGCCCAAGACCCGGCGGATGATCTTCGTCCGCCGCTTCCCGGTCGGCGTGGGTAAGGACAAGTCCACCCCCGTCGGCCGGTGGCGGGTAGTGCTGGGCGGGAAGATGACAGGCGCCCCGTGGACGCCGCCGGTCTCCAGCGGCATGCCCCGGCGAAGGATCTACCCCGGCCAGTCGGGATACGCCCTGGGCAGGAAGGGCTACTGGATCGGCCTGGAGGGGATCGAAGGAACGCCCTACACCAAGGCCGACGGCTACGGGATGCACGACACGAACGATCAGTCCAGCGTCGGCAAGGCCGTCTCGCTGGGCTGCATCCGCCTGGCCGACGGTGACATAGACCTGCTCTTCGCCATGCTCTACGAGAAATGGAGCACGGTGACCATAGTGGAGTAAGGCGGCGTCAGTCGTCGTCGTCCTCGGCGCCCCGCAGCAGGCTCATCCTCGACCCGGCGACGGAGACCTCGGGGATGCCCTCCGGCCAGAGGCTGACCATCATCGTCACGTCGTCCTGCATGCGGTCGTAGGCGAAGGTGAAGGCGGTGTAGATGCGGGGGAACTTCCGGGTAAGCGTCAGGCTGGTGGCCTGGTTCTGGCCGCCATCGAAGTCGAAGTCGTACTGCTCGAAGAAGCTTAGCGTGTACTTGCGGCTGATGACGTAATTCACCCCCAGCGTGCCCATGGTGCTGTCGAGCGCCTCGATGCTGCGGATGCCCAGGTAGTACCGCACGCGCGGATCGCGGGAGACGGCGACGCCGGCGTTGACCCGGCCCACCTTCCCTGAGTCGATGTCGTAGTTGGCATCGGCCAGGAAGGTGGTCGTGTCGGAGGCGTGCCAGGTCAGGTTCGTGTTGAAGGAGTTCCGCGGCAGGCTGTACTCGGGGCGATAGAAGAAGTACCTGCCGTCGGCGGGCATGTGCGTATCGTCGTCGCTGTAGAAGCTTGCCGCCATGTCCAGCCGCAGCCAGTCCACCGTGTGGCGCTCGCCCTCCGGGCCGCGCTTCGTCTGCCAGAGCTGGCGGACGCCCACCCGCCCGCCGCCAAGCTGGCGAACGTACCGCTCCACGTCCGGGCTGAATGGGTACACATCGACTGGGTCAACGTTGGTGGCAGAGAAGAATACGTTGCCGTAGGGGGTTATCACGTGCTTGATGCGGTGCAGGTCCCAGAACTGGTTCTCCACGTTGTTGAGCAGCCGCCAGATGTGCGTCGTGGCGGTGGCGCCTAGCTGCCCCCAGGAGCGGACCAGCCCGCTGCCGTCCGTGCTGTCGCTCCAGTAACTCGCCCTGCCCGCAGTGAAGGGCAGGACCTTGACCGGCCCGATCATGAAGGGGGCGTTGACCTCCTGCCGCGTGTCCGCCCTGGCGACCGTGCCGCTACCGGTCACGGGCAGGCTGTCGTCCGGGCGATAGCGAACCGCCCCCAGCCGCCCCTCGCTGTACAGGGTGAGCCGGTCATTCCACAGTGACTCGCCGATCAGGTGGCCCGCCACGTCCGGGTAGGATTCGGTCTGGGTGAGGAAGCTATTGATCCGCCACTGGCCCAGCACGGTCAGCGCCCAGTTGTCGCGCTGCTTCTTGGCGTACAGGAGCGTCTCCTGCTCCTTGCCGGTCCAGTACTCCTGGGAGAAGAACTGCTCCAGGAAGTTCCTGTCGCTGAGGTAGCTGGCCTCAAGCTGGAATTGCCAGTCGCGAGGCAGGAACTGCTTGTGCCTCCAGAGCAGCCGGCCACGCTGCCTGTCGGCCGCGATGTCCTTGCGCCTGGTGCCGAAGTCGTCCTTGCCCTCCTGGTCGCTCATGCCGTAGGCCAGCGCGATGCCGCCGTAGTTGGGCCTGTCGTACCGGACCGTGGTGCCGAGAATGAACCCGCGCTCGTACCAGTCGGCCTGGAGGCGCCCCTTGAAGCCATCCGGCCTGGGCACGCCCAGCAGGCGGAAGAGGTACCACTTGCTCTCGCCGCCCCACCCGTAGCGCCCGTGCTGGCCTACCTCCAGGTTGCGCAGGGCCGTATGCCCCTCCTCGGCGTCGCCGACCACGTAGGGCGTCCACAGAAGCGGAATCGACCGTACGTTCAGCGTCGTGTTGACCAGCTTGCTGCGCCAGCGCAGCGGGGAGATCCGCTTGCCGGTCTCGTCGTACAGCGCCGCGTCCTCCATGTACACGCGTCTGGCGGCGATGTGGTACTCGGGCGTCGCGAAATCACTGGTCGTCACCAGGGCTTTCCGGAATTCCCACTTGTAGCCCTGCAGCCGCACGTCCTTGTTCTTCGGGTCTTCTCTGGCGGCCGTCTGACGGGCCTCCTCGGCCCGAATGTAAACCGGAATGTTCCGCTGCGCCTGAACGATTCGGAAAACCGGCTGGAGAACGATCGCCCGCCCTGACCTGAGGTCGTAGAAGAGCCGCCTCCCGCGGACGCTCTGCTCCCCGCGGCGCATCACCACGTCGCCCTCCAGGTAAACGCCGCTGATCTCCTTCTCGATGTCGGCGCCGCCCAGGCCCGGGCCCTTGTAGATGACGGCCGAGTCGGCGCGCATCTCCAGGAACAGGTCGCTGTCCGGGTTGCCCTGGGACATATACACGTTGCCCTTGAGGATGACGATGCCGATCTTCTTCTTGGGATCGCGCGGGTCTAGAATGTCCTCCGCCTTGAGGGGTTCGTCGGCGCGGAAGGTCAGCGGCTTGTACGTGGTGGGCTCGTCCGGGGTCTCGGGGCGGGTGGCGGGCGTAGCGGGCCTGGTGGTCCTGGGCGGGCGGCCCGGTCGGGCTGGGCCCTCGGCGGGCTTGGGCTCGTCCCCGCCGGCGCGGCCCAGGCGCATCTTCTGGGCCCGCTTGAACACCGGCAGCGACCGGGCGTCGCGGCGCCCGTGCCGCCCCACGCGGGCGCGGAACTCGCCCCGGTGGCGGAGGGTGACGTGCTTGACCTGTTCGCCACCGCCGCTCTCCACGTATGCCTCGATGTCGCGGAAGGTCTGCTGGCCGACGCGGCGCTCCTTGATCCAGAGCACGGCGCTGTCGCCGCTGAGGGTCAGCTTGCCGAGGGTCAGCGAGAAGTCTCCCCTGATCACGTCCACCGTCTCGCCGTCGGCGGAGAAGCTGTGCATCTCCTTGCCGCTGACGACGGCGTCGGCGCCCAGGTATTCGCCCCCGTTGCTCTCCTGGGCGGCAGCGCGGCCCCCGAGGCTCAAGGTGACGAGCACCGCCGCCAGGAACGCCCAGAGCACCCGGCCGAGAAGGCTACGAAATTGGCTCCATCCAATCGTCACGTCCGGTACACCCACTGGGGTCTGCGGGTGATTATACACCCGCCCCGGTACAAGTCAAAAAATCTTTCCCTTCGTCAAATGTTGCATCCTCGCCGGCCAGACGATAGATTCGCCGGGAACTGCGGCACCCGACGAGACTGAGGAACAGGCGTGGACGAACTGGCTTACGCTCTAATCACACCGTACAGCATACTGAAGAGCCGCACCGGCGGGATCATAGGAAGACTGACCGCCCACGCCCGGCTCAAGCTGGCGGCGGTTCGGATGTTCGTGTTCTCAGACGGCTTCGTGGACGCCTACCGGGAGGCGATCTACACGACCGCGATGGAACCTGCCCTGGCCGAGGCGTGGTCGCGGTACGTCGATGAGAACCTCCGGGCCGATAACCCCTGGGGCTTCCTGCCGCGATGCCTGCTGATGCTCTTCCGCGGGCCGGACGCCGTCCGCCATCTCCGCGAGGACGTCATCGGCAGCCTGACCGACCAGATCGTCGGCGACACCGTACGCGGCACCTACGGCGACTTCATCCGAGACGGCAACGGCAGAGTTCGCTACTTCGAGCCGGCCGTGCTCACCGCCCCGACGCCCGAAACGAACGTCGAGCACCTGAAACTGTTCGCCTCCTACAGCGACAGCGACGGCGGCCTGTTCCCCGGGCGGTGCAAGTATCCCTCCGGCAGCCGGATCGAGACATGCCTTGTCCTGCTGAAGCCCGACAGCTTCGAGCGCCCCACCCGCCGGCCGGGAAGCATCGTGGACGTCTTCAGCCGCACCGGCCTGCGGATCGTCGGCACAAAGCTCATCGGCATGACCGTTGCCCAGGCCGAGCAGTTCTACGAGCCGCTCAGGAAACTGTTCCTCACCCGCCTGAAGGGCGACCTGACGCAGGAGATCTACTCCCGGCTGCATGACGCCTTCAGCTTCCCGTTCACGATGATGGACGCCGAGCGGGCCGCCGACATCCTCGCCGAGCGTAACGCCGTCGCCGAGTACAACCGCATCGTCGAGTACATGAGCGGCGTCAACCCGGAGGAGGTCACCGAGCCCCACCTGAAGCAGTCCGCCAGCCGGACCAGGTGCCTGGCGATGCTCTACGAGGGCCCCGACGCGATCAGCAAGATCCGGCGGCAGCTCGGCTCGACGGACCCGAGCAAGGCCGAGCCGGCTACCGTCCGCAGCGAATTGGGCAGGGACCTGATGCGCAACGGCGCCCACGCCTCGGACAGCGCCTCCGCAGCCAAGCGCGAGCGCAAGATCGTCGGAATGTGGGAGGAGTCCGGCGTAAGCGACGTCAAGCAAGTTGTCGACGAACACCTCGAGGCCTGAGCGAATGACCCTCGATCCCTCCGGCGGACTGAACATCGAGTGCCTCGAACTCGGCGAGCTCCGCACCAACTGCTACGTCCTCACCGCCGGCGGCGTCTGCTGGATCGTCGATCCGGGCCTCTCGCCTGAGCCGCTGGTCGATCACCTCCGCCGCAACGGCCTCTCGCCGGAGCGAATCCTGCTCACGCACGGGCACTGCGACCACATCGCCGGGTTGGCCGCAGTCAAGGAAGCATTCCCCGGCGCGCTCGTGACAGCCCCGGCTGGCGACGCCGGCATGCTGACTGACCCGGTTGCCAACCTGTCCCTGCCCTTCGGCCTGCGCATCGCGGCCGTCGCCGCCGACCGGACGGTCTCGCCCGGCGAGGAGCTGGGTATGGGCCCGCTGAACTGGCGGGTGCTCGACGCGGCCGGTCACACGCCCGGAGGCGTCGCCTACTACTGCCCCGCCGCAGAGGTCGTCATCTCGGGCGACGCCCTCTTCGCCGAGGGCATCGGCCGGACCGACATCCCCGGTGCCGACGAATCGCAACTCCTGCGGAACATCCGCGAGGGCCTGCTGACGCTGCCCGGCCCCACGCGCGTCCTCCCCGGCCACGGACCCGCCACCACCATCGAACACGAGCGCAAGGCCAATCCCTTCCTGGCCGGGTGACTCGGGACAGGCCGAATCCAACGGGAACCACCCGGAATCCCGATGCATCGGGACGGAACGAAACGGAACGAAACGGAAAGTTTCGGAAAACTCCGGAACGAAACGGAACGTTCCGCAACCCCCCCGAAATCCGTAAGTCCTTGTAGCACAATGCCTTTCCTGTTTTGAGCCGCAAGCCACGCGAATCCGGCTTCGCCGTCCTGCTTCGCCATCCT